>CAYNDB010000026.1:20100-24832 GCA_964395915.1 uncultured Nitrospinota bacterium | reverse complement strand
CAGGTGATACAGAGAGACCGGCACGCCGAATATATGAGCGTTTTGGCGATAATATCCGCGACTGTCGAAAAAATATCTGTGGAGCTGCGCCATTTGCAGAGGACTGAGGTTTTGGAAGCGGAGGAGCGTTTCCACAAGGGGCAGAAAGGCTCGTCCGCAATGCCGCATAAAAGAAACCCGATAACGGCGGAGAATCTCACGGGCCTTGCAAGGGTCGTAAAAGGGCATGTGATGGCGGCGCTGGACAACGTGGCGCTGTGGCACGAGCGCGACATATCCCACTCATCGGTGGAGCGGGTCATTGTGCCGGATTCGACGATTTTGGTAAATACAATGCTCAACAAACTGACAAGGTTGATCGACGAGCTTACCGTATATCCTGAAAACATGATGGAAAACCTCAAGAGAACCCGTGGGCTGATATTCTCGCAAAAAGTGTTGCTCGACCTCATCGAACAGGGCATGAGCCGCGAAGACGCTTATAAGACCGTGCAACGGGCGGCAATGCGGTGCTGGAAAGAGAAAAAACAGTTTATCGACCTGCTGATGGAAGAACCGGAAGTGAGCGAAAACCTTACAAAGGAACAGGTTGAACAATCGTTTGACTTAACCTATCATTTGAAGCATATCGATTATATTTTTAAACGGGTTTTTGAGGAGTAGAGAAGGTATGGGCGAAGGAGCCACCGCAGCTACAAAAGGCAAACAATTACACGAGGGTAAGGCGAAGATAATCTATTCAACGTCTGACCCGGACAAATTTATACAATATTTCAAGGATGACGCTTCCGCTTTCGACGGTAAAAAAAAGGGGAGTATCGGAGCAAAAGGAGTCATCAACAACGATATTTCTTCACGCATATTCATGGCGTTGGAGAAAGAGGGGATCGCCACGCATTACATCGATATGTTGAGCGAACGTGAGATGCTGATCAAAAAGGTGGAGATCATCCCGGTGGAAGTGGTGGTGCGCAACGTTGTGGCCGGGTCGCTTTCAAAACGAATGGGTATTGACGAAGGGGAGCCATTAAGCGATACGATTATCGAATATTATTATAAAGATGATGATCTGGGCGACCCGATGATAAACAGAAACCATATCCGGGTTTTCAACATGGCCACGGATGACGAAATGGATTTTATCGAAAAACAGTCCTATAAGATCAATGACTGGCTGACAAAGTTTTTCGACAAGATTGGAATTACGCTTGTAGATTATAAGCTGGAGTTTGGCAGAAGCCCGGAAGGCATATTGCTGGCGGACGAGATAAGCCCGGATGGATGCCGCTTGTGGGAGAAGTCTACAGGCGAGAAGATGGACAAGGACAGGTTCCGCCGCGACCTTGGCAAAATCGAAGAGGCGTATGAGGAAGTTCGTCGGCGAGTGGCTGAAGTTCTCTAGAAAGATTTATATGAAAGCGAAAATCACAGTTACCTTAAAAGAAGGTGTTCTCGACCCCCAGGGAAGAGCGGTGATGAGCGCGCTCAACCAAATGGACGGGGAGAGCGTGAATAATGTCCGGATCGGAAAATTTATCGAGATTGAGGTAAATGAGGACGATCCACAAACCGCCGAAGACGCGATAAAAAATATGTGCGATAAGCTTCTGGCGAATCCTGTGACAGAAAATTATAAAATCGACCTTTTACCGGAATAGCGGACATGGAAAAATCCGGTGACGATATAACGGCGTTGATGCTTGAAGCTCCGCAGTTTAATACACTAAGTCAGGCGGAACTGGAAATATTGGGTAAACATATATTCCGTAAAAATGTCTCTGAGAATACTGTCCTTTGCGAAGAAGGAAGCTCTGGTGATTCGCTTTTTTATGTTGTGACCGGAAAAATAGAGATACGTAAAGAATCAATCGATGGTCGCCAGACTGTTCTTGCGAGGTTTAACAAAGGCGCTTCAGTTGGTGAAATGAGCTTGATAGAGCATTCACCGCGATCGGCCACGGCCACGGCCATTGAAGATTCCGAGCTTTTGATACTTACGCGCAAAAGTTTCGACGAGTTGATAGAGTCGGAGCCTTTGATCGGAATAAAGATTTTAAAAAATATAGCAAAATCTCTCTCTACAAGACTCCGATACACTTCCGGCAGGTTCGCCGATGTTTTTAAATAAATAAAATGAAAACCGCCGTCATCGTTTTCCCTGGCTCCAATTGTGATTATGACTGTTATCACGCGGTAAAACATGTCGTGGGAGGAGATGTGGATTTTGTCTGGCATCACACAGAATCGCTTGACGGGTACGATTTTGTAATTATCCCGGGCGGTTTTTCGTATGGTGATTATCTTCGGCCCGGCGCCATATCAAGATTTTCCCCGGTTATGGGAGCGGCGAGGCGGTTTGCGGAAAGCGGCGCCCCGATTCTTGGTATTTGCAACGGTTTTCAAATTCTTACAGAGGCGGGTCTTTTGCCTGGCGCTTTAATGCGAAACGAGTCCATGAAATTTATCTGTAAAGATATCTGGGTTAGGGTTGAGACGAGCGATTCTTTTCTTACAAGAGGTTTTGACAAGAAAAAAGCGTTGAAGATGCCGATAGCCCATATGGAAGGCCGTTATACGGCCGACACGAAAACGCTTGAAGCTCTTAACGCGGAAGACCGGGTTCTTTTCCGATATTCCGATGTCGCAGGAAGGGTAAAAGATGAGGCAAACCCTAATGGCTCCGCTGAAAACATCGCCGGGATATTGAGCGAAAAGAGAAACGTGGCCGGTATGATGCCGCATCCTGAGAGAGTGTGCGAGGAGAGCCTTGGCGGCGTTGACGGACTTTTGCTTTTTAAATCCGCCATGGAAAACCTGAGCGTAGGGTGATTCCCCGATATGCTTTTCGTACGATAAAAATCATATGTTCAACGTTTCGCGTTTTATAAGGCAACATGATATAATTGGCGAACGCCGCCGCCATTGTCGTGCGGTTTATTATTGTTAATGGAAACTATTTAATGAACACGGACACAATAAGATTCGATATGCTTTATGGCCGTTGCGCGAAGTGCGAGGGGCCTGTTTATTTTTCACAGGTTATAGACTGGGAAGGAAACAAGGTGAGCGCATTACAATGCTGGAACGGTCATTACGAGAATATCCAGGCCGAAACTTTCGTTTTCCCAGACGACAGGGAGCTTTCCCGCGAAGAAATAGAAGAGATACTCCCGTTTATCGGTTTTATTCGCATTGACGACTAAAAGGAAGATAAGTTACAGCTTCTAAGCCTTAACCACGTGGCGGAAGATATAAAACTCAAGATCAACAGGCTTCGTGAAGAGATACGCCGCCACGAGCGTCTCTACTACATCGAAGACAATCCCGAAATATCGGACGCCGAGTTCGACGCTCTCATGCGGGAGCTTATCGAGCTTGAAACCAGCCATCCCGATCTTTTAACAAAAGATTCCCCCTCGCAGAGGGTAGGCGGGGCTCCTGTATCACAGCTTGCCACAGTTCGCCACAACCCCAACGTTCCCATGTTGTCGTTGGACAACGCCAATAGCTTTGCCCAGCTTGAAGAGTTTCATAACAGAATTGTGAAAAATCTTGGCGACGAACCATTTGAATACGCCATAGAGCCTAAAATCGACGGACTTGGCGTATCGCTTATATATGAAGATGGCGTGTTTATTCGTGGCGCCACGCGTGGCGACGGAGTGAGCGGGGAGGATATAACGGCAAACCTCAAAACTATCGGCTCCATTCCACTACAGGTCAAAACCGTTGAAGGTATGGAGCGGTTTGAAGTTCGTGGAGAGGTATACCTTTCCCGTGAGGCGTTCGACAGGATAAACGCTGATCGAGAGGCGGAAGGTAAATCCCTTTTCGCAAACCCTCGTAACGCCGCCGCAGGTTCACTCCGTTTGTTGGATTCCAGAATCACCGCCTCGCGCCCGCTTGATATGTTCGTATACAAATTAATTGTGACCGATAAAAATGGCAGGCCGAAGCTTGTCCCGCAGGCCGATTCACATTTTGCGGCCATGAAGCTATTGGCTTCACTTGGGTTCAGAACCCAGGACGTTCGGCTGCTTACAAGTTTGGATGAAGTAGCAAAAGTCATAGCCGAATACGAGGAAAAGAGAAATAGCCTGGGGTATGACATCGACGGGATGGTGATAAAGATAAACTCATTCCGGCAACGCGAAGAGCTTGGCTCCACAACGAAGTATCCGCGTTGGGCCATCGCATACAAGTTCCCGGCGCAGCAGGTCACTACAATAATATTAGATATCACAACCCAGGTTGGCAGGACGGGGGCGATCACCCCGGTCGCTGACCTTAAGCCTGTGCAGGTTGGAGGTGTGACAGTATCACGCGCTACGCTCCATAACGAGGATGAGATAAAAAGAAAAGATATTCGCATAGGGGACACCGTATTTATAGAAAGAGCGGGTGACGTAATTCCGAAAGTTGTAAAAGTGGTGGAGGCAAAACGTACCGGCTCGGAAAAGGTGTTTTATATGCCAACAAAATGTCCGAAGTGCGGAGCGGATGTGTTTCGTCCGGAAGGGGAGGTGGTGGCAAGGTGTACGGGTTCGGCCTGCCCGGCGCAGCTGAAGGAAAAACTGCGACATTTCACCACACGCAACGCGATGGATATTGACTATGTGGGACCCGCGATAATCGACCAGCTTCTGGGCGCCAAGCTTATTCATGACGCCGCCGATCTGTATTACCTGACACGCGAACAGCTGGAAGGGCTTCCGCGGATGGCGGAAAAATC
>CAYNDB010000026.1:0-20000 GCA_964395915.1 uncultured Nitrospinota bacterium | reverse complement strand
GACCTTGTCGAAAAACTGCGTGAAGCTGGCGTGAACTTTAAAGGAGAGGATGCGCCCACCGACCGTACACTCGCCGGAAAACAATTCGTGCTGACCGGTACGTTATCGTCCATGACCCGCTCTGAAGCGAAAATGAAAATAGAATCGCTCGGCGGGCGTGTCACATCTTCAGTTACAAAGAAAACAGGTTACGTAGTGTCGGGCAAGGACCCAGGCTCCAAAGCTAAAAAAGCGCGTGAACTTGGAATAGAGATTCTGGATGAGGATGCATTTTTGAAAATGGTGGGGGAGTGAGAATTGATTTATTACCAGCTATTCTTTCTATTTCCCCTTCATCAGCTTCAGTGATTTTTCCCAGTCCACCAGAAAGAGATCGTAACGGACACCGTTTATTCCTTTAAGCTCCGCCCAGCCTATTTCTTCGCACACGATGTCTGGATCATCTTTAATCGAGCTGTAAACTATGTAAGTTATCATCAACCTGTTTTTTAAAGGTAGTTTGTCTTTATCAATGACAAAATGTCTGAACGAGTCTGCCCGCAGGCCTTCTATTCTTGATGCGGCGTTTACAGGGATTCCATACCGGTCATTGTCGGGAGCGATGTTCGTTTCGCCGTAATCGATACCGACCCTGATGTTGACCTTCATGTTATCCTCCGCCGTTTTGTTGTATTCCGCAAGCGCTCCCAATATTTTGATAGACGCTCGCACGGCGTCGGAATTTTCTTTGAAAATTCCCATAAATCCGTCGCCCAGACCTTTTTTAAACATGCAGTGATGCTGTCCGCCCATTGTGTCGAAAATATGTTCGAGGTTGTTGAACAGCTGGAAAAAATGATAACCGCCGAATGTGTTCATGATTTCGGTCGACGCAACCATATCGAGGAATACTATAGATTCTGACAGAGTGTTTTTATACAGTGTGACAGGAAGAGGAGGAGCCATCTGAGGCTCAACCGGAATCATAGGCGGCGGAGGCATGTCCACTTTATTTCCACCGCTTTCGGCGACCGCTTTCTTGTAATTTTCTACAAATTCCCTGTCTTTGTCGGCCTGTTCTTTAAAACGCTCATCGGCGACTTGAATAAAAGTCTCATAGTCTGCGATAGCTTCATCATTAAGCCCAAGTCCGGTTTTGGCGCTCGCCCTGTTATGATACGCTTCGGCGTAGCCAGGGTTCAGATGAATGGCTTCGTTATAATTTTCAATCGCCTTTTCTTTATTGTCGAGGCTGGAATACATGTTTCCACGGTTATTATATGAGGCCGCGTAATTTGGGAAGATACGGATCGCTTCGTCAAAATCTTTTATCGCCTCTTCCTTCATTCCAAGAGACGACTTTGTGTTTGCGCGATTGAAATATGCCTGGGCGAAGTTTTCATCAACCCGTATGGCGTCGCCGTAGTCTTTTATCGCCCCTTCTTTCATATCAAGCTGGAACTTTGCGTTGGCCCTGTTATAGTAGGCGGCGGCATATTCCGGCTCAAGGCGTATGGCTTCATCGAAATCATTTATAGCGTCTTGATAGTCTCCAAGATCGGCTTTGACATTCGCCCTGTTATTAAAAACCTGCGCCAGCCCCTGATCCAGCTCTATAGCTTTGTCGAAGTCGGCGATCGCCTCTTTTTTCAGCCCAAGGTCATATTTTGCGTTGCCCCTGTTGTAATAGGCGACAGAGAATTTCGGGCTGAGCTTTATTGCTTTATCATAATCTTCGATCGCCTCTTTTTTACGACCGAGAACGTCTTTTGCGTTGCCCCTGCTGTTGAAAGCTTTGGCAAGGTTCGGTTCAAGGCGTATTGCCTTATCGAAGTCGGCTATCGCTTCTTCTATCCGTCCAATGGCGGATTTGGCGGTTCCCCTGTTGTGATACGCCGCGGCGTAGCTGGGGTTCAGGTTTATCGCTTCGTCGTAATCAAGTACAGCGTTTTCCTTATCGACAAGAGCGGACTTCACGTTACCACGGTTGTTATATGCGACCGCGTAATTTGGATTCAGCTTTATCGCCTGATCGAAATCCTCGATAGCTTTTTTCTTGTTGCCAAGCGCGGAATTTACATTGCCACGGTTGTTGTATGCGGCGGCATATTGCGGGTCTAGCCTGATGGCTTCATCAAAATTGGTGATCGCCTCTTCTTTTCTGTTGAGGGAGGACAGAGCGCTGCCTTTGTTGTTGAACGCCTGAGCGAAATCCGGATCCAGGCTTGCCGCTTTTCCAAAATTAGAGATCGCCTCTTCAAGATCCCGCTTTTTGTATGCGGCGACCCCTTCTTCGAAAAAATGTTTTGCCTTGTTTTTATTATCAGACATAATCTTTAACTACGTATTATAAACTAGTATTGGTAAATTTTCGAAAAGCAAATAGAAATTAATAACATATGAAACACAAAAATGTCTGCGCCAAAAAAAGAATCGTTTGATATCGCCAGGATAGTAAAGTCACTCCGCCGTGAGGTGAAACGCTGGAAAACCCCTATAGTGACAGAATACGCGCAGGCTTCCAGTCGTCCCGCGTTTCAGGTGTTAATAAGTTGTCTGCTTTCGCTTCGCACAAGGGATGAGCAGACGGCCAACGCTTCGCGCAAGCTATTTGCCAAAGAAGACACGCCGGCCGGCATCGCCGCCATGGCAACGATGGAAATCGAGAAGCTTATATACCCGGTAGGCTTCTATCGCAACAAGGCTAAAACCATTAAAGAGGTATGCCAGACAATTATCGAGAGATATGACGGAGAAACGCCGGACACTATAGATGAACTGCTCAAGTTTAAAGGTGTAGGCAGGAAAACGGCGAATCTTGTTGTCACCCTTGGTTTCGGGAAACCAGGTATTTGTGTTGATACGCACGTTCACAGGATATGCAATATATGGGGATATGTGAAAACTAAAACCCCGGACAAAACGGAGCTTAAACTCAGGGAGAAACTTCCCAAAAGATATTGGATTGAGTTCAACGACCTTCTTGTGACTTTCGGGCAGAACCAGTGCAAGCCGATGTCTCCCATCTGTTCAAGTTGCTGTATCGCCGGTATATGCCCGAGGATCGGCGTGAAAAAATCGAGGTAAGGGAAACACGAAAATATTTTGCGACATCGAAGTTTTACACTCCACGGAGCCTTGACTTTTATTTGTTAGCATTTAATACAATAAATAGGTGAGAATGATTTGATGTCATATATTTTTAAAGCTGAAGAGTTCAAATGTCCAAAGATTATTATCATTTATTAAATGTAAAGCGGGACGCTTCCCCCGGAGAGATCAAAAAAGCGTATCGCAAGCTTGCGATGAAATATCATCCGGACAGAAATCCTGACGATAAAAAGGCTGAAGATAAATTCAAAGAGATATCCGAAGCTTACGCTGTTTTAAGCGATAAAGATAAACGGGTTCAATATGACCAATTCGGGCCAGATCGGTTTAGTCAAACTTTCAGCAAGGAAGATATCTTTGGCGGAGCGAACTTTGAGGACGTTTTTAAAGAGTTTGGCTTTGGCGGAGACATGTTCAGCCATATTTTTAGCGGCGGACGGCGAGGCGGCGGGCATATAAATTTTGGCGGCCAGAGCGGGTACAGCTTTAGCGGACAGCGAGGAGGACAACCAGGCCCCGTGAAAGGGCATGACTATGAGACAAACCTGACCATACCATTCCAAGATGCGATGAAAGGGTCGGAAAGAACTATATCTTTAAGAACCGAAAGCGGGTCGCATACCTTGAACGTGAAAATTCCTCCGGGTATAGAAAGCGGAAAAAAACTCCGGTTGAAAGGAAAAGGAGGGAAAGGCGCCCACGGCGGCCCGGCGGGAGACGTTTATATAGCTATTAAAGTAGCTCCCGACCCCACCTTTAAACGCGAAGGGGCCGACCTTTATGTGGAGGCGAAAGTACCATATTCAACGATGATCCTTGGAGGGACAGTTCCGGTTAAAACTCTTGACGGTGAGCGTATGATAAAAATAGCCAAAGGATCGGAATCCTCCAAAATGATAAGAATAAAAGGCGCCGGAGCGAAACGGTTAAAAGGACATGGAAAAGGAGACCTCTATGTAAAGCTTATCGTGTCCGTTCCAAAAAGGCTTACAAAAGACCAAAAAGAGCTGGCCGAGAAACTGGCTGAAGCAGGGCTGTAAATCGTGGTAAAGATGTTTTGCTAGTTTCCGTTGAATAGAGTTTGTCAGACCTTTTCAGTTAACCCCGGTCACTTTTCTTGTTTTCACCAAGTTTTGCGCGAGGATGAGATTCATCATACACTTCCATAAGTTTTTTTAACCCTACATGGGTATATTTCTGTGTTGTGGACAGGCTCGAATGCCCGAGCATCTCCTGTATTGCTCGAAGGTCCGCTCCATTATCCAGAAGATGTGTGGCGAATGTATGGCGCAATTTATGCGGCGCCACAGGCCTGTCCATGCCTATGTTACGGGCGTGAGTTTTTACAATGGTGTGAATTGATCGCACGGTAAGCCTGTCGCCAAACCTGTTGAGGAAAACAGGAACCCCCAGATGATCCGGCTCTGTGGCCCTGCGTTCATCCAGCAGTTTTTTTAACACGGCTTCCGACTTGCCTCCAAAAGGAACAAGCCGCTCTTTATTACCCTTGCCATGGACACTGATAAAGCCCCTGTCAAAATCCACGTCCGCTTCGCTAAGAGACGCAAGCTCCGATGCGCGCATTCCGGTGGCGTATAAAAGCTCCAGTATCGTTTTATCGCGGAGGCTTGCAGGCTTGCCCCTCGGCCCCTCAACGAGGGCGAACACTTCGTCCGGCGTTAAAAAATCGGGCGTGGACTTCGGCTTTTTTGGTAACGCGACATTTTTTGCAGGGTTGTTTCTGAGAACATCAAGCTGGTTCAAATAGTTGAAAAAAGACCTGAGAGTGGAGAGCTTGCGCTCCATTGTGGCAGGGGATAGCGAGAGGCCATGCAACATGGCGGCAAACTTTTTTACGACTTTCGTATCTATGGAGGCAAGGTCTTTTTCTTCCGAATAATCACTCCAGAACTTTGCGTTCCTCAGGAAATTGAAAAACTGTCGAAGATCGATAGAATAAGCGCGAAGCGTATTGCCGCCAGAATTTTTTTCCGAGACCATCCCGTCAAGGAACAGGGTGATGAATTTGTGTTCTAACGCTCTCATGGTTTTAGGATCGGTCATAGCGCATAAAATAAGCAATATGGGCGCCGACCTGTTTTGTGAAATGGAATCAGCCCCCGATCCACTAATTTAATGCCAAAAACCGCATGGCTTTACCCTGCCCACCGCTTTTAATAACGCTGTCTTAAGTATATAACCACGATGTACTCCATGGTATGTAGAAATCCCACCTATTTTTGTAGCTTAGGCTCAAATTCAAATGTTCATACGTCAAAATCATGGCGCATCAAAAAACCGCATACTGTTCAGTAAATTCCCTGTAAATGGCCAATCTTTTTATTGACATTCCTATATAATTAACATATTGTTTGGATAATTTAGATGTTATTATAAGTGAATTACATATAGTAATATATAAATTAGATGAATTTTACATATATTTAGAGGGGTCATGTTAAAAATAGCGCTATCTAAATTCGTAATAACTCTTGACAGTTATCACACTAATTCGATACGATCATCCATAGGTGTCATAAAGTGTCTTGAAGTGTCAAAGGTATCGCTATGTTTATTGGCAGGCACGATGTCAGTGTGGATCCAAAAGGTAGAATTCATCTGCCCGCAAAGGTCCGAGATGTGCTGCTGAACATATATGAACCACCTTTGATTGTCACTGTTTCGGATCGGCGCCTCGCAGGTTATCCGGCCAAACAGTGGTTAGGCAAGTATGAGCAACTGGAGGCCGGGCCGTACTCCCCTGAAAAAGACGATCTGTTGCGAGCCATCGCCGAAAACGCGGAAGAGGTTCCGATAAAAAACGGACGAATTCTGATACCGGCAAGGCTTCGGGAGTATGCAGGCATAGAACGGGATGCGGTAATCGTTGGGCGTATCAGAAATATTGAAATCTGGTCGGCCGAGCGTCACAAGGAAATCAGCGCAAAGCTTGAGTCTGGCGAACTGTCGCAACAGCTTCGGGAGCTTGGGTTTTAGTTGTCCCTGGGTGGTTTATTTTCAGGCTGAAGGCTTGGAGATTTATGCTTATGGAGAAAAGGAGCGGAACCTGAAGCATGTCCCCGTTTTGCTGGATGAAGTTTTACGGTTTATAGACCAGCCAGGAGTTGAAACCGTGGTTGACGCGACCGTTGGCGGAGGCGGCCATGCGGAGGCGCTTCTTGAGAGAATGAAAAGTCTTAAGACGCTCATTGGATTAGACAGGGATCAAGAAGCTGTAGAGAGGGCGCGACAGCGGCTGAAGCCGTTTGGTCGGCGCGTGATAGTGGAAAAGGGGAATTTTGCCGATATTGACAAGGCTCTGGATCGTATGAAAATCGATAAAGTAAATGCGATTATTATGGATCTCGGTGTATCGTCTTTCCATTTTGATTTGCCGGACAGAGGGTTTTCGTTTCGTTTGGAAGGCCCTCTTGATATGCGGATGGATCTGTCGCAAAAACTCACGGCCTGGGATTTGGTCAATAAATCCACACAAAGCGACCTCGCCGCGATATTCAAAAAATTTGGAGAAGAATGGCGAGCGAAAAGAATCGCCAACGCTATCGTGAGGGAACGATCAGTTAAACCGATCGACGATACCTTGGCGCTGGCGCGGATAGTGGAAAAAGTCTCGCCTCGCAAAAGCGGGAAGTCTGTTCATCCGGCCACGAAGGTGTTTCAAGCGTTGAGGATTGCGGTAAACGACGAACTGGGCCAACTTGAAGAGGCTTTGGATAAAGCTGTGGGAAGGCTCGCGGAGGGAGGTCGTATCGTGGTGATATCGTTTCACAGCCTGGAAGACAGGATAGTCAAGCAGTCGTTTGTAGACATGACATCACGCTGTATTTGCCCGAAAGAGTTGCCGGCCTGTGTGTGTGGCTGGCCAGGAAAAGTGAGACTTGTCACTAAAAAGCCTGTCACACCAGACAAAGATGAGATAAGGCGTAATCCGCGATCCAGATCCGCCAAACTTCGCGTGGCGGAAAGGCTTGCCGCCTGAAGGATAGCGGTTTGAAGTTGTGCCTTGCGCCTGAAACGGCGGGGCTTTTTACAGGGAGTGATATTTTGTTTACCTTCGGCAGGGAAAAGGCCAGAGTCGGCGCAAAAACCGTGGCGCTTTACGCCATCTCCGTAGCTCTGTGCCTTTTGGCGACGCTTATATATATCTACCCTTCCATTCAGGCGACCAACCTTATGTATGAATATTCCGGAAAGCTTAAAACCTTGTCGGAGCTTAACGAACTGAACAAAAAAATTAAGCTGGAGATAAGCTCCCTGGCTTCATACGATTTAATTGAAAAACGCGCGGTTGAAAAGCTGGGTTTTATATTCCCGGCGACGAACCAGGTGGTGATAATTGCGAAAAAATAGAAAATCCGGCAAAGCCTCCCGCATAAAAAAAGCCAATGGTGTAAAGTTCCGGGCGACTCTCATAGGTGTTGTTTTAGCCATGTGGTTTGCCGGAACTTTTGTCAGGCTTGCGCAACTGATGTTTTTCAGTGATATCAGGGTGGAGGAATTTTCCGATAGGCAGCAAACCGGCAGTGTGAAAATCCATCTTCCCAGAGGCAGTGTTTACGATCGTAATATGAACGAGTTGGCCGTCTCTATAAAAATGGACTCTGTTTACCTGAACCCCAGAAAAATTACCAACCAAGAAGAAGTGTCAAAAACGTTGTCCAGAATGCTTGAGCCTAAAAACCGTATAAAACGGCGCGCGTTGCATAATAAATTAGCGCGGTCACTAAAAAAATATAGCGGCAAAAGTTTTGTATGGGCGCGTCGCAAGGTTCCACAAGAGATATGCGACAAGATCCGAGAGAAGAATATTAGAGGTGTGGGGTTTGTAAAAGAGTCGAAGCGTTTTTATCCAAAGCGGGAGATAGCGGCGAAGATAATAGGGTTTTGCGGCATAGACAACCAGGGGTTATATGGCCTCGAATACAAGTACGACAAAATCATGCGTCCTCAAAGCTCACAGTTTACTGTGTTGAAGGACGCTTTAGGACGCCCCATATCGATGCCGGACGCTTTGAGCATTTTCGAGGAATCGGCTCCATTCGACATTGTTCTTACGATCGACGAAAGAATACAGTACATAGCCGAAAAAGCTTTGGAGCGTCAGGTGAAAAAAGTGGGCGCCAAAAGCGGTGTGGCGATTGTGATGGATCCTGCGACAGGTGACATCCTCGCAATGGCCGAGCAACCCAGGTATAACCCGAACAATTTTGCAAAATATGGTTCCGAGTGGTGGAAGCCGAAAGCTGTGGCCGACGCTGTGGAGCCAGGCTCCACTTTCAAGCTGTTTGTAGTCGCCGCCGCGCTTGAAACCAAAGCGGTAAGGCCAACCGAGAGGATAGACTGTGAAAATGGACGATACCGGGTGGCCGGAAGAAATTTTCGAGAGGCGCACTACGGTAAATACGAGATTCTCACAGTTTCTGAAATAATCTCAAAATCGAGCAACATAGGAGCCATTAAACTGGGGGAAAGGCTTGGGGCGGAAAGACTTCTGGCCAGCCTTCGCCTTTTCGGTTTTGGATCCAAGACAGGGATAGACCTGCCGGGTGAAAGCGCCGGGCTTTTACGTCCGGTGTCAGAATGGTCTCGCTGGTCGTTGCCATCGATATCATTCGGCCAGGAAGTGGCGGTTACTCCTATTCAGCTTATTTCCGGTGTAAGCGCGATTGCAAATGGTGGATACCTCATCCGTCCAAAGCTTGTAAAGGCGCTGTTACGAAACGGCAAAGAGATGAAGGTCATTAAAACCGAAATCAGGCACAGGGTCATATCGGAGCGGACCGCAAAAGCTGTTATCGACATGATGGTGGGGGTCGTGCGTGATGGCACCGGCAAACGCGCTTCAATTCCCGGCTTTACAGTCGCAGGGAAAACCGGCACGGCTCAGAAAATAGATCCTGTTACAAAAACTTATTCGGGGGATAAATACCTTTCTTCGTTTGTAGGATTTTTCCCGGCCAACAAACCAAGGCTTGCGATTCTTGTGATGGTAGACGAGCCTGAAGGAATGGCGTGGGGAGGAGTGGTGGCCGCTCCTGTATTTTCAGAGATCGCGGTTCGCTCCGCCAGAATCTTGCGTATACCTTCGGCCGATATGGATGTGTATGAGATCGATTGGAAAAAGATGATGATCCGGCAAAAACCCTCAAAGAGACAAAAGAATAAAATTAAAACCAAACCAACTGTCGTTGATAATTTGGTCTATAAAAAAGAAGAAGAGGTTTTAAACGGCGCCTGATGACTAAAACTGAAAATACATTTCACGGAATGGATGAACTGAAGGTTTCCGGAGCTAAGCCTGCGAGCATGAAAGACATATGTTACGACTCCAGGAAGGTTACTCGAAACTGTGTATTTGTGGCCATTAAAGGCGCAAATGTGGATGGACACGATTTTATTCCAGACGCGATACGCCGGGGCGCCACAACTATCGTTGCGGCGGAGAAACCTAAAAAACCGTTGCCTTCCAGGGTAACGCTTCTGCTAACGTCAAATCCCAGAGCCGCTCTCGCTAAAATGTCCGACTATTTTTACGATTCGCCGTCGGAAAAGCTCCATGTAATGGGAGTTACCGGCACAAACGGTAAAACCACGGTTACATACCTGATCGAGTCGATTATGAGCGTGGAAGGGAAGCGATGCGGCAGGATTGGGACGATTGGTTACAATCTTCTTGAAGAGGAGCTGCCCGCGCCGAACACAACGCCCGAGTCGCTCGATCTGCAACGGATGATGGTGGCATTGCTGGATCGTGGCGCCTCCCATCTTGCTTTGGAAGTATCTTCCCACGCTTTGCTTCAAAGCCGTGTCGACAACATAAGGTTCAGAGAAGCTATTTTTACAAACCTTACAAAAGAGCATCTCGATTATCACGGGAATATGGATGAATATTTTGCCGCAAAAAGAAAACTGTTCATCGACCTCGAGCCTGAAACCGCGGTCTTGAACGTAGACGATCCATATGGCCAAAGGCTTGCGGCGGAAACAAAAGCGAAAAAGTTTACCTATGGTTTGGAGACGTCCGCTGATTATAAAGCGGAAGATATAACGTTGGGCGACAAGTCCATTTCTTTCACCATCAAAACTCCCACGGGATCCGCGCGAGTGCGTTCGAACCTCTCTGGCCGCTATAACGTATACAACATTTTGGCGGCGACGGCCACGGCGGTGAACGAGGGTGTGAGCCTGGAAAGCATAGTTGAGGGCGTGGAGGCATTAAAAATTATCCCCGGGCGTATGGAGCGCGTGGATTTAGGACAGCCTTTTGTTGCCTTGGTCGACTATGCCCATACAGCCGACGCGCTTGCCAACGTGATCCAATCGGCCAGGCAGCTTACAAAGGGCAAAGTAATAACGGTGTTTGGATGTGGCGGTGATAGAGACAAGACCAAGCGCCCGGATATGGGGGAAATGGCATGGACTCTTTCCGACAAGGTGGTTGTAACCACAGACAATCCTCGAACTGAAGCTCCGGAGAAAATTATCGACGACATTCTTGGCGGTATTCATGAAAAGGATAACCCAAGAGGTGAGATGAAAGTCGTCATCGACAGGCGCGAGGCGCTAAATACCGCGGTAATGCTTGTGGAACATGGCGACCTTGTCCTGGTGGCTGGAAAAGGACATGAGGATTATCAGATTATTGGAAAGGAAAAGTTGCATTTCGACGACAGGGAAGAGCTTGGCAAGGCGATAGAAAAAAGATATGGCAAAGTTTAGCGTAGATGAAATAGCAAAAGCCACGGGCGGGCGAATCATGGCCGGCCGGTCGCGCAAGACGCGTGGAGTATGTATAGACTCGCGTAAAGTTACACGCGGGTGTCTTTTCATTGCGATCAAGGGCGAGAGGTTCGATGGACACGATTTTGTCCTTAAGGCTTTTAAAAAAGGCGCTGGCGTCGCTATTGTTTCGGAGAGCAAATTGGCCGGAAGCCAGGCGCCTGGCAAGACGCTGATAGTGGTAGAGGATACCGTCCAGGCGTTGCAAGATGTTGCGGCATATCACAGGCGCAGGTTTAAAAAGCTCGTTGTCGTCGGGATTACAGGGTCGAATGGGAAGACGACCGTGAAAGACATGACGGCGTGCGTTCTTTCGAAAAAATATAAAACGTTAAAAACAAAAGGCAACCTGAATAATCACATAGGCGCTCCTTTAACATTGCTACGCTTGAATTCATCCCACGAAGCCGCTGTCATAGAGATGGGGATGAGCGGCCCCGGCGAGATCGCGGCCTTGACGAAAATGACAGCTCCATCCATAGGGGTTATAACGAATATCAGCTCCGCACATATCGGCTCCTTTCGATCGATCGCAAGGTTGCGCAAAGCTAAGGCCGAGCTTATAGAAAACATGCCGAAAAACGGCAAAGTTGCGCTGAACGCCGACGATATGAATAGCCGTCCCCTGATTGAAAAAGCCACTCGAAAGACGATCACGTTCGGAAGGAGCTTAGGAGCTGATGTTCTCCTTGTCGATACCTGGCCAAACAGCGGCGCTGGGCGCTGGGCGGCGATATATTACAAAAACAGAGAGCAGGTGACGCATATCCCGCTTCTCGGACAGCATCACACAGAAAACGCATTGGCCGCTTTTGCTGTGGGGGCGCTTGCCGGTGTCGACCCTGAAGACATAGCCGCTGGTATAGACAAGGTTAAGCCTGCGGCCATGCGGATGGAATTATCAAAGCTTCCAAACGGAGCGGTTCTTATAAACGACGCATACAACGCAAACCCGGCCTCCACCAGGGCCGCGCTTGAATCGGTGTCTGAATATAAAAGAACTGGAAGGTTGATATTCGTATTCGGAGACATGCTGGAGCTTGGAAGCGCCGGGCCCGCCGCTCACAAAAAAACTGCTATGCAGGCCGCCAAGGCTGGCGTGGACAGGTTGTACACCATAGGCAAGCTTGCCTCCATCATGGGCAAAGAGGCGGCTTTGCGGGGGGTCGAGTATAAGGCCACAAAATCACATGAGCGGATAGCGAAAGAATTATCCAGGATCCTTAAGCCTGGCGATACAGTCCTGATCAAGGGCTCCAGGGGCATGGCGATGGAGAAGGTTGCGCAAAGTCTGAACGAACTTATGGAAGGTTGACCAAAAGTGCTATATCACATTTTATATCCGTTGCACGAAACATTCTCTGCGTTAAATGTGTTTCGCTACATCACCTTCCGTTCTATTTACGCGATCATCACAGCGCTTGCGATAGCGCTTGTAATGGGTCCGTGGCTGATACGTCGCCTCAGAAAAAGAGAGATCGGGGAAAAGATAAGAATCGACGGGCCGCAAAGCCATCACGCAAAAGCAGGCACCCCTACCATGGGCGGAATAATGATAATTACGGCGGCTTTGATTCCCACGCTGCTTTGGACCGACCTTACGAACAGCTATATATGGGTTGCTATTTTGTCAATGGCTCTATTTGGCGCCATAGGGTTTTATGACGACTATGAAAAGCTGACAGGCGTAAAAGAGGGTATGGGAATAAGTGGCAAGGTAAAACTTATGTTTCAGTTCGCCGCAGCTTTTGTGATCGTGATGGCTGTTTATGCGATTCAGGGAGCCGACCCTGAAGTTACCAGGGTATATGTGCCATTCATGAAAAATGTTCATCCGGACCTGGGGCTTTTGTATATACCATTCGCCATGTTTGTAATAGTTGGGGCGGCAAACGCCGTGAACCTTACCGATGGCCTGGACGGGCTGGCTATTGGACCTGTAATAATCGCGTTTGGAGCGTATCTCATCATTTGTTACGTGACAGGCCACGCGAAGTTCGCTGAATATCTTAAGATTCCGCATATTGGCGAAGTAGGCGAGGTGACCATTTTCTGCGCCGCGATTATCGGGGCCTCTGTCGGGTTTCTCTGGTACAACTTTTATCCTGCGATGATTTTTATGGGCAACATAGGCTCCACCGCTTTAGGCGGCGCATTGGGAGCTGTAGCTATAATGGCAAAGCAGGAGATCATTCTTGTCATCGTTGGCGGGATTTTTGTAGTTGAGGCTCTCTCTGTAATCCTTCAGGTTTTCTGGTACAAGTCCACTGGCAAAAGGTTTTTCAGAATGGCTCCGCTTCACCACCACTTCGAGGCGCTTGGATGGCCAGAGCCTCAGGTGATTATCCGTTTCTGGATAGTGGCGATGATTCTCGCTCTGCTTTCCTTGAGCACGTTGAAACTTAGGTGATATGAGTATGAAAGATTATTCCGGCAGAAAAGCGCTTCTTATCGGGCTTGCAAGAACCGGCCTTGCCGCGGCGCAACTTCTGGACAGGCTTGGCGCGCAAACCGCCGTTACCGACTTGCAGGAAGAAAGCGCTCTCAAAAAATTTTCAGACAGGTTGCCTGTAAAAACAAAACGTTTTCTTGGTGGGCACGACAAGGTCGAAATCACCTATTATAACCTTGCCGTGATAAGCCCCGGAGTTCCGTGGGACGCTAAATTACCTTCATCTATCAGGGATGAGGGTATCGAGCTGATATCCGAAATAGAGCTTGCGTATACGTTATTGGCGGCTCCGATCATAGCTGTGACAGGATCGAACGGCAAAAGCACAACCATAACCCTCATCGGAAAAATGATTGAAGCCGCCGGGAACAAAACGTATGTAGGTGGCAATATCGGCGCGCCGCTGTGTGACGCTGTCGGGAAGGATTACGACTGGGTAGTGGCGGAAGTCTCCAGCTTCCAGCTGGAAGGTATGCGCTCTTTTAGACCTAGAATCGGGTTGGTCTTGAACATCTCTCCAGATCATCTGGACCGGCACGGAACAATGGAGGTGTACGCCGCGCTCAAGGCAAGGCTTTTTGAAAATCAGGGAGCTGGGGACACATTAATTGTCAACGCTGATGATCCTCTGGTTTGCGAACTGGTCCCCCCTCCTGGTGTAAAAGTGTTGCGATTTTCCATGCGGCGCCATGACGGTGAAGGCGCGTGGGTGGAAAACGGAATGGCTGTGGCGCGTATAGATGGCGTGACCAAAGAGCTTTTTGCTGTTGATGAAATAAAGATACCCGGCACGCAAAATATTGAAAACGCTCTTGCGGCGGCTCTTGCGGCTCTAAGCGCCGGCGTCTTGCCGGATGTAATAAAAAAAGTCGTGAGCGATTTTGAAGGTTTGCCACACCGCATGGAACACGTGGCGGAAATAGACGGCGTGACATATATCAACGATTCCAAGGGAACGAACGTGGACGCCGCTATAAAGTCCGTTTCCGGTTTTAATAAAAATGTTGTTCTTATAGCCGGAGGATCGAGCAAGGGGTCCGAATATGGGGCTTTCGCCGAAGCCATCCTGCGGCATGCGAAAGGGGTGGTTTTAATAGGTGAAACCGGGCCTGCGATTTTTGAAGCTTTGGGAGATTTTTCTCCTAAAACAATGGCGAAAGATATGGGCGAAGCGGTAGAGAAGGCTACAAAAATGTGTGGTGACGGAGATACCGTTCTACTATCTCCGGCCTGCGCCAGTTTCGATATGTTCAAAAGCTTCGAAGATCGCGGAGATACATTTAAGGCCGCTGTATCAAGCCTTAGCGCTGGGAAGGTAAACCATGCCGGTTAAGCGTCAGCCAGATTACTGGATAATAGTTTTCACAGTAGCTCTTCTGCTGATTGGCATAGTGATGGTCTATTCAAGCTCCGCCATCATAGCCGCGGAAAAGTATGGTGACCCATATTATTTTCTCAAACGCCAGGCGCTATGGACGGTAATGGGGCTAGCCGCAATGTGGACTATGATGAGGGTGGATTACCGCATTTTAAGTAAGTATGGCTACATAATCTATGTTTCAACGGTAATCGTTTTAACCTTAACCCTTGTCCCCGGCATAGGGCATACCGTTAACGGGGCGCAGCGATGGGTGAGCCTGGGTATTGTTTCTGTTCAGCCGTCGGAATTTGCCAAGCTCGGGCTTTTGATATTTTTTTCCGCCATACTCGCCAAAAAACATTCCGAAGGAAGGACTGAGGATTTTTTCTTCGGTTACATACCGCTGCTTCTGGCTCTTGGCGTTGTAGTCATGCTGATCCAGCTTCAGCCAGACCTTGGCACAGCCCTTATAATCGCGCTGGTTTCATTTTTTCTGTTTGCTGTAGGTGGTGTAAGAAAGACGCATCTTATGGGCACAGCGGTTTTTGTGGCTCCGCTACTTGTGGTCGCGGTACAGAACCATGAGTATCGTATTCGGAGGATCATGTCTTTCATGGATCCGTGGGGAGACGTTTCAAACACGGGTTATCAGATCATACAATCATTCGTAGCCCTGTCTCGTGGAGGTTTTTTTGGCTCCGGCATAGGGGCGGGACAGCAAAAGCTGTATTACCTGCCGGAACCTCATACAGACTTTATATTTTCGATCATCGGCGAGGAGCTCGGGCTGATTGGAGGGGTGATCGTAATATTTCTTTTTGCGGCTCTAACATGGCGTGGTTTCCGTGTTGGGGTCAACGCGCCGGACAGGTTCGGCTCTCTTTTGGCGCTCGGGATAACGTTTGCCATAAGCCTGCAAGCTCTCTTGAATATTTCGGTGGCGCTTGGGCTGGCTCCCACGAAGGGGTTGCCCTTGCCGTTTATAAGCCTTGGCGGGTCGGCCCTTACGATGTGGCTTATAAGCGTCGGCGTATTGTTAAACATTTCGGAGCACGCCAGGTGACGCGGGAAAATAACGATATGAAACTTATGATAACCGGCGGAGGAACCGGCGGGCACGTATATCCTGGTGTGGCCGTGGCGCGGGAGCTTTCAAGAAGAGAAGGCGACCATAAGACGCTTTTTGTCGGAGCCAGGCGGGGTGTGGAAGCGAACATTGTTCCAGAAGAAGGTTTCGATATCGAAACCTTGAACATTACCGGGCTAAAAGGGAAAGGGCTTTTTGCCAAAGTCGCATCGATTGCGCGGCTTGTACAGTCCGCCGCACAGTCTATGTCTATCATCTCGTCATTCAAGCCGGATGTCGTGCTCGGCGTTGGAGGATACGCTTCAGGCCCTGTGGGAATCGCCGCGCTTATTAAAAGGCTTCCGCTTGCTTTGGCGGAGCAGAACGCGAACCCGGGAATGACCAACCGCTGGCTCGGTAAATATGCCGTCAAAGTTTTTGCGACATGGCCTGGATTCGAAAAGAAATTCCCTAAAGGCGTTGGCAAGCTTACAGGCAACCCTATCCGTCCGGAATTTTTCAAGATTACACGGAAGCGTGATGACGAACGACTTAACATACTTTTAATAGGAGGCAGTCAGGGCGCAAGGTCGATGAACAGGGCTATGGCGGAAGCTGTGAGCTTGCTCAACGACATATCAGGGGTGATATCTGTAACTCACCAGACTGGAGCGCAAGAGCTTAATGAGGTGAGAAAAGCTTACGACGAAGCAAAGTTTCCATGGATCGCGGAAAAATTTTTCCACGACATGCCGCAAAGACTGGCTGACGCCGATCTTGTCATATCCCGGTCCGGAGCTGGAGCGGTGGCGGAAATCTGCGCAGTGGGCCGGGCGGCTCTATATGTCCCTTTCCCATTCGCCGCCGATGATCACCAGACGCGAAACGCCGAAGCCGTGGTCAAAGCTTGCGCCGCGATGCTCATAAAGGATTCTGAACTTACAGGAGAAAAACTGGTATCGAACATAAAAACATTGTCGGGTAACCGGGAGCTGTTACAGCGGATGGCCGCCAATGCAAAATCGATGGCAAAACCAAACGCGGCGGCGGATATCGTCGACGAACTTTTGAAACTGGCGGGAGAGGCGGCATGAGATTCCGTAGAACAAAAAGGCTTCATTTCGTAGGCATAGGCGGCTCCGGCATGAGCGGCATAGCGGAGATTCTTTTGAACATGGGTTACACCGTCACAGGCTCCGACCTTGCGCAATCGGAGGCCACTTCCCATCTTGAGGAAGCGGGCGCAAAAGTCATGTTTGGTCATGACGCGGAAAACGTTGGTGACGCTGAAGTTGTGGTGATTTCCTCCGCTGTGAAATCGGATAATCCTGAGGTTGTCGAGGCCAGGTTAAAACATATACCGGTGATACCAAGGGCTGAGATGCTGGCGGAGCTTATGCGGATGAAATACGCCATCGCCGTGGCCGGAGCGCATGGGAAAACCACGACCACATCAATGATTGCCGTAACGCTGACAAAAGGTAAGCTTGACCCCACAATTATCATCGGTGGAAGAGTGGATCGTTTCGGTTCCGGCGCAAAGCTTGGTAAGGGAGATTTTCTTGTGGCCGAAGCGGACGAGTCCGACGGGTCATTCCTTAAACTATATCCGACGATCGCCGTTGTCACTAACATAGATTCTGAGCATCTCGACTATTACGGTTCGTTTGAAAATGTCAAAGAAGCGTTTGTTGAGTTCATCAACAAAACTCCTTTCTACGGCGCATCCATTCTATGTCTCGATGACCCGACCATACAGGAGATCATACCGAGGCTGGAAAAAAGGTTCCTAACATTTGGCATACAGTCGACCGCGAACGTCACCGCGCGTGAAATAACATTCGACGGGCTTCAATCTTCATTCACCGTGGCTTTGAACGGCGTTGAGATAGGACGGATCACGACAAGCATGCCTGGTATCCATAACGTATATAACGCGCTTGCGGCGATAACTGTTGGAATCGAGCTGGAGATGGAAGTGGAGGACGTCATTTCATCGCTCGACGGATTTGCCGGGATACAGCGCCGTTTGCAAGTAATCGGCGAGACGGACGGCATTTTGGTTATCGATGATTATGGACACCATCCGACAGAGATCAAAGCCACGTTGCGCGCAGTCAAAGAAGGGTTTAAGGAAAGAAGGCTGCTGGTGGTTTTTCAACCGCACAGGTATTCACGCACCAGGGATCAGATGGAAGAGTTTCATACATCGTTCTACGACGCGGACGAGCTTATCGTGACAGAAATATACGCGGCAAGTGAGGCTCCGATAGAGGGTATTCGCGGAGAGCTTATTTCTGACGGTGTGACGGCTCATGGCAAAAAAGGTGTGAGCTTTATACCCACGCTGGACGGCGTTATAGAAAGGCTTTCCGAAATGGCGCGTGAAGGAGACATTATTCTCACCCTCGGAGCTGGAGATATTTCGAAAACAGGCGGCAAGATCCTTGAAAGATTAAAGAAAAGGTAGATGTTGATTAAGTCAGAAATGAGCGTAACGACAAACAATGACAACGATAGAAAAAAACGCGCCGTTATGGAAAAAGACCACGTTTCACATAGGCGGCAAAGCGGATGTGATCGTATATCCGGAGACAGTGGAAGACCTTGCCAAGTGGATGGGCAAAGGAGAAATTTCGTTGATATTGGGCGGCGGCTCGAACCTTCTGGTGTCCGACAAGGGAATCAGGGGCGTGGTAGTCAGCATGGAACGATGGAATCGCGATACGAAAATATCAAAGGAAGCGGATGGCGACATCTTGGTAAGAGTTGGCGCCGGGGCAGGCTTAACGTGGCTTTCCGGCATGCTGATGAAAAATTCAGTTTCGGGGCTCGAATTCGGATATGGCATTCCGGGCGCTATCGGAGGAGCGTTGCTTATGAACGCCGGGGCTAGTGACGGAGAGATGAAAGACGTTGTGGCGAATGTGACGCTGGTGACAAAAGAGGGAGATGTTGAAAAACTTGACTGTGAAGAATGCGGCTTTGGTTATCGCTCTTCACAGTTTCCTGAAGGCGTTGTGATTACTGAAACGACGTTGCGCCTTAAAAAGGGAGCGGAGAAAAAAATACATGAAAAGATGCGGAACGCTTATTTAAAAAGACAGGCGACCCAGCCGCTAGATATGCATAGCGCCGGATCGATATACAAAAACCCTCAGGGTGATTACGCGGGTCGTCTGATCGAAATGGCCGGCTTGAAGGGAATGGCGGTTGGAGACGCGCAATTATCTGAAAAGCACGCGAATTTTATCGTAAACCTGGGGCAGGCGAAGGCTTCCGAGGTTTTAAAGCTTATGGGCTTTGTTGAGGCAACGGTTTTAGAACGATTTAACGTAAAGCTTGATCGAGAAGTCAAGGTTGTTGGTGAGTTTTAGCATTGGATAAAGAAACGTTGATAAAACGGTTATCGAAAATGAAGATCGGAACGATCATGGGCGGGAAATCGAGCGAACGGGAGGTAAGCCTCGTAAGCGGAGCCGAGGTTATAAGCTCGCTTGAAAGGCTTGGCTTGGATTGTGTGAAGATAGACTTGGCTTCAGACCTTTGCGCCGTTGTAAAAGAAGAGATGATAGATATCGCGTTCATTGCCCTGCATGGAAAATATGGCGAGGATGGATGCGTCCAGGGCGCTCTTGAAATCATGGGGGTCGCATACACAGGCTCCGGTGTTAAGGCGAGCGCCATGGCGATGAGCAAAATTACCACAAAGATCATCGCAAAAGCTATTGGCGTTGATACACCGGAATGGCAAGTTGTTAGAAAAAATACGGTGGATGAAGATATCGCAAAGTTGGGCCTTGTGGCGCCAGTTGTGGTGAAGCCGGACAGCGCCGGGTCATCTATCGGCGTGAGTATATGCCACGACGATAATGATATTGAGACTGCGATAAGAGGCGCGCTCGACAGTGACGATACCGTTATTGTAGAGAAATTTATCGAAGGCGCTCTTGTGACTATCGGAATAGTAGGGCAGAGAGTCCTGCCACCTGTAGAGATAGAGACGGGCTCCGGGTTTTACGACTTTAATCATAAATACACACCTGGCGATACGGTATATCACACACCGGCTCGTCTTCAGCAAAAGACGCTCGACCGGATGAGCGGGCTGACAATGAAAATCCATAGAGAGCTGGGATGCGCAGGGATGTCCAGGTCAGAATTTATTGTCGATAAACATGGTAAACCGTGGTTTCTCGAGCTGAATACAATACCTGGGCTTACCGAGTCAA
>CAYNDB010000025.1:1168-24909 GCA_964395915.1 uncultured Nitrospinota bacterium | reverse complement strand
AAGCTATTACGAAAAAGACATGCGCTGTGATTATTGAGCCGATCCAGGGCGAAGTCGGGATAATTGTGCCGGCTGCGACTTTTATCCAGAAACTGGCAAAACTTTGCGCCGCAAAAAATGTATTGCTTATATTCGACGAGGTGCAGACCGGATTCGGACGAACGGGCAGGCTGTTTGCTTACGAAAATTACAAGGTGAAGCCGGACATTATCACCATGGCAAAAGGTATAGCAAATGGCTTCCCTCTCGGCGCGATGTTTGCCAAGGAAACTGTGGCGAAAAGTTTCGTCGCAGGAACTCATGGCTCCACATTCGGGGGCAATCCCGCCGCATGCGCAGGCGCGTTGGCCGGGCTTCAGGAGTTGTGCAAGCCTGAGTTTTTGGAAGAAATCCGGAATCTGGGCAGGTATATGCTGATAAAGCTTAACGGAATGAAAAAGAAAGTTCCGATGATTAAAAACGTACGCGGCATGGGGCTTTATGTCGGAGTGGAGCTTGAGATTCCATGCGCAAAGGTTGTGAAGCATTGCGCGGACGCCGGGCTTCTTGTCAACTGCGCCAATGAAAACGTTATTCGCATGATGCCGCCGCTAAACGCCACAAAGCAGGAAATCGACAAGGCTCTGACTATCCTTGGAAAAGCGCTTGGAGCATGAAAAGAGACTTGCTTCGTCTCACGGACTTCAGCCGTGACGAAGTTTACGAGCTTATCGATTCCGCCACGCAACTCAAGCAGGATAGAATAGACGGCATATCCCACGAGCGTCTCAAGGGTAAAACCCTTGGCATGGTGTTCAACAAGTCCTCTACACGAACGCGTATTTCATTTGAAGTCGGGATGTTCCAGCTTGGTGGCCATGCTGTAGTGTTGGCGGGCGATAATCTTCATTTGACCAGAGGCGAGACAGTAGCGGACACCGCAAAAATATTTTCCCGTTATCTTGACGCTCTTGTGATTAGAACATACGAACAATCTGAAGTGGAAGAGCTTGCCCTGGTGGCCGACATACCGGTTATAAACGCCCTGACTGATAAATATCACCCATGCCAGATATTGGCCGACCTTTTGACTATCAAGGAAAAAAAAGGAACGCTTGAAGGGATAAAGATTGCGTATGTGGGAGACGGGAATAATGTCGCTCATTCGTTGCTCTTGGGGGGGGCTGTCATGGGAATGAATGTATCAGTCGCCACACCATCCGGTTATGAGCCATTAAACGACGTTGTGGAGCAGGCAAAATTGATGGTGGAAAAGTCTGGAGCCACAATAGATATCGGGCATGACCCAAAGATTGCGGTTGATGACGCGGATGTTATCTATACCGATACATGGATAAGCATGGGGCAGGACGACGAAGCTGTCACCAGGAGAAAAGCCTTCGAAAAATATCAGGTGAATTCATCACTTGTGGCGGAAGCCAGGCCGGATGCGATTGTAATGCACTGCCTGCCAGCGCATCGTGGAGAAGAAATCAGCGCTGAAGTAATGGACGGTCCGCAATCTGTTGTGTGGGACGAGGCGGAAAACAGGCTTCATATGCAGAAAGCGATATTGCTTAAGCTTTTGGGGTGATTAAAAGATTTCATGTGTGTTGAAATCGAAATATTTTCAGCCATTATCAATGCCCAGCTTTTTCTCCAACAGCGAGACTGTCTCATACAGTTGGCTTGACTGTGGGTGCGATCTGACACCTTTACGCAATATTTCCAGAACCTGTCTGACTTCACCAGCCGCCAGGAGACGTTCAGCCGCCAGCATTATCATGGCGGGATCGGCCAGCCCGCGATTTTGAAGTTCTTCTATGAGCATCAGATTTATTGCAGGGTCATCGCTCGTTTGGAGCCATTCCACAAGCCACTCCACAGTCATCATTCCGGAATTGTTTACTTTTCTGTAAACCTGATCGGCCAATTGTCCCATCTGTTTTGAGGCGAGCTGTTTAGCGAATATTATCGCGGCGCTGGCGCATCTTTGCACGGTAAAAGGCTCCTTGCAGGTCACCATGTTTCGCGCCGACGCTGGTATGAGGTCCCACCTTTTGGCATGAAAATACGAGATACATTCATCCAGGTAAACTTCAGGTATCGGCCCGCTGTTTTCGATGACGCGCGGCTCTTCTCTCCCCTTCTTTTCCATAAGCTTAAGATAAAGCCGCTCGTAGTTGCGGATGCAATCCTCGCCGGAATACTTTGTCTCGACGCTATGGCGAGCCGCCTTCCGCATACTCTCCCAGTCGGGAGAATCTCGCATAGCCACAGCTTTTTTGATCATTTCTTGCGCCACGGTAATGTCATTGGCGCCGCATTTCCATCCTGTTACGCCATGTTCAACAATCTCGCCAGGCCCCATGTCGTCGAAAACCAGCGGCACGCATCCGCTGGCCATCGCTTCCACCACCACCAATCCGAACGCTTCCGATTGCGAGAACATCACGAGGATATCCGCTTCCCTGTATAGTTCAGCTATTTTGTCTGTAAGGCCAAAATATTTGATGCGGTCTGAAGATTCTCCCACCTGATTGATGCCAGCTAAGTGAAGTTCGATTCGTGGATCGATGGAAAGCAACTCTTCGGCCATTTCATCTATGTGGAACCTTTGTTTAGCGCGGTGGCTTGCTTGAAGGATAATGATTTTATCATCAGATTTTTTTGTTTCCCCGCGAAACGGAAATTTGTCCAGGTCGATACCGTTGTATATAACCTCGGTTTTTTCCATATCAATTTGCGTTTGCCGCACCGTCTCTGAAATACATACGGTCATATCTATATTAGAAAACATTTGTCCCGGCTCTGTGATGTGCATGACTTCAACAAGGGCCGGCGCGTCGGCGGCCCAGGCCGCTTCACATATCATTGGGGCGAAACCGCCCTTGAACTGTACGATGTCGGCGGAGCTGAAAACCTTTAGAAGCCATTCATAATGATTTTCACTACCGGCGAAAATGGCTTTACCGGGAATCTCGAAATGAAAACTGTCGGGCTTTGGCCTCTCTTGAAGGTATGCCACAACAAGTTCAAACCGATCGCGGTCAAGGTGGCGGTAGAGCAGATTGTCCAGTCTTTCCGGGCCGAAGCCGATTCCGGAAATCCAGCAACAATCGACGATTTTGATTTTTTTTGTCATTTGAATGTAACGTCATTCTAGCATTACCTGGAATCCTTTTACCTAATCGTATGTTAACTTTCAATTCAATAAAGCCGCTCCGATTTACAATTAATTCGCCTTGGTATACAATTGGCTGAAAACAAGCAGGTTCTATTAAGCCCACTGGGGAATATCAGGAGATTTATATGAGCGACTCTTCGTTCAACGAAAAAATCGATGTTGATAAGGCAGACTCCTCTACAGATACTGGGATGCTGACAAGAGCGGATATAGATCAACTCAAGGAGCTTGTCGGTGAGGCTTCCAAGGAGCGGAAAAGTATGCAGCTTCTTGTGGAGTATCTATCAAAAAATCAGGAGTCTCTTGATAATAAAGTTTCTCTTTTCAAAAAAATAGAAGACAAACTACAGGTTTTCAGCTCCCTTTCCGCAAATTTGGATGAAAAACTGGGGAAACTTAAGAGAACAAACGTCTCTATCGATGAAGTCAGCGATAAATCAAGAGACCTCACGGATAACCTGGGCCGTAATAAAAAAGATATCGAATCTGTTCACCTGCTTGTGGAGCACATTAACTCTAAAATCAAAAGCCTTTCCCTCCAAAGGGTTGTTGTTGAGCGGGCGAATGAGGAGGCTGGAAAGCTTAATGTGCTCTTCTGGGATATGGAGTCGCGCATTAAACGGCTGCAAGAAGAAAACAAGCTTGTCAAAAAGTCTGAAAAGAACGTAATCCGGCTGGAGAATATGCTGGAAATGGTGTCCAGCAGGATTGAGAAAGTCGAGGAGTTTAAAACCTTGACCGGCGAAGCGGACGAGCTGGCCACATCTTTGAAAAAGATGATCGGCGAACTGGAAAACCGCATGGAAGCGTTGGAGTCGCATAAGCAGACGGTGGACATTCTGACTGAAGAAGCCAGGAGTGGCCGCGCCACCATGGAAGGCATGCAAGAGGCGCTTGAAGAGCTTGTGCGGCAACGTGTGATCGTTAACGAAACCCAGCGCGAGGTATCCACTCTTTTACAGGATATCAACAGCCTGCGGGTGGAAACACGAAACGTAATAACCAAGGAAGACCAGATTAAAAGAATCCTGGAAAGACTTGGAGAGCTTGACAGCCTGTCTGCCGAAGTAGAGGGCAAACTTGCAAGAATGCGGCATGAGCAGACCCAGGCGGAGGCTACGGAGCTTAAAGTCAAAGAGCTTAACCAGTTCCTGATGGAAACGGTTGAAGCCAAGATGAATGACGTCGGAGAGCAGCTGCAAAATGTGGAAGCTGTTCAAAAAAATGTGGAGGAGTTCTATACGGCCGCGGAGGAAATTGACAAAAGGCTGAAAAGTTTCCGTGAAGAAATGAAAATTTCTGACGAGATCGAAGATAAGCTCCGTGAAATGAGGAAGACAAGCGACGATGTTAACGAGCGTATGGAGGAGCTGGGCCAGCGTCAAGGTATAGTCGATCAGGTTGAAAGGAAAGTGAACGACTTGAACGATATGGTGCTGAATCTTGATGTCAAAATGGAAAACCAGCTTGAAAGACGCGGGTTGGTGGAAAAGCTTGAGAAGAAGCTCGATGGTGTTGACTACTTGATAGAAGATACCAACCTGAAAATAGACAAGGTCTCGAAGAGAGCGGGATTTGTGGATACTCTGGGCGATAAGGTCGAGAGCCTTGAACATATGACTACTTCAATTGAGGATCGTATCCTCGATGTCGTAAAGGAAAAGGCGAATATCGAAGCCGCTGAAGATCGGATGAAATCTCTTTTTGAGCGGCTGACCGAATCTGAGGCTGAAGCCAGCGCCAAACTTAAGGAAATTGATGAAGCTCAAAAGCGGCTTGACCGGATCACCAAGAACCAGGAAAAAATCGACGAGGCGCTGAAGAAAATAGAAAAACATCTCGAAAACGCTGAAAGCCTTGTAGAAAAGGGTGACATGGCCGAGTCTAAATTTGAAGAGCTAAGCTCTAAAGTTGAGGATATCGAGAGCAGAATAGAAAAGATTTACGACCAGGACGAGCGTATTGTTGAAACCGAGAAAAAACTTTCATATCTCAACAATTTATCAGGGTCGATTGACGAACGTATTCAATCAATGCGGAATGAAGAGGAAAACGTTAAAAAAGCCGCCGACGAGGTCACGAAGCTTCAAGGTCTTATGAAAGATATCCATGTGCAAAAAGATCGCCTGGAAGTGGACAAGGAAGGCCTCAATTCTGTAATGAACAAAATAGTTGGTATCAGAGATATGATTGGCGAAGGCGAGGTGAAAATGGACAAGATCACATCCAAGCTTGCGATCATTGGAAAAGTGGAGCGTCGCTTTAATGATTTGAATATCATGGCCGAAGATGTGAAAGCCAAGGTGGCCGCTATTGTGGATGAGGAAAGAACTATTGATAAAGCCGGTGATCAAATAACGGAGCTTAAATTCCTTCTTGGCGAGATTGAGAAAAAGCTTAATGAATATTTTAATCTGAAAGACCGCTAAGCTTCGGTTCAACGCGCTTTTCTATCCCGTTACAATCATTATCTTTTCGACGAAACCAGTTCTTGCTTGTAATTAAGTAAATACCTGATGATAAAAATAGTAACCGCCGCGCAAATGCGCGAAATGGATAGGCGAACCATCGATGAGTTCGGAATTTCTGGCGTTACGCTCATGGAAAACGCCGGTCGCATCGTTACGGAAGTTATCCAGTCCAAAATTCCCGACCTCAAAAAAATACGTGTGAATATATTCGCTGGAAAAGGTAACAACGGTGGCGACGGATTTGTAGTGGCAAGACATCTTTATAACCTTGGCTCCGAGCCTACAGTATTCCTGGTGGCGGAAAAAGAAGATGTAAAAGGAGACGCGAAGGCCAACATGGATACGTTCATCAGGATGGGGGGGCGCGTCAAGGAATTCACAACTCAGAAGCATATTCACAATTTCAAGCTTAAGTTTTTCCATACGACTGTCGTAGTGGACGCGTTGCTCGGCACAGGTATAAGCTCCGCCCCGCGAGGTTTTTATAACGATGTCTTGAAGGTGATGAACGGACAAGGGAAGCTTAAGGTGGCGGTCGATATCCCTTCAGGGCTTACCGCCGACAGCGGAGTGATACCGGGCTCCCATTTTAATGCGGATATCACGGTTACGTTCGGTTCGCCGAAAGTGGGGCTCGTCACATCGCCAGCCCGTAATGCGGTTGGCGAGCTTGTTATTGCGGATATTTCCATCCCACCGGTTGTAGTCGATGAGTCGCCATCTGCCGCTTCCCTGCTTGAAGGTGGCGACATTGCTCAAAGGCTGCCCAAAAGGTCGGCGGACGCGCATAAGGGGGCGTTTGGTCACCTGGCGCTGGCATGCGGCTCTCCCGGTATGGGTGGCGCTGTTGCGTTTGCTGGAATGGGGGCGTTGAGAATGGGCGCCGGTTTGGTTACGGCGGCTGTGCCGGAGAGTATTGCCCTCGCATTTGAAGTGGGAACTCCGGAGATGATGACAGTTCCGCTTTGTACAACTGATTCAGGAGCCATAAGCTCTGACGCCGCAGACAGCTTTCTTAAGTTCGCAAAAGATAAAACAGGAGCCATCATAGGCCCTGGACTCAGACAGGACCCGTCCACCAAAAGTTTTACGCGCAGGGTGATTCAGGAGCTTGAGATACCTTTGGTAATCGACGCCGACGGCCTTAATCATGTAGGTCATGATAGCGATATGATTAAAAATCGCAACGCGCCGACGATTGTCACTCCGCATCCTGGAGAGATGGGCAGGCTTACCGGAAAAACTGTTGGTGAGGTTCAGGAAGATCGAATAGGCTGCGCGGCTGAATATTCAAAAAAAACGGGCGCCGTAGTGGTCTTGAAAGGAGCCGGTACGATTATCGCCGGCCAGGAAGGAGAGGTGTTTGTTTGTACAACAGGTAATCATGGCTTAGCGGCTGGTGGCACAGGAGACGTATTGTCCGGTATGATAGCCGGGCTTTTGGTTCAGGGCGCAGCTCCCCTGGAAGCGGCTATCGCCTCCGTGTTTATACATGGGCGCGCGGCGGATATTTTTGCGGAAAATAATGATCCTCGCAGTCTTGTAGCCACTGATTTGCTTAATCTTTTGCCTGTAACCTTGAGGAACTTTGCCTGAATGATGCGCGCCACCAGGCTTATCCTGGCTTTGAAAAATGGCTCAACTAAAACTTTGCCGTAGCTCCAAGGTATGGGCCTTCTATAGATAGATTGGCGTAGTCGTCACCTGATTTAGCGTTTATTTTGAACGTACGATATCCAGCGACCACGCCAATGTTTTCATGAAAAAAAACTTTAATCCCTACATCGGAATCCATGATGTAACCGATCTCTCCTCCCGGGAGCCCTGAGATTTCACCAAAAATATTTATCATATCGTTCGGGTCGAAATCGATCGCAATACCTATGGCCGGAAGCAGGGCTTTTAAGGTTTCCGCTTCATTCAAGGGAGTGACAAGATCAGGAGCGTCCAACGCGGCATCCATTGAAAAACCTTTCATTTCCAATATCGTGCCAAATCTTATTCTGTTATCGTCGGAATGAAAGAATTGCCATACCCAGGACGCCCTGTAATATTGTATATCCAGACTTGTGAGAATGCGCGAGCCGACAGGATATTCTTCGCCACCAAATTCAATAGTTTCATTCGACTTTTTATCTCCATCCACCGCCATGTTTACATAATAAATTTTCAGCTTGCTGTTATCACCGGTGAACCATGTAACGCGCAAATCCATAAAATTTCCATCGCTAATGCCGAGTGTCTCCTTGAAGTCGACTTCATCACCACTTCCATCATCATTGCTTATCTTGGCTTTTGCGGTGAACTGCGCCGCCCAGAGGTTAATCGCAAACTCGACATCCGGTGTTTTTAGCTCACGAGCGTTGGAAGCCGTCACGCCTGAAAAGAACATCGCCGCGAAAAGATAAACAACAACTTTTTTCATAGCTTTACCCTGCCTGCAAGTTTTTAGTTGTATACGCCATCAGCCCACCAGCTTCAATAAGCTCCTGCATGAAAGGAGGAATAGGCGCGGCCTGATATGATTTTCCTTTGGTTTTATTTTCGATAACCCCGGAAACGATATCGACAGACAGTTCGTCACCGGTATCGATATCTTCCGCGGCTTCAGCGCATTCCAGTATCGGAAGCCCCATGTTAAACGAGTTTCTATAGAAAATACGCGCAAAATAAGGGGCGATAACACAAGTCACCCCTGCGGCCTTAATCGCTATAGGGGCGTGTTCGCGAGACGATCCGCATCCGAAGTTATCGCCAGCTACAATAATGTCGCCAGCGGAAACATTATTGGAAAAGGTCGGGTCGGCGTCTTCCATCACATGTTTTGCAAGTTCAGCCGGATCGGACGTATTAAGATATCGAGCCGGTATTATAAGGTCTGTATCCACATTCGATCCAAACTTCCAGCTTTTTCCGTTTAAGCTCATTTTTCCACTCCCTAGCTTCCCGCCACTTGGGCAGGGTCTGTGATAATTCCGGTCACGGCGGATGCCGCCGCCACCGCCGGAGACGCAAGGTAAACTTCAGATTTCGGATGCCCCATTCGACCAACAAAGTTTCTGTTAGTGGTCGCCAGGCATCGTTCTCCTTCCGCAAGGATTCCCATGTGGCCGCCAAGACATGGCCCGCATGTTGGTGTGGAGAAGACAGCTCCGGCGTCGATGAACGTTTCCACGTAGCCCGCCTTCATCGCCTGTTTATAGATTTTCTGAGTGGCGGGGATAATTATCATCCGAAGCCCGTCGGCCACTTTATTTCCCTTGAGAAGCCTGGCGACAATTTCAAGGTCCGCAAGGCGTCCGTTGGTGCAGGAGCCTACCACCACCTGGTCGAGCTTCACATCTTTCGCCTCAGAGACAGGCCGTCCGTTTTCCGGCAGATGAGGATAGGCCACCTGAAGGTCTATATCATCGCCGTCAAATTCATGGACGCTGTGATATTCCGCGTCATCGTCAGACTCGTATACAGTCCACTTACGGGAGGGTTTGACGTCCTGTGAGTTTATAAAATCCAGGGTTTTCTGATCGGCTTTCATGATACCGTTTTTTGCGCCAGCCTCCACGGCCATGTTCGCAAGAGAAAACCGGTCGTCCATTGTAGCGTCGTCTATCATCTGCCCTGTAAATTCCATTGCGCGATAAAGCGCTCCTGAAACGCCGATTTTGGCGATTGTATACAGTATGAGGTCCTTACCGGATATCCATTTATTCTTTTTCTTTCCGTTAAAAATAAACTTCATCGTTTCCGGTACCTTGAACCATATTTTACCGGTCACCATGGTGGCGGCCAAATCTGTGGAGCCTATACCCGTAGAAAAAGCGCCAAGAGCCCCGTATGTGCATGTATGACTGTCTGCGCCAATTATCACATCACCCGGCAGGGTCAGATTCCGCTCTGGTAAAAGCGCATGCTCAATACCCATCTGGCCCACTTCAAAATAGTTCGTAATATGGTGACTTCTTGCGAAAGTACGCATTGTTTTGGCTTGCTGGGCGGAAGCGATATCCTTGTTCGGCGCAAAATGATCCGGCACAAGAACAACTTTTTCGGTGTCAAAAACATTGTCAGCCCCCGTTTTCTCGAAGGCCGTGATAGCTATCGGCGCGGTGATATCATTTCCAAGAGCGATATCAACGTCACAAGTGATAATCTCTCCCGGTTTGACAGACTCCGCCCCCGTGTGAGCCTTCAATATTTTTTCTGTTATCGTCATTCCCATGGCTTTTATTTTCCTGCTAATAAGTCTCAATCAAATTATGGAGAAACATCTTGAACTAAATATGATCGCCTACTGCGACGCTATAATCAAACTATTTTAATATCGTCGTTACAATGTTTGGGGGGATGAATGATTGGTCAGTTCAATCGCCAGTTTTTGGCTATTCTGTCTATCTCGCCATCAAACTTTTCACGATTCGCTTCTGATTTTTTCAAAATTTCATCGCGAAGCTTTTCAAAGAGACGTTGTTTTTCCTGTTTGAAGGATACGTCCAGTTCCGCTTTCTTTTCCATGATCTCCGATAGAAGGAGCTGGCGGCGCTTGTACTCTTCGGTTTTTATCTCCAGATCAAGAAGTTCCAGGCGCTTTTCTTTATCGAGCGTAACCTCACGGTTGATAACTTCAAGCCGCGAGTCTTTTTCTTTTTCCAGAGTCTCTTCAAGATCGTTTAACTGTTTTCTGCGCAAAGCTTTGAGGTATTCTTCCATTTCGCGGCGTTTGTTATGAAGGCTGGCTTGTAATGACTTGTTGACCTTGCTTGTAATCTGCTTCCGCTTGGCGCCGATTTCATTTTTAACGTTCTGTACGAGAGAGCGTTTTTCATACTCGGCTTCTCTTGTTGCCCGTTTGATGAGACGGTCGGTTTCTTTTGCAATATGCTCCTCGAACTTGATCCTGCGCTTATCACGCTCCATTTCAAGGTCCATGCTCATCTTTTCTTTCAGATCCAGTCGCAAACTATCGGTTTCATAGCGTATCCATTCTTCCTGCTTGCGCCACAGTCTTTTTCGACGCTCTTCCAGGCTTTCTTCGATAGAGCGTTCAGTGGCTTCCATTTCGCGGCGCAATCTTTCGACCCTTCTCGATCTCTCTTCGGCCATAGATACCGTAAGCTCTCGATTCAGCTCTATTTTTTCGTCCTCAATAATTCGTTCGAGTTCTTTATACCTTCTCTTCCTATCAACGGCCACTTCAGCCACCAGCTCTCTTGTTTTTAATTCTCGCTCACCGTCGATTTCTTTTCGAAGCTCTATAGCCATTTTTTCCCGCTCAATTTCCATATTTTTCCGGGCGCGGATAATGAGCTTGTCTTTTTGCGTTTCAATTTCAGCTTTCGTTTTTAGCAAGATTGATTTTTTACGCTTGGCCAGCGTCTGTATTATTCTTTCCAGAGCCATCTTGCGTTGAGACTCCAGCTTTGCTTCAATGATTTGCATTCTGGTAGATTCTTCCTCAGCTTGCAAAGCCTCCATCGCGGCGATTCTTTTACCCTTTTCGGAAATCTCCCACCTGCCAAGCTCTTCAACTCTTTGGGATCGTAGCGAGGCTATCTTCTGGTTCAACTCGGCAAGAGCGGCCGCTTTGCGGTCATCCATCTCTTTTATCATGTCCATTTCCATACGAAGCGCGCGCGGCTTCATCTCGGCGGCAAGCTCCATACGAATTTCACTTCGTTCAGTTTCAAGCTCGCTTAAAAGTCTGGTTCTGGCGACATTTTCTTCTTTTTCCATTCGCTCAGCCAGATCCTCACGCAACACGATTTCTTCGTCCCGCAGCTTTTCATCCGCGGCTTTTAAGCGTCGATTTCTTTCTTGCGCGATTTCATCGTCAATCTTTTGTATCAGCGATTCTTTTCGCTGTGACAGTTCGCTGTCCATCTCGTTTATCCAGACGCTCTTGATGTCAGCGGCTTCCTGGCGCAGTTCGTCCATCATCTCATTCCGCTTGCGGGCGATCTCGCCCTCCACTTCATATATTCGCGCCTTTCGCTCCTCCGCCAAAATATTTTCAAGCGAGAGCCTGCTCTCTTTTTTTATTGAATCCATTTTAGCTTCCAGCGCAATACGGCGTTCACTCTCTTCTTTCTTTAGCCTGGAATGCATCTCCTCGGTAAGCTGGCCATGCAATAACTGTGTTTCCTCATGCACAGCGGCGCGCCGGGCTTTTTTCAGGGCTTCAACTTCCTGTTCAAACCCTTCCATTTGTTTTACCCTGGCATGTTCAAGCTCATTTCTTCTTTGCTCTTCGAAATCAGCAAGAGCCGCCAATACCTTGCTTTTTTCAGCGATAACTTCATCCCTGAGCTCCTTTTTCACCGTGTCACGCTTTATTTTTCTGCGAGCGGCAATCTCTTCCTCAAGTTTTTTAAGGAGTTTCTCCCTTTCAGCCTCGACCAGCTCAAGGGTTTTTTGTGTCTCTTCATGCCGATAAACAGAGAGTTCGTTTTGAAGCTTGTTATGCAGCCGCTCACGCTCAAGATCGTATTTGCGTGTAGTCAACGTGTTCATTTCATCGTCCCGGCGAACCATTTCGACATCAAAATGACCAGACATGCGCATAATTTCTCTGAAAGCGTCGCTGGTAATGGAGTTTCGCATTTCTTCCATTTCCAAATCCAGGCTAAGCTTCATTCTGCTTTTCAGCTCGGCTATTTCTGTGTAAACCGTATCGCGCTCGACCTGGCGGAGGTTGACTGTCTCTTTTTTAATAGCCTGGATTTTAGTTTCACGGCTTTCCTCGAACTCCTGCCATACCATATCCCGGATATGATCGATCTCTTTATTAACCTTGATCTGCGCTTCTTTCCGGAGAAGTTCCGCGCTCTCCTCAAATTCACTTTCAAGGCTATCTCTTTTAGCCTTCTCCTCCCTGCTGATTTTTTCTAAACTTTCACGCTGCTTTTCATCGATTTCCTTATCGAGACTGTTTAACTTTCTTTTGAACGAAAGCTTAAGGTCCTCTTCCAGTTCAGCGTGTTTGCGTGTACGCTCTGCGGTGATTTCATTTTCCAGCTTGATAAGCTCCAGCTTTTTGGTTTGCCGGATGGATTCATCGACTTCTTCCAGACGTATAGCTTCCAGAGCGGCCATTTCCTTTGACATTCGCTCACTAGCGTCGAGCTTCTCCTTTTCTATTTCAGCGAACGCCTTTTCTCTCCTGTGATCTACTTCCTGGCGAAGAGTGTCTTCTCGCATGGACGCAATTTTGTAATTTATCTCCTCATGCGTTGAAGCGGCGCTTCCCTCCATAGACATGATTCTATGGCGCAGAGTAGAAAGAAAACTATGATCTATATCAAGGTTTTTCAACCCGCAACTAGCGGCGGCAAGGGCTTTGAAAGATTCGATTAGCGGACGGCTGCTTTTATCATGCATGGCTAATACACGATGGTCGCGCATAATCTCATCTTTCGGGATGAAGCCTAAGTATAAAGCGTTTATATAAAGGTTTTCACGTAACGATTTTTTTAGCGATAGGCCAAATTCGATATCTTTACCAGATCCTGCCTTGTTTACGACAAAGTGGATCGCCATTTTATCCTTTAGCTTTTTGAGCTTTGCGACGACATTTTCATCGTTACCAGTTTCCGTTATAATTGTGTCCCAAAGCGAATCATCGTTAAAGCTTGCGGCCCCTTTGATTTTATTAATAACGTTCTTTACGAATTGCGTTTGTCTGAATTCCAATTCAACCGAACGAAGTATAAGGTTTCGCGCAAAAGATTGAACTGTTTTTACAGTGTCTATGTCCGGCTCAAGCGTAAGCAGCGGAACATCGGCTTTCAGGAAGTAATCCAACCTCGCCTGATCTGCGATTATCCCAAGGTCAAGAACAACATAATCGGCGGCGATGCTGGCGAACTTGTTAATAAGATTTTTAGGGAGTCGTGACGCTTTCTCTTCAAAATTCAGAGAACGGGAACCAGTGTCTATAAAGAAAAGCTGTGGGAGAAATGTTGGCGATACAGTTTTGGTAAGAGAGCTAAACTTTTTCGACAAGAAATCTTGCAATGAGGCTTTAGGTTTATCAGCTTCCAGATAGTGACAAATGGAGCTATAACCAAATGAAAGGTCGACAATAACAGTTTTGGCGCCGGACAAAGCCAGGGTCGCCGCAAGGTTCACCGCAATGGAAGATTTTCCAGACCCACCAGTAACACCGGCGACAGCTATTACATTCGTAATTTTATTGTTAGGTTTGACACTGTCTGTGTCAAAGGCATTATCAATAGGCAAACCTGAGGAAGTACGTTTACCAAAACTTGTGAAATGATCTTTTCCAAATATCATATATGCGCCACCAAACACAGAACTCAAGTTAATTGCTATAAATTTTAATGACTTACGGCGCAAATGTCAATGTGCGCGGTTAATGGGGAGCTTAAAATGGGGGGAAAAGAAAATAATCGGAGCTTTACGGAATCCAAAGTACCTGAAATGTCAACTATATGGTATTATTGACGTTAACTATTAAATGTAACAAGTAATACAATTCCCCTCAACATTTGCCTTTTATACGTTTGCCTTAAAAACGAAGTTAATACAGTCGCAAATATGCGCTGGAGATTTTAAATGGTATGCGCCATTAACAAAGCTTTCCTGCGTCTTAATCGGCGCGTATCGGCGAGCTTTTGACTTTCGTTATTCACGAAAGGTTAGATGGTGAGGAGTCGATGGTCACTCTTTCTTTATAGAACCGCGCATAGCTTGTTGTGGAAAAATCTTTGAAGAGTTTCGGGCGACGATTTCATTTTACAGAGGATTTGGGAGATTTATAAGCGCGTGTTTATTGACGTATGAGATCATTTTTTGTTGGAAGACAGTCGCTGTTCCTATTGATGCCATTGATGGCGTTCATCGCGGTCATACTCATTTTTTCTCTTTATTATGACTCGATAAAAGCGAAACAGGTTGTCCTGGAGTTGAACGAGGCCCACAACGTCGAAATGCAGCGGGATGTAATGGCCAAGGACTTCAAATCGGTCTTATCAGATCTAACAATCCTGGCTGGTTATCTTGAGTTCAATGGAATCTTTGATGGGGAAGACACCGCGGGGGCCAAAAAACATTTGTCTGACAATTTTGTTTTGTTTTCATCGCGCAAAAGAACCTACGACCAAATACGTTATATCGATGAAACTGGTAAAGAGGTCGTGAGGGTTAATTTTAATAATGGCAACCCTGAAATTGTTCCCGATGACCAATTGCAAGACAAGGCAAACCACTATTATTTCGAAGAAACATTTGCTCTTGCTCATGGGGAATTTTTTGTTTCTCCGTTCGATTTGAATATCGAAGGTCAGCAAGTTGAAATCTCTATCAAGCCTGTAATCAGATTCGGCTCTCCTGTATTTGACAAATCGGAGAAAAAACGAGGAGTTGTAATCATAAATTACCTTGGTGATAAGCTTCTGAAGGAACTAGCGCAATCGTCCCAAAACAGTTTGGGGCAATCAATGCTTTTAACCCCCGACGGTTACTGGATTTACTCACCCAACGCTGAGGGGCAATGGGGGTTTATGTTCACCGATAAGGAGAACCTTGTATTCAGGAAAAGCTATCCCGAGGCTTCGGAAAAGATTTTCAGCGAGGAATCAGGACAATTCCAAACATCCAATGGCTTGTTTACCTATGAAACCGTGTACCTTTCGGCGGACCATGAAAAAAATGGTGGGAAGACAGCCAAAAGCAATAACCCGTTTATTCATAGGGTTAAAACCAGAGAATATTGGAAGGTTGTCTCCTACATTACAACCAAGGCTTATAACGGGGCTACACAAAAAAATATAAATATTTTTCTTCTTGCGTTTATTTTCCTGGCAGGATTGCTGATTGTTATTTCTCTTGGCGCTGCGCGCAGCATGGTTACAAGCATGGTGGCAGAGGCGGAGAATAAAAAACTGGCTACTTTCGTCAAACAGACTGCCGAGTCTGTGATCGTGACCGACCATGAAGGTATCATCGAATACGTCAACCCGGCGTTTGAAAAAATCACTGGTTTCAGTTCCACGGAAGCGGTTGGTAATAAAGCGAACATCCTGAAAAGCGGTAAGCATGATGAAATATTTTACCGCCGAATGTGGGATACGATAAAGAAGGGGAAGGTCTGGTTTGGGCATATTACAAATAAAAAGAAAAACGGAGAATTGTTTGAGGAAGAGATGATAATAACGCCTCTTATGGATTCATCGGGGATACCAATGACCTATATAGCCACACAGCGTGACGTAACAAGTGAAATGAAGCTTGAGAGCCAACTGCGCCAATCACAAAAAATGCAGGCGATAGGCACCCTGGCCGGGGGAATAGCGCACGATTTTAACAACATATTGGCTGCTGTCATAGGGTATACGGAGATGTCGTTGGAAGATATTCCCGTGGGAAGCGAAGTTCACGACAATCTGACAGAGGCGATGAAAGCATCAATCAGGGCAAAGGAGCTAGTACGTCAGATACTTGCCTTCAGCCGCCACGGTGAACAGGCTATGAGACCGATAAGCCTGCATATTATCGTAAAAGAGGCCATGAAACTTTTACGCGCGACTTTGCCTTCCACGTTAAATATTCAACTGACCACGGAAGGCGATAGCCTTGCGGTGATGGCGGACTCTATACAAATTACTCAGGTGATTATGAACCTTTGTGTTAACGCAGGTCACTCTATGGAGGGGCAGGTTGGATGGCTGTCTGTGTCACTTAAGCCGTTTTACATTAATAACGAGTTTGCGATCTCCTGTGAAAACCTGAAAGCGGGAAACTATATGAAACTCTCCGTTAGCGATACCGGGCATGGCATTGACAAGGAAACTGTTGAACGGATTTTTGAGCCGTTCTTTACAACAAAGGAAGTGGGGGAGGGGACTGGGCTTGGACTTGCCATGGTTCATGGAATTGTGACAAGTCACGGAGGGGCTGTAACAGTTCATAGCGAGCCTGGCAAAGGCTCCACGTTCACCGTCTATCTTCCTATGATAGAAGGCGCTGAATATGTGGAAGAAAAGATGGTCGAGCCGATAGAAACCGGGAATGAACGGATTCTATTCATTGATGACGAGGATCAGCTTGTTCATATGGGTAAACAGATGCTCAATCGTCTCGGATACGATGTTGTCGCGCGGACCAGCCCGATAGAAGCTTTTGAAACGTTTCGCGCTTATCCTGATAAATTTGATCTTGTGATAACAGATCACACCATGCCTGAGATGACCGGGGCGCAGCTTACAGAAAAAATACTGGAAATACGGCCCGACCTTCCAGTGATTCTTCTCACCGGGTTCAGCCAGAACATTACTCCTGCCAAAGCCAAAGCTATTGGCATCAAGGAATTTGTTACGAAACCTACGGTTATCCGCGATCTTGCCGCTTCTATAAGGCGGGCTCTTGATAATTGACTTAACGCTTATGTCAAGCTGTCTGAAACTTCACTGGGCTTGTCTATACATCTCATATCGAGCCTGAACAAATCATCGTCCACCCTGCCAATGATCGGCGGATTGAGTTTGCGAAACATTTCCGCAAGCTTGTTGGGGCTCAGCTTTTTGTGAGTTATGGCTATCGATATCGAAGGGATATCTATTTCCGGTGCGGAGCCAGCGCCTGCTAGGCATACGTCATCGATAACAGACACCGTGGCTTCATCTCCAAACCACTCTTTAAGAGATAAGGATACAGTCATTGCAATATTTCGGACGCTATCAATACTGCGGCTAAGATGCCTGAGAGTGGGTATTTCACGCAGGGCTTTTTCCGGGTTGAGATAGAGACGAAGCGTAGCCTCCAGCGCGGACAATGTCATTTTATCGCATCTTAAAGCGCGTTTAAGATTATTTTTTCGTATTCTTTGTATAAGCTCTTTCCGGCCTGCGATAATGCCCGCCTGTGGACCTCCAAGAAGCTTGTCGCAGGAAACTGTAACTATGTCAGCGTCGTTCTCCAAAGTTTCCCGAATGGTAGGTTCGTCTTTTATGCCGAATGGAGCAAGATCGATAATAGCTCCGGATCCGAGGTCCACCATCATTGGCAAGCCTTTCGATTTTGCAAAGGTTGAAAGCTCCTTTAATGTTGGTTGTGAGGTGAACCCTATAATCTTATAGTTACTTGTATGGGCTCTTAAGATCAACGCCGTGTTTTCATTGACAGCTTCCTCGTAGTCCCGCATATGGGTGCGGTTGGTGGCTCCGACCTCTTTCAACCGGCATCCGCTTTTTTTCATTATTTCCGGCAGGCGGAACGACCCGCCTATTTCGATAAGCTCCCCACGGGAGACAATGGTTTCCATTTGGTCGGACAATACGTTTAAAGCTAAAAGTATAGCGGCGGCGTTATTGTTGACCACGGTTGCGGCCTCGGCTCCGGTAAGCTGAGTAATCAGCCCCTCCAGGGCCTCATCCCGGTCCCCCCGTTCTCCTGCGGCCAGGCGGTATTCTATGTTGACGTTGCTTGTGGCGGAAAGATATGCGGCGTTTGCGGCCTCTTCGGCCAGTGTTGACCTGCCAATATTGGTATGGACGATTATACCGGAGCAATTTACTACTTTGCGCAAATTAGGCTCCAGGGTTTTCTCAAGCAAAGCCGTTGCGATCCCTATCCAGTAGGTCGAGTTTTTTTTGGCGTCGCTTCCATTTGCTTCACCCGCTAGCGCCGCTTTGCGGAAAGTATCAAAAACTTTTCTTAATGTATCGCGGACTCTTTCGCGTCCATATATTTTGATGGCCGAAGCGCATGCGGTATCGCCAAGGATGCTTTCCAGCGAGGGAAGACCCTTCAACGATTCCTTAACGTTCATGGAGACACTCCGCATATCAAGTCATTTTGATCGAACAGTATCATACGGTCATTATATATGGGCGCCACTGTTGGCGCGAATTCTTTTAAGAGGTCATTTAAAAACATACGGCGATAATATCTGAAGGAACAGGCCCTGCCGTATATCAATTCACTATGAGACAAAAATCTACGAAAGACTTTTTAATGAATTTCTCAAAATGCTTTCAAGGTCCATATCATCTTTTTCCGCCAAAACCTCTTTAACCGCTTTTTCCGCCTCCACTTTTTTATATCCGAGTGACAGGAGCGCCTGGACCGCGTCGTCATGTCCTTCGCTTTCCGGCGATTTTTCAACGCTTGCCTTGATGTCGGTTATCTCAGGAAACTTGTCTTTAAGCTCGAGGATCAGTCTTTCGGACGTTTTCTTGCCGACACCCGGGATCGATGAAAGCTTTGCGACATCGCCCATCCCGATAGCCTTGACCAGCTCAGGATAAGGTATGCCTGAAAGTGTTGTGAGGGCAAGTTTTGGCCCTATTTTGCTGACAGATATCAATTTTTCAAACACATATTTTTCATTTTCGGAGCTAAAACCGAAAAGTTGCAAGACATCCTCACGCACATGAGTGTATACGTTAAATTGCGCCTGCTCTCCTATATCGCCGAGAGAATAAAAAGTCTGTAGCGATATGGAAACACCATATCCAACACCGTTCACATCGATGACAACATGGGTCGGCTTTTTAGATAACAATCTACCGGAAAGAAAAAATATCATCGTATGGCGTAAGAGGGGGATGTAACGTGGTGGAGATGTGTTATGGCGGTGGCGAGCGCGTCGGAAGCGTCGTGTGGCTCCGGGTTTTCTTTTAGCGACAAAATACTGCGCACCATAATGCGCACCTGCTCCTTGTCCGCCTGCCCATATCCTGTAACCGTCTGCTTGATTTTAAGTGGCGCGTATTCGGCTACTTCGGTTTCCGCCTCTTCAGCGACAAGCATTATAACGCCACGAGCCTGGCCAAGCTTTAGCGCGCTTTTGGGATCCTTGGCAAAAAAGCTCTCTTCCAGAGCAAGACAGTCCGGGTTGTGTTCCAGCAAAACTTTTCGCAAACCATCGGCTATTGCTTTCAGTCTTCGCGGCATAGGCTCGCGTGACTTGGAACGGATAACTCCCCATCCATGACACTGTTTTTTACCTTTTGACTCCGAAACCACACCGTAGCCGGTAATTAACGTACCAGGATCGACACCTAACACTTTCACAGTCAATCACCAAGATTTTCTATGATTTCGTCCGCGATATCGAAATTGGCATAGACGTTCTGCATGTCGTCTTGATCCTCAAGCGCGTCCATCAGCTTAAGCATTTTTTTGGCGGAGCTTTCATCATCTATATCGATGGTGTTTTGCGGAATCATTGTAACTTCGGCGGACTCGATCTCTATATTTCCTTTTTCCAGCGCGGACTTTACATCTTCCAGCGCCTCTGGTGGTGTTTTAATTTCATGCACATCGCCTTCAAGGGTGATGTCATCCGCTCCCGCTTCCAGCGCGATTTCCATAAGGGCGTCTTCTTCCATGACATCTTTTTTCACTATGATTAGTCCTGTTTTGTCGAACATCCAGCCGACGCACCCGTTTTCTCCAAGCTGGCCGCCAGCTTTTGTGAGGATGGATCGTATTTCCGCTACTGTGCGGTTTTTATTATCCGTCATGAGGTCCAGGATGATGGCGACGCCACCTGGGCCATACCCCTCATACGTGATTTCATCATAAACAACGCCGGGCAGGTCGCCAGTTCCCTTTTTTACCGCGCGGTCAATATTGTCATTCGGCATGTTTACCGCCTTGGCGTTGGCGATCGCGGCTCGCAACCGCGGATTCATTGTGCTGTCGCCACCACCCATTTTCGCCGCGACTGTGATTTCTCTTCCTATCCTTGTGAATATTTTTCCACGTTTAGCGTCTACGTTGGCCTTCTTATGCTTTATTGAAGACCATTTAGAGTGGCCTGACATATTTTTCTCCCAAAATGCCTCTTATTATTGCCCCAAGGATATCATATTACCCGTTCGATATGCTAACAGCGCTTTACGGCAAACGGATATGGAAACAAGGCATGCTACCCATGCAAGGCCGTTACTGAAAGTCTGTGGTGAAAATAAAAAAGTGAAACAGCGGGATGTCACTCTTTCATTTTTTCGCCCATATTCTTTTTGATATCCTGAATGGCTTCTTCGGCCTGTTTGGCTTCGGGAAAGTCTTTGCCAAGCTCAAGCGTTTTTTCAAGGACACTCATGGCCTCCTCGCTGTCGCCCTTTTTATACAGCGCCATGCCTAGATGGTAATTAACCAGCAAGTTGTCCGGTAGTTTCTTCAGGCTTTCCCTGAATAGGGCTATAGCTTTAAGGTACACGCCTTTCTTGTAATATATCCAGCCCAAGGTATCTATAAGCGATGGATTATTGGGAACGGACTCAAGGGCCACCTGGGCGAGTCCCAATGCTTCGTCTATATTTCCACCATGTTCAACCATTAGCCAGGCAAGGTTGTTTGCTGCGGGAGCGAACTTCGGGTTGATTTCCAGCGCCTTTTTATAATACTTCATGGCCTCTTCGAAATCGCCGTTGCTCTCATAGATCGAGCCCATTAGCACATACGGTGGGAGGAGCTTTGGGTTGATGACAATCACCTCATTATATTTTTTTACGGCTTTATCGAACGATTTTTGCTTGATAAAAATTTTGGCAAGGTCGAGGTAAGGCTCCACAAAATCGCTCTTGAGTTCGATAGCCTTTTCAAATGACGCGATGGATTTATCAAAATCATTGGTGGCCATGTATATCCGCCCTTTAAGGTGATGGAAGAAAGGGTTGTCCGGATAAATTTTCAACTGTCTGTCCACCATGGCAATGGCTTTATCAGGATTTTTATTGGACATGTGGATGGCCGTTATCATCCCGAGAACATCGCTTAGTTTCGGATTTATCTTTAACGCCTTTTCCAGCTCTTCCAAGGCCATTTTATCATTTTTCTGAGCGCGGTAAACCAGTGAAAGCCTGGCGTAACCTCTTGGGTCCTTCGGCGCCGCTTTGATGACCTTTTTAAAATGACGCTCGGCTTTTTTGAACATCCCCATACGCATCATGGCGTCTCCCGCCAGAAGGTTTGGCTCGGGATGATCCGGCATATTTTTTAAGGCCTTGTTCGCCTGTTCCAAGGCGAGATCGTAATCTTTGGAGGCGATATAGAGCCTGGCCAGAGCCAAACGCGCCTTATCCATTCTGGGCGTAATCTTAAGCGCTTCGTTAAGCTCCTCCATCGCCGCTTTTGGCTTCCCCGTAAGCTGGTATGCGATACCAAGGAAATAATACGCAGGAGAATATTTAGGCTCTTCTTTTAATGACGCTTCAAGATTTTTGATAGCCTCATTAAGATTTTTCTGCGCAATATTCTGCCGTCCTTTTAAATAAAGTCCCACAAAATCCTTGGACTGCTTTTTCAATATTTCATCAATCAGAATCCCGGCTTCTTTGAATGCCCGCACATCAAGCAGCATCTCGGCCATTTTTCTTTTAAGAACTATGGCGTCAGGGATTACTTTTAAACCGCCATTTATTGTCTCGATCGCTTTTTCTATCTGACGTGTCTCGGCATAGAAGGCGGCCAGTACGATGTATACGCCAGGTTCCTCTGGATCGGAAGCGACAATATCTTTTAAAACCTCTTCAGCCCGATCATACTTTTTTGTCTGTATATAGAATTTTACCAGAGCCATACGGGCCTCTTTACTTTTTGGATTCAGCCGTACGGCGTTTTTAAGCTCCAGTTCGGAAAGATCAGCTTTCCCTTCTTTCAAATAGAGGCCGGCAAGCGCAAAACGTGGCCGTAACAAATCGCTTTTTATGGCAATTACTTTTTTGTAAGCTTTCGTCGCGGAGCCAGTGTCGTTTTTCACAAGATACAGGTTGGCCATCGCCATCAGTGAGCTTAAAGATTGTGGGTTTTTCGCTACAAGCTCTTCCATCATACCGATGGCTTTATCTATTTCACCTTCAGCCCCAATTGCTCCGGCAAGAAGTATTTGGGCGTTCAGGTTGTTTTTTTCCTTTTGCAATATCAATGTGGCTTTTTCTCTGGCTTTTGCATAATTGCGCGATAGAAGCAATATTTCACCAATCTTCAACTGTGCGTCGATAAGGTCCGGGTTTAATTCAGCGGCCTTGGAAAATTCCATAAATGCAAGCTGGGCGTTGGTAAGTCCTTTAAGATTAAGATACGCCAAACCGGCTTTATAGTGAGCGTTAGCGCTGTTAGGCATCGCCTGTAGAGCGTTTTTATATTCAATAAGGGCGCTTTTAAATTTGGATTTATTAAAGTATTCGTTACCTTTAAGTAAATGTTGTTCCAGCCTTTTCTCAGAAGAGGCGCCGCAGGAGGTGAAAAACAAAATAGAAATAGCGATCAGGGCTATTACAGGATTTCTCAATGAACTCATTTAATAGTCTTTCCTAAACAATTTTTATATTTGGAGGCCATAACGCCACAGGTTTAATGCGACACAAATATTTTAAGAAATATTCAAGTTCCTCTAACCTGGGAATGATAAATATTATAACCTACCTAAAAAGTGTTCAAAGAATAAAAATGAAAATCACAGGATTTACTTCCGCTCTCTGATATTTTCGATTTTCTCTTCCGCATTTTCCCGCAGTTTTGCTTTTTCTCTATGGAGATCTTCCCGCAACAGTTCGCATGCGGCTTCGTCCGCCGCAATTTTGACGATTTTACTGTCCATCATTATCTCGGCTTCGGCTATTTTCGCATTGGTTATTTTGCGGATTTCAGCGATTTTTTCTTTCTGATCGGCATTTAGCCCTTTCCTTTTTTTACCTTCCATCTTTTCTGCTTTTTCAATGGCCAGCTCCAGCGCCGATTTCATTCTTTTTCTCCTTTTTTTTATCCATTAATTTTTTTGTAATCGATTTTACAGGTACCAGGACTTTGATTCTATACCCAGGTGTCAACGGTGTGTTGTGATCCATCGAGTTAATCGTGGCGATTTTAAGGGCCATACTTGCGTCCCCTGTTATTGTGGCGGCGATAGATCGATAAGTTTCACCTTTTTTTACAGTATGAATGACGATTTTGTATGGTGGTAAAGTTTTTCCGCGCCATTTAGGTTTTCCGTACCGCAGCCCATCTATCATGTCGAGGTATCTATCCCTAAATCTTTTCACGGGCTTTCCTCTCCCTTTGAGGAGTTCAGCTTTCCCTTCGGCGTCAATTATGCGTGTTATTGTATCCGGGTGAGTTGCAAGAAAACCATGGTATAC
>CAYNDB010000025.1:0-1068 GCA_964395915.1 uncultured Nitrospinota bacterium | reverse complement strand
TTTGGGCTGTCGTAAAGCCCAAACAGGTGGACAATCTTTTTATCGGTTTCCCTGCCAATAGCCTCCTCATCGACACCGTCAAAAAGAGCGTAAGCCGAAGAGGCGATAAATATGGCCCCCAATATTGCAAAACCGCACAATAAGGAAAACGTCGAAGCTTTAAGACGAAAAATCATGACATAAACTATTCAAAAGTTAAATATTAGCATATTCCATAAACGCTGTTGAAAATCAGAAGCGCAGACTTACGGCGTAAGATAACAAGGTATAGTCTACCCACTAGTAATTAAACACGCATTTTCACAATTGTTCCCTAATCTAGAGATCCTCCTTAAATGCAGTTAAAAAACAGTGTGTTATGCAGGCAATGTGATAGAATATGTCATGTCGTTCTCTTCGGAACATAATTAAGACGAATGACTAAATGGCATGTCAATTCATATGGATAGATTCTTTCGAGCGCTTATTAATAGGCTCTCGAATGGCGGTAGCCTGCCTGAATACCAATAATGGGGTTAATATTATTTCAGCGGAATTCTAGTCGTTCTGTGGAAAAGAAAAATATTATAAAAAAGCGCAAATATCAGATGGGGGAATTTTTATTTTTGTCTCACAGACTTTATCCCGGATACGTAAAAAGCTCCATAAGGATATACAAGTTTCCCGCCATTTTGCTGAGTTTTCCGGCAAGTCTCCATAAACTCATTACGGATAGCGCTGATTTTTTCTTCAGGGGCCTCCGCCAGCCGTTTTCTGGCCATACTGGAAAACGTAGTTTGAAGCTCCCAAAACTCTTCCGGCGTTTTCAGCTCAGGTTGAAGCCCTTGCCATGTCCAGTTGATTTTTTCGAACCCCGTAAACCTGAACAAGTCTATGACAACGCTGGAGCTGTTCAGGCGTTTTTGAGCCAACGAAGATTCCTCCGGTTCATTACCAGATGGCAAATATTTGTTAACAACGCTGTTAAGAAAATGTGGAGCTTCGAGGAGGACACCGCGACGTTTCTTTATTACAGCGTTAAGCCGTTTCAATCCGTTTACAAACCCTTGACCCGAAAACAATGGAGCC
>CAYNDB010000024.1:0-26321 GCA_964395915.1 uncultured Nitrospinota bacterium | reverse complement strand
ATGAAGCGGCGGTAGCGGCGGAAACAGCGGAGAGAGACAGGCTGTTTGCGTCAGCGGGGGCCGACCAGGTGGTAATACAGACAGACAGGTCATACATAGAGCCGTTGATCCGTTTTTTCAAGATTCGCGAGCGCAGGGTCAGGTTCTGATGAAAACATTTGTTTTTCTATTCGCTGTTTTCGTTTTCTCAACACAATCATCGTTTGCAGACGCAGTTTTCGTGGAGCCTCCGCAGGCGCCAATAGGAGCGCCGATAAACGTTCATATTGATATAGATTTAAAGCCGGGATCGAAGCTTCGGATGCCAAAGACGCTTCCTTTGCCTGAAGGCGTCGACTTTCTGTCATATGAAGCCCTGCCGCCTGTCACGCATGAAGACGGCTCCAAAACTGTGCGCGTGGTTTACAAGGTGGAGGCCTACAAGATAGGTAAGAGCGAAATACCTCCGTTTGAATATATCGTTATCGACTCCGCTGGAGCGGAATCAACCATCAAGGTGGGGCCGACACCCTTCGAGATCGTCTCTATAAGAACCGATCCGGCCACCGCTGACACACCAAAAGATATTCACGGCCCAGCCAAAGCGTCATTGCGTTGGAGCGCTTATATTTACACTGCGCTTGCCTTGATCGCCGTCATAATCGCCGGCGTTTTACTCTGGAGATGGTTTGCTGGAAGAAAACGGACGCCGGTCGAGCCTCCCGCCATTCCGGAAAAAGCTTCGCACGAGCTGGCGTATGAACAGCTTGCAAGGCTTCAGGCGGAAGATCCTTTCGGGAAAGGTCTTGCTCAGGAGCATTTTTTTCGTGTGTCGGAGATAGCCCGTGGTTATGTAGAGAAACGTTATGGCATCCTTGCGCTGGAGAGGACTACGCTGGAGCTTGAAAGAGAGTTTGACAACCGTTACGCCCCGCGAAATATAAAGATGAAACTACTGAACATCCTTAAAGCGTGTGACCTTGTGAAGTTCGCCAAAAGAAAGCCTACCCGGGAGGAGGCCGATAACGCCATTCAGGAGGCTCTTGAGTTTGTGGACAATACAAAGCATGTGGAAAAGGAGAAAGTGGCGTGAGGTTCGCCGACCCGTGGATTCTCTTGGGGCTGTTGATCCTGCCTGTAATGCTTTGGCTGTATCGGACAAGACTAAAGAGCGCAGGAGCGCGTTTTCCAGACACCGGGATGATAACAAGGCTGGCCGTTTACCACCGTCCTAAAATAACCCCGCATATTTCTTTTACCTTGCGGTTCTTTGCTGTGGCCTTAATAATTTTGGCTCTGGCCCGGCCACAAACTGGATATAAGGAGGAAGAGGTTACTTCCAGAGGGATAGATATAATGCTGACTCTGGACCTTTCCTCGTCGATGAGTTCGTCTGACCTTAAGCCAAACCGCCTTGCCGCGGCGAAAAAAGTGATAGGAGAATTCATTCAAGGCAGAAAGAACGACAGGATAGGGCTTGTGGTATTTGCGGCGCAGGGATACACACAATGCCCGCTTACTCTCGATTATCCTGTCCTGCTAGGGTTTTTGGAAAATTCATATATAGGTCTTATCGAAGACGGCACAGCTATCGGAATGGCGCTGGCCACCGCCGCCAACCGCCTGAAGGACTCGCAAGCTAAAAGTAAAATCGCCGTATTGCTGACTGATGGTGTGAACAACCGTGGCGCGATAGACCCTGTTACCGCGGCTAAGATGGCAAAAGCTGTGGGAGTGAAAGTCTATACCATCGGCGTTGGGAAAGAGGGGATATTTTTTCAGACCGTGAACGATCCCAGGTTCGGCAAACGCCGTGTGAGAACCAGGACCGAGATAGACGAAACCCTGCTTCGCCAGATAGCCGCCGCTACGGGAGGGCGCTATTTTCGCGCGGAGAACGAGGAAGCGCTGGCCCAGATATATCAGGAAATCGACAAGCTTGAAAAAACCGATATTAAAATCAAAGTTTATGTCAGGCATTCAGACTGGTTCATGTGGCTTTTAATTCCCTCCATCATATTAATAATGCTGGAAGCGATTATTCCGCTAACTCCATGGAGGGTTATGCCGTGAGGTTTCACGATCCTGTATGGGCCTGGGGGTTTCTCGCCTTGCCAGTTATCTTTGCGCTTGCGTGGTGGGGAGTGTCGCGCGGGGCTGCGTCGATGCGTGTTTTTCTTTCAAGCCATACCGCGCCAAGGCTTGTTGATCAGAAGATTTACAGAAGGCGCAAAATAGGAGTAGCCCTTCTTACACTGGCGCTGGCGGCGCTTGTAGGCGCGCTGATCCGGCCGCAATATGGGGTAAAGCCTGTGCAGGTCAAACGTTCGGGAATCGACATAATGATTTTGCTCGACACCTCCAAAAGTATGAACGCAAGAGACGTGAAGCCGAGCAGATTTAAAAGGGCGCAAATAGAGATGGGTAAAATTGTCGCCGCTCTCGAAGGAAACCGTATCGGGCTGATATCGTTCGCGGGGTCGAGTTTTGTGGAATGTCCACTTACGACCGATATTGCGACGGTGAAGCTTTTTCTTGACACTATACGTGTAGGCTCCATTCCCGTTCCCGGTACCGCCATCGGCAAGGCGCTCGAAGACGCGGCGAAGGCTTTTGAAGCCAGCAAAGCCAAAACGAAAGCTGTGATACTTGTTACAGACGGTGAAAATCTGAGTGGCGAAGTGAAAATCGCGGCGGAAAAGGCCGCCGAAAAAGGGCTGACTGTTTTTCCCATAGGTATAGGCACCGTCGCCGGCGCGCCTATACCGGAGCTTGACGAAAACGGCGATATAACGGGCTATAAGAAAAACAAAGAAGGAGAGACGATCATCTCCCGCTTGGATTCCGAGACTTTGCGGGAGGTGGCGGAGATCACCGGCGGTGTTATGATTTCTTCCGCCGGAGGCGGGCTTGATATCACAGGCCTTATGGAGAGGCTCAAAAATATGGAGAAAACGGATATCACTTCGCAGGAATATACGGAGTATGAAGAGAGGTATCAATGGTTTGTTCTCGCCGCGCTTGTGCCGTTGCTGCTGGAGTTCTTTTTGCTATCCGGGCGCAGGAAGGAGGTTGCTCGCAAGTTGTCTTAAGGCAGGCTAAAACTGTTTTTCGTAGCTTGAAGGGTCGCCGTGCGGTTCTCTTTTTTTCCAATACGTAGACGCTTTTTTATCGATTTTAATATCGATGATATCTTTGCCGAAAAGCCGCATTGTAAGGCCAATAGGCGTGATGAGAAAGTAAAAAACAATCGCAAGCAGAAGCCTTGTGTTAAACCACGCCAGCGCCATGGCAAACTTGACCCATAACCGGTATAACGGCAGCAGCGCCATGGGAGCCACAGCGGCGAAGAACGCGAAGAACGCCGAAGCCGAGTAGAAATAAAGATACGTTTCCCTGCCCTTATATAAAAGCAAAGAGCCTATAACCAGGAATATTATCGTGAAACCTATCCAGGTTGTCCGGACTTCACGTTTGCTTTCACCTATCGCCATCAGTCCAGTTCAAACTCCGTTTTCCAGTCACCCTCTTCAACAAATTCAGGCTGATCCTTTTTATCCATCAAAAATGATCCGATCACAAGATAATCCATCTGCGTGCGCATGAAACACGTATACGCTTCGGCAGGTCGACACACAATAGGTTCGCCGCGCACGTTGAACGAAGTGTTGATGATAACGGGGCTTCCGGTGCGTTCCCCAAGCTTTTTTATAATGGAGTGGTAAGCCGGGTTCGTAGCCGAGTCTACAGTCTGTAATCGCGCCGAATAATCCACATGCGTAATAGCAGGGAGATCGGAGCGGGGGACATTTAGCTTTTCTATCCCGAAAAGATTTTTCTCCTCATCGGTCATGGCTATCCGCCGCTCTTCCCTCACAGGAGCCACCATAAGCATATATGGGCTTTCGGCGTCAAAATCGAAATAGTCGCCCACACGTTCTTTCAGCACAGATGGCGCGAATGGACGGAACGACTCCCGGAACTTGATTTTCAGGTTCATGATCGACTGCATTTTTTCCGACCTCGCGTCTCCGATGATAGACCGCCCCCCCAAAGCCCTTGGGCCAAACTCCATGGCTCCATAAAACCATCCGATAACTTTTTCTTCGGCGATAAGCTGTGAAACGGCGTCGGTCAGCTCATCTACAGAGCCGAATTTACGGTATGTGGAGCCGCGTTCATCAAGGAAAGCCTGGATTTCATCGTCGGTATACTCGGGGCCCAGGTATGAGCCTTTTTGCGTGTCGGTTGTATCGTCGGCTGTCCGTGGCTTTCCTTCTACAATATGCCATGCGACAAGAGCCGCTCCAAGCGCCCCGCCCGCGTCACCCGCGGCAGGTTGTATCCAGATATTGTCGAAAATACCTTCCCGCAACAGTTTCCCGTTTGAAACACAGTTAAGCGCCACACCGCCAGCCATAACCAGATTCTTTTGTCCTGTAACCTTGCGGGTATGTCGTCCAATTCTGAGCATAACCTCCTCCGTTACCACCTGTATGGAGCGGGCAAGGTCCATCTCTTTCTGGGTGACTTCAGTCTCCGGTTTGCGAGGCTCTCCGCCGAACAGTGTATGGAATTTTCCTGAGGTCATGGTGAGCCCTGCGCAATAGTTGAAATAGCTCATGTCCAGCTTGAATGAGCCGTCATCTTTCAAGTCGATCAAATGCGCATAGATATCGTCCACATATTTTGGCTCACCATATGGGGCCAATCCCATCACCTTGTATTCGCCGGAATTGACTTTGAAGCCGGTGTAATAGGTGAACGCGGAATAAAGAAGGCCAAGGGAGTGAGGAAAGTTTATTTCATAAAGAAGCTCTATATTGTTTCCTTTTCCTTCGCCGATGGTGGTAGTGGCCCATTCCCCCACACCGTCCACCGTAATGATAGCCGCCTCATTAAAAGGAGAAGGGTAAAAAGCTGATGCGGCATGGGACTCGTGGTGTTCCGGAAAAATCACCCGTCCACTATACCCAAGCTCTTTGCGCACTTGGTCGCGCGTCCAGAGTTTTTCCTTTAACCATATCGGCATAGCCTGAAAAAACGACCTGATCCCGACAGGGGCTTTGCTCAGATGAGTCTCAAGTATTCTCTCGAATTTAAGCCATGGCTTGTCGTAAAAGGCGACAATGGAAAGGTCGTCGACAGCAATGCCAGCTTTATTCAGGCAGAACTCAACAGAGCTTTGAGGAAACCGTGAGTCATGCTTTTTTCTCGTGAACCTTTCTTCCTGAGCGGCGGCTATGATTTCTCCGTCTTTTAAGAGCGCCGCCGCGGAGTCGTGATAGAAAGCGGATATGCCGAGAATGTAAATACCGTGAACCCTTTCAGACGTATGCTAACGTGTTTAGAATAACGTGTATATGAAAGGAGCGATCGCCGAGCTTTCCGTAAATACTATAAGGGCTCCCAGCAAAAGCAGGATTATAATAATCGGAGCCAGCCAGAACTTCTTTCGGGTCTTTAAAAAGTCCCAGAACTCACTGACAATCGAAACGTTGGGCATTTTATGATAACTTTCCTGATTCACTCATTCGTTATATTTTGAAGCCACAACATGCTAGTGGCATATAGAGAAAAAGTCAAGCCGAACCACTACTTTCATGGTAACGTTTTAGAGTAGAGAGAATATTGTTAAGATCCTTTGTCTTGAGGCGTCTTAAGGCGCCGCGCATCGACATCAATTACTTGCCCACTACGCGGTTTGGGGATATATTGCAAAGTTAAGGAAAAGAGCTTGAATCGGTCCGCCGCGCGTTAATAGCGCAGTGGCGCTGTCTGGCTGCAACCTTTATGGATAATGTAAATTACATGCCTGGCCCAATAGAGGTGAATGGCAGATAAGAGATAAAGTTATAGATGAAATATTTTTTTCCTCTGGTGACGGCCGCTTTCGTGGCTGTGAGTTCCGCTGCGCTATTTTCCAATAATAATATCATCGTGTGGTCGGCCGATCAGTCACAGAGGGAAAGCAAGTTTTGGAAAGGTCGCAAGTCGACGCTTATCACTTCGCATGACCAGAGCGTACCGGCTCAATTGCCGGGACCTGCCGATACCTGGGCGGGCGGCGATCAAAAGACGATAGAAATCAGCTTGCCTGCGGCGAGAAAAACCCGCCTGCTGCTTGACTTGTACGACAGTCACGAAAACACTCCTACGATCTTGTCCACTACTGTTAACGGCCGCGAAGTGGAGCGTACGAAAATAAACAAGGGGCATGGCAAGGGAAGCGATCATTGGAAACGATTTGGGAAGACTTCAAGCTACGTGATAGAAATCCCGTTAGAAGCTTTCAGCGGAAATGCGGAGCCCGTGGTTAACATAACCTCAGTTTCAGGAAGCTGGATAGCGATCAAATCTCTGACCGCCTATCAGAAGGCGATGTTTTGGGAGGTGTGGCATTTCATCCCCAAGTCTGTAGCTTTAAAGATGTTTTGGATATCAAGCCTTTTGCTTCTCTTTTATTGCGTCTGGATTATTTTTAGACTTAGCGGGCTTAATCCCAGGCAATCTGCTTTTGGGATTATCAGCGTGTTAGGCGCGCCTATGCTTCTGTTTGTGCTGGTTGAGGGCGTTTTGACGGTTATTGATGTCAGCGATCCCCAAAAAGCGGAAGATCCTTATGTAGGGTTTAAGAACAATATAAACGTTTTTATTGAAAACCCTGATGATCCGGCGACTCTTATGTATAATCCGCGTCGTTCACAGCTTAAACAGTATATAAGCAAGGTGAAGCCTGAAAATGAATATCGGATAGCGTTTTTTGGCGGTTCAAACGTTTTCAAGTTTCAGCCTGAGCTAGCGCTTTTTGAACAGATGTTGGAAAAAGCCAATCCAGACCTGGATGTAAAAAGTATTAACTTCGGTTTGCCGGCTTATGGCTCTCACAGAGTCGTTCCAATGGTTAAGGAAGCTGTCCAGTATGACCTCGACCTTATCTTGATATATTCAGGTCACAATGAGTTCCTCGAAAAAAGATTTTTTGAAAATATACTAACCGAGCCGGAGATTTTGACATCGGCGCGGCTCTTTTTTCAGAAGTTGAGGTTTTATACATTGATGAGATCGGCCTATCGCGCGGTTAAAGCCAAGGCCGTTGGAATGCACACAGACCAGGCTCGCAGAGAGCATGAAACAGGGAAAATAGACCTTCATGGAGCCGACGTAAAAGTTGACTGGGGTAAGTATACAAACAGAAAGTTCCAGCGGTTTACGCTTTTCCAGTATGAGTCGAATCTGAATAGAATCGCTAAAATAGCCGCTGACAGCAATGTGCCCATATTAATAGGCATACTGGCCTCGCCGGATTTGACAAGGCCTCGCGCATCCTGTTTCGATTTTAAGCGGTATCCTCATAAATGGGGCAGAGTAAGAGAGCTTATTCATAAAACCAACAATATTGTTGAGGAACACAACGATACTTTTCTAAGGTTGATGGGGAGAGACGTTGATTATACCGACGCGCAAGATATACTGAAAAAAATAGAGCCATTTTTTAAAGAGGCCGAGTCGCTCCTGCCGGAGGAGGCGGACACGTTGTATTTGAAAGGGTTCTTAAGCTATTTCAATAAGGATTATGAGGAGTCTAAAAGGGCGCTGCTAAAGTCCGCCGAAAATGACTGTACGCCATACAGGTCAACTCCACATATAAACAGGATCGTGCGGCGGGTAGCGAGAGATAATTCGTTATTTACAGCGGATATCGAAAAGCTCATAACAGATCATTCGCCATTTGGCGTGTCATACACAGACGCTGAAACCAAATCAAGAGACGATTGGGATGGTGAGCCATTTGACCCGAATGCAAAGATTCGCCCCGATTTTGATCCAGACGGAAAAGGCAGCATGTTTTTTGATTATGTCCACTTGAACTATCCAGCAAAGATTCATGCGCTAAGACTTTTTGCGGATGTGATAATAGAGAATAAATTACTGGATAGATAGCGTGCGACCGCCAAAAAGGCCAAGCTGATTATCTACGCTTGGTAATGGTGAGGGTAAATTGGGGAATTCACCTGTTAATTTAATATCACAGGCTTGAAATAGGGGCGAGGTTATGAATTATGTGAGAGGGGTGGCGCGCGGAAATAGCGTTGTGCGCGCGGCTCTTTTTATTTGTCTGTTTTGTTTGTTTGGTTTTTCTTTCTGGCTCGGACTGGCTCCTGATATCAAGCTGGAAATGCTGGCCTCGACTCGGGCAAAAAAATGGGACAATTTCTGGAAGAAATCAGATAGCCTTCCCAATCTTTCGTTTTCAGGTGACCTGCTTCCGGTAAACATCCCGGGCCCTTCAGATAAATGGGCCGGTGGAAAGCCGCATTCTGTCGATGTTTCCTTTTCCATCAAACCCGGGAGATATCACATCAAACTTGTTTTTTTCGATTCTCATGAAGGATCCCCTCCAAAACTTTCATTTTCCTTAAATAACAAATTTGCTGGGGAATACCAGGTGAAACGCGGAGAAGGAAAACCGTCTCCTTACAAGGATGAAAAACCGGACCTGACTATTAGCGTTCCGTTGGATGTTACATCAGAGCAAAATTCGCTTCGTATAACCAATGTATCAGGATCATGGGTAGCTCCCGCAAAAATGCGTCTTGTAGATGGTAAAACTTTCAACCCGGCTAAAGCCGCCTTTCTTGTTCTTGATAGCGGCTGGTATTTAGGTCTTGCGACTATTTTACTGATGTCTGCGATGCTCTTCATGATAATGGGTAAGGAAAGAGGGGTTACGGTGGTCGCCACGGCTCTGCTAATGTTCTTCAGCGTCTCTTTTGCGTTTGTATTAAGTGAGTTTCTTTTTCGTGTTTATCTTGTTAAGGCTCCTCAGGCGCGGCGCCTGTCCGCAAATGTGCAAAACAGGGATACCGACTTTAAGGGTAAGGGATACTCATATGGCACAATGATCCAACCTAACCCGGATCCCAGAATTATATATACCTTGAAGCCGAACCTGGATGGTCATTTCGCCGAACACCCACTCAAAACAAACTCGCGCTTCATGCGTGGACCGGAAGTTTCGGAAACAAAGAATGAGGGGACCTTGAGAATTGTCGGGCTTGGAGACTCTTTAATGTTCGGATGGGGGGTGGCATATGAAGAGACCTCACTTATGCTTGTCGGTAAAATGCTGGAAGAGAAGCTGGGCAGGGAAATGGAGACTTTAAACTTTGCCTGTCCAAGCTACAACATGGACGTCGAGGTGGCTTCATACCAGAAAATGGCGCATCGGTACGACCCTGATCTTGCGATTATGCTTGTGGTGGGGAACGATTTTGGTGTCCCGGGGATAATGCTGGAGCCTGTACGGCTGTACACCTTGCGCAAAAGTTATATCAAGGAGCAGCTGCGCCGCCGTCTCGCCGCATATTGGAAAGACGCGCCACCGGAAAGTGATCCCATGATAAGCACTCGTCACACCAACCCCGTTATGGGTAAAAGTGATGATAAGATAACATCACGTGAGCGATGGCTCAAAGATGTGTACAATCATTTCAATTCCGTTAGCGGTGAGTTGGCTATGAGGGCATATCTTTCTGAGTTCAGTGAAATGTTAAAGGAAGACAATATTCCTGGAATTATTGTTTATGCGCCCGTAAGCTCTGATGTGACAGAACCAGAGCCGCATACCGAGCTTGTGATGTCGATCGCCAAAAGCGTAGGGCTTGGCGCCATTGACATGACTCCGGTTTACAGGAACTATCTGCGCAAGGTCAACAAAACAATGAAAGAGGGTATTTGGGTGAACGACCGTGACTGGCATCCGAATAAAACCGGGCATGCTTTGATCGCCGGTGAAATCGTAAGGTATATTTTGGAAAAAAATTATTTAATCGGGCCAAATAACTCGCAGGCGACAAATTCTTTCGCAGGCGGTTTATACGCTGATGTTAAATAGAACAAGCCGAAGATGAAAATAATAAAAGCTTTTACATATTTTCTGAACGCTATTATTGCGTTTTATCTGGCGGTAATTTTTTGGTTTATTGTGTTTGGGGGGTATGACGGTCATATTTTAGGTCTTCGCGTCAAACTGGTTGACCTGAACAATCCAGCCCTGATTCTGCTTTCCGCAATATGCCTTAGGCTTATGTTATCCGCCGCTACAAATCGTAAGGTTCTTTTTGCAATAGTTACTGTTATTTTTTCCAGCTTTATGATTTTAGGGGCAGGAGAAATGATATTGCGCATATTTTTCCATACCAGTTGGGAGTATATTCCCTTAAGCAAAAATAGTCTTGCCAAGAATCCTTTAAGCGAGCGCGGTCCAGTTATCGCAAATATGACCAAAACAGGAAAAACAAGAATTCTCGTTCAAGGCGATTCTATTACATGGGGGCAAGGAGTGCCTCAATGGACTGACCTATACCCTTACCGTCTCCTTCAAAGCCTGAACAGCGATGGAGAGCGGTATGAGATGACAACCCTGGCCGCCCCTGGAAAAGAAACAGACTGGCATGCCGCGAATCTGAAACTTTTTGGAGACAAAATAGACCCGGATATTATTATTTACCAATGGTACATTAACGATGTTGAGGTTAAAAACAACAGACGTCCACCCCCAGCCCCGCCATGGCGCAGCTTGCCATTTCATCTGGATTTAACTAATAGCTCCTTCCTCTATTTTTTAGTGGACCAGAGACTAGAGAGGATAGTGATAGGTTCCGGTAAACTTTACGCCGATTATATAAATGAAGATTTTAAGGAAGGCTCGATCTACTGGCAGGCGTTCAGGGACGCGTTTCATCAATGGGCGACCCGCGCCCGTAGCATGGCTGACCGGGTCGTCATTGCCTTTTATCCAGCGGTTCCTTTTAGCGGTGAGTATCCATTGAAGGAGATTACAGACAGAGTCAAACGATTGACCAAACCTAACATATACACAATTCCCGCTCATAGCATGCCTAAAATAGTTGGCGAGAACGTGGTGGATGAAAATTCACGCATGGGAATTGTTAGAAAAGCGATCTCTGGTAAGACACCGTCAGGGACTTTGGCGTTTGGACCCTATACTGTACTTGGGAAAGGAAAATATCGTATTACGTTCAGAATAAAATCAAGCTTCACGGGTGAGGGCGACATTGCGATAATAGATGTGGCGAGCGATATCGGGAAAACGACGCATGCCAGAAAGGCTCTTGGCGCAAAGGACTTTGCAGGGGAAAAAGGCTGGAAAGATTTTGTCCTTGAGTTTGAAGTGAAAAAAAAGCTGATAGAAAAAGTCGAGTTCCGCGTTCAATATACCGGAGCCGGTGATCTGAGCTTGGACACCATAGAGTTTCCTGTCGATTATAATCTGGAAGTTGTCGATTTCCTTCCCTATCTTACAGGGTTTGACACTCATGCCACGCTATTCGACGCGCATCCAAACGCCAGAGCGCATGCTGTCATGGCTGATGTTCTATATAAGAAAATCAAGCAAAGCCATTGATGGAAATATTTTATAGCTCCATTTCGAATAGAAGGCGTCGCCTGTGAACCTTAATAATAGATTTTCATGCTATAAAATGATAATTTAACCTCTTATAAAATTATCTATATAAAGGCAATACAATCCTGACAGCGGCGATATTCGTCAAAATATATAAAATATAATAACCGGCTAGCGATAAAAATGGATAAAAACAATAATGTTGTAAGTATCATTATTCCCGCGTATCAGGAATCCAGGGCGATTGGTAAAGTCGTTGATGGCGCGCGGCGTAAAATGATAGAGCTTGGCGGCGAGTTTGAAATTATAGTGGTGGATGATGGATCGGATGATGGCACAGGGGATATAGCCAGGAAGGCGGGAGCCACAGTGATTACGCATCCCTATCAACGCGGATATGGAGCTTCTCTGAAAACAGGTCTCAAAGCCGCAAAGGGAGAGACCGTTGTATTGATGGACGGAGACGATCAGCATGACCCCGCTGAGATTGGAGTCTTGCTGAAAGAAAGAGGCTCTTATGACATGGTAGTTGGAAAGCGCGGGAAAAAATCACATTCACCTCTTTGGCGCAGGCCGGGCAAAGCTTTTTTGGGATGGCTGGCAAACAACATTAGCGGTAAAGATATACCGGATCTCAATAGCGGGTTTCGCGCGATTAACCGGGAAATGGCCATAAAGCTAAGCCCCATTTTGCCGGACGGGTTTTCATTCTCCACCACCATCACCATGGCTACATTGAAAAGCGGGCAAACGATATGCTATGTGCCTATCAACGTCCGGGCGCGGGTCGGAAAAAGTTCTGTCTCTCCCATGGACGGCATTAAAACGATCATGCTGATTTTGCGAATAATCACGCTTTTTTCACCGTTCAGGATATTTTTGCCTGTCAGCGTTTTCGTTACAACCGTAGGTATATTTTTAGCGATATACAATATTATTGATATGGGGCAGCCCGGTATCAAAGGAACCATTATAGTTTTAGCCGGTATGCTCTTTTTCCTGTTTGGTTTGATGGTCGACCAGATCGCCGCTCTTCGGCGCGGTGAGCAGGTTCGCTGATTTTTTTGGAGTGTTTTATTAATGAAAATTTTGCTTATTAACCCGCCCAGCGCACACATAATGCGCGAAAGTATACCGCCTGTTGTTGAAGATGAAACCGGTGTATTCCCGCCACTTGGTCTGCTTTCCATCGCCGCATACGCTGAAAGTGTTCCTGGATGGGAGGTTGAGGTGATCGATTGCCAGGCGCAGGGAATAGAGCATGAAGATATTGAAGAAAAAATCCTGAAATCCGCTCCGGACGTGGTCGGTGTTCAGGTTATGACCTTTACCCTTATAGACTCTTCAATGGTATCGCAGACGATAAGACGTGTGGCGCCAGGAATAAAGATCATCTGGGGAGGGCCACACCCAACTTTATTTCCGGTTGAATCGGCGACTTTGGAGCAAGTGGATATAGTTGTACGTGGGGAAGGTGAATATCCGATCATAGGTATTCTGAACGCGCTTCGGGACGGAAAGCCTGTGGAGAGCATTCCGGCGATTGTTACCAAAAAGAATCTGGACAAGCCTATTCCTGACTTGACCTATATAGCAAACCTTGACGAGCTGAAGATACCGGCCCGGGAATATCTCGACCCCTCTCTTTACACCTCTGTCCTTGCCAGCGAAAAAACGATCACCACGATGATGAGCAGCCGCGGCTGTCCTTGCAAGTGCACTTTTTGTGATCGACCGCAGATGGGTAAAGCGTTTCGCAAGCAATCGGCCGAAAGGGTTGTCGACGAAATGGCTCATGTGGTTGAGCATCAAGGTGTTGGTGAAATCATATTTTATGATGACACTTTTAATATGGATCGAAAAAGAGTTTTCGCTATTTGTGACCTTATTATGGAACGTGGGCTAAAAGTTGTATGGGATATCAGGGCGAGAATCGACACAATGAATGAAAAAATGATAACCAGACTTGCCGAAGCCGGATGCCAGAGAATTCATTACGGGGTGGAATCCGGTAGCGCGCGGCAACAAAAGCTGTTAAAGAAAAATCTGAACTTGACCCGTGTTCAAAATATTTTTTCATTAACCCAGAAAGCCGGCATTGAAACTCTGGGGTATTTTATGATCGGGTTGCCTGATGAAACTGAGGAAGAGCTTCAGCAAACTTTCGATTTGATGATTTCATTACCGATGGATTATGCGCACGTGGCGCTGTTCACTCCATATCCTGGCACCATGGCCTATTCTGAAGCGCTGGATACCAACGCATACGACCATGACTACTGGAAGGAGTTTGCTCTGAACCCTTCAGAAGAATTTACCCCAAAATATTGGAACCAAAACCATTCTGACGATGAGTTGTTTGCTCTGTTAAAAAAGGCGTACGCAAAGTTTTACAGCAGACCCAGATATCTTTTGAGAAGGCTGTCGAAAGTCAAATCGTTTGATGAGTTGTGGCGTAAAGGCACAGTGGGGCTAAAACTTCTAAAAGAAGTGAGATCCTAAAGAACAGGTGTAGGGCGAGGTTTCAGAGGGAGGGGAGTAAAACACTATTCCAATCAATGTCGACATGTATAAACACCCTTTAGTTTTTCTTCTCAATGTTGTTATTGGTTTCTATACTCTGGTTCTTTGCTGGTATTGGGTTTTTGGCGGGTTCGATTTCAGGGTATTTGGAGCGCGTATTTTACTGGATGGTTACTTAAAACCATATCAAATACTATTATCCACCGTTATCGTCCGAATAATTATTTTCGCTTTTCCAGGAACTGAGTTTCGACCAGGCGCAGGAAATTTTCTTTCATACATTTTTTCCTATATGCGCCGAAACCCCTATTACATTATGCTTGCGGCGGCTCTATTGTTTTCTTTTGCTGTCAGAATCTGGAACATAGCGCAAGGCCTGGATGAGGAAGTTTATTTGGTCGACGCCGGTGATCATATCGCAGGGACGATAGAATATTTAAAAGGCAACTATCTTTTTGACACCAATTATCCTTTTTTCACGTCACACTTTGCGGAATATGGCTCCAGATTATTTTCCTGGATAATACAGTTTCTCGACTTTGAGAGATCTGAAATTGACATCACGCTAATCGTTATCACAGCGAGAACGCTCAACTTGCTTTTTACGGCCGGTATCTTTTTCTGCCTATATAAGATTGGCTCCCTTACAAACCAAAAAATGGCGGCGGTTCTGGCAATATTTTTTACCGGCGTATCGACCACCGAAGTTCACATGAGTCACTATTTCAACAATGACCTGCCAAGCTCGTTTTTTGGCATTAGCGCAGTTACAGTAATGCTTCTGAACCTTCATGATGAACGAAAAATCAATTATGGCGTTATAGGCTTATTCCTGGGTCTGGCGGTGGCTTGCAAGGTCAGCGGTGTGATGGTGGCAGTCTACCTTATAGCCATTTACATCCACTTGAACCCTAATCTGGTAATGGCGATCAGGAATTCGGGTAATGTGTTCCGGGCGATTTTCGTTTGCATAGCCGTCTATTTCCTTGTCTATCCGTTGTTCTGGTTCGACCCTGCGGAAAAGCTTCACGGTCTTTTGCATATGGGGAGTATCTGGAACTCTCCTTTAGGTTTAAATCAGGTCGAGTGGTCCGGCCCACAGTTTTTACAACCTGTGATGCTGATGTATGAAAATTTTGATTACATGTGGTGGGTTACCACAGGCTTGTTTGACCCAATACCCATGTGGATCGGCATTCCGGCTTTTGCCGCCGGCGCATATTTTTGCGGCCGCAATTTGGCGTACTTGTGGGTGAGCCCGATAATTATCTACATAATAGGGCGACTGGCCAAACCGAACTCATTGGCATATCAATATCTTTTTGTGACTCCATTAATATTGTTTGTCACAGCCATAGGGATTTGGGAGGGGGCAAAGCTTATACCACAACGCTTTTTCCGTTATAGCTTACTGGCCACTCTCGTTTGCTATTTAGGATACGCCACAGTGCAGGACACCTCCTTTTTCGGGCTTCCCCCCATTACGGACGGAGAACATAGATGGGCGGATGACAATCTTTCCAATGATGGTTACGGAATAGAGAAAACCGGAGGGTTGGGACCGGTTGAAAATATGGAGTCCAACGTCAGGTTGATAAGAAAGTTTAATAACGGAATGGAATGGGCTTACTCCCTTCACCGTGACGCAAGCCACTATTACGCTATAGACAAAAACGCTCTGCATTTCGCGGCTCCGGCGTTATTTCCCAAAACTCAGTTTGTTGACAATAGCGATGTCGCTTATATTTTTCCTGCCTCTCGCCAACTGGCCACGACCGAGCGGATATTCTCTACAGACGGACGAAAGAAGTTCCGTAAGACACGATACGTAAAAGCTTCAGAGGCCGCGCCGCAGATAGTTATCTGGGTGAAAAATTACGAAAATCCCGCGCTTAAAAAATTTAACAAAGTGACTATTTCAGTTGGAAATGAAAAAAGGGAATTTAAGCTTGCGCCTCGGCAGAGCATGGTCGTCTCTTTTGACAGGGATAAAAATAAATCGTGGCTATATTACAATAAATTTTTGGTGGTGACAGTTTCGTCTAAGGGGGAAGCCGCGTGGATGGTCGGGGCTAACGATTATGATATCGGGAGTATATATAAAAGCGTCGGGTCAAACGAGAAAATGTATGAAGCGTTTTTGCATGCGGATTCAGCGTGTGGGCTACTGGAAATAATCGCCGACGCCAAAGACAAAAATAAAAAAGACGTGGCCGTACAATTGCTCAAGAAAAAATATCCGGAACTTTGGAAAGCCATTTTGGATTACCGAGATGGCGAAACAGATATCAAATGGGCTGACTATGCGGGATATGATGATAGGATTTTCGTAGGCAAGATGAGCAAGTTTATTGGCGATAACAATTTCAACCGCAATATTACTAAAACACCTCAATCGATGGTGGCTCGGGAGGGGAGCATAATCTTTGGCCCTTACATACCTTTGATGAAAGGTTTGTATGATGTGGAGTTCAAATGGCGCGCTAAAGGAGATGGCGCATCTTTTACGCTTGATATTTTTAGTGGCCAAGGTGGCGGGCTTTTGTTTGAAAAAATATTGTCACCCTCTGAAACCAAGGCAGGCTTTCTGGCGGCTAGCTTTGTAATTAATGAGCTTGTAAATCATCCTGTTGAAATGCGGCTTCGTGATGTAAAGGGCGGAGATGTGCTATTAGAGTCGGTGTCTTTAAAAATCGATTACATTAAGCAACTAAAGGAAACTATCCGAAAGGTCAGGGAATTTTTAGACCTGTCGGAGGGTCAAGTTTTAGGTTAAAATACGCGCCATGTGTGGAATCTTTGGCTTTGTTGTAAATAACGATTCGGAATTCAGGCGTGAAGATGTTCCGACCGTATTAAAACCGCTTTTTCTTCTATCGGAATCCCGTGGGAAAGAGGCGGCTGGCCTTGCCCTGGCTGATAAATCACAGATAACAGTCCTCAAACGACCATTCCGGGCTAAAAAGGTTATTTGGTCAGATGAATATAAATCTATTTTCAAGGATTACAGTCAGCCTTTAGATAAAAAGAACGGTTCAGCTTTTGCTGTTATCGGTCACTCCCGAATGGTGACAAACGGAAGCCAGCATTCGCACGATAATAACCAGCCTGTAATCAGAGACGGAATGGTATGCATCCACAACGGGATAGTTGTAAATGACAATGAGCGATGGGAGGAGCATCCAGAGTTTATTCGCCGATATGAGGTAGACACAGAAATCATTCTCAAGCTGATCGGTCATTATCAAAAAAACGATGGATTGACCGCATCGCTGAGGAAAGCGTTTAAAGAGTTGCAAGGAGCCAATTCAATCGCTCTTCTTCACGATAACAGGGACTTTTTAACTTTGGCGACAACCAACGGCTCACTTTTTTTCGTAAAGAGCGATAGTGGCGCGGAGTTGATTTTCGCCTCTGAAAAATACATACTCCAAGAGGCCATTGCCATAGGCCCTTTGCGCGACAAATTTTCTCTTGACCGGTTGACCCATATCAAACCCAATGAAGGCTACCTTTTTTCTTTTGACAAGCTTGCGCCGCAATTTTTCAGTCTCACAAGTAATTCCGACGGTATCAGAGAGCCTCAGGTTCTGGCGGAAAAGAGGCGGGTTGTAGATCTCAAGCCGAAAGAGAAATCAGATGAAGTTCATTCTCCGGCTCTTTTGGACTCGTCGGTTCTTGAACAATATCTCGACATAAATGAAAAAGCGATATCAGCCTTGAAACGGTGCAAACGATGTCTTTTACCCGAGACTTTTCCTTACATAGTGTTCGATGATGAAGGCGTGTGTCATTTCTGTACAAGGCATAGCAAACGTGTTTTGAAAGGGGAAAAGGCGCTGTCGGAACTTGTAGACCCATGTCGTAAGACAAACGGCGAGCCAGACTGTCTTGTGCCTATAAGCGGTGGCAGGGATAGCTGTTACTCTCTCCACTATATTAAAAATACGTTGGGGATGAACCCTGTAGCCTACACATACGACTGGGGCCTGGTAACCGACCTTGCGCGACGAAATATTTCGCGTATGTGCGGGGAGCTTGGCGTAGAGCATATTTTGATCTCGGCCGATATCACAAAAAAGAGGGATAACATAAGAAAGAATATCAACGCATGGCTTAAGAAACCTCATCTGGGAACCATCCCATTGTTCATGGCGGGTGATAAACAGTTCTTCTATTTCTCCAGGCTCCTTCAGAAAAATATGAAGCTTGGTATGGTTATGTTTGGCATGAACCCTTTAGAGCGAACCGATTTTAAAGTAGCGTTTTGTAATATTGAAAATTTTTTCAGCGCGAATACATACCCCAACCTGACCTATTCCGGTAAGGCAAGGCTTGTGGCTTTTTATATGAAAGAGTTTCTTTCAAACCCCGGCCTGCTGAATTCCTCCATTTTCGACACGATGTTTGCGTTTTTTTCCTATTACCTGCAACCGGTTCACTATCATATTATTTTCGATTATATCCCGTGGATAGAAGATGTCATCAACACTACGCTGATTGAACAGTATGGATGGGAAACCGCTCCTGATACGAAGTCGACATGGAGGATAGGCGATGGCACAGCAGCTTTTTACAACTACATCTATTACCGTGTCTGTGGTTTTTCCGAAAATGACACCTTCAGGAGCAACCAGATTAGAGAAGGGCTGATTTCAAGAGAAAAAGCCATGGAGCTTGTTGAAGACGAGAACAGGCCAAGGCTTGAATCCTTTCAGTGGTATTGCAATGCGGTAGGCGTCGATGCGATAGAATCTTTAAAAAGAATCAACAAGATCCCAACATTATTTTAATTTAGGGGATCTCTTGAATATCAAAAGTGAGTTGATATATGGCGAAGGTCGCTTGCGTTTTTTCCTTGGGGCGCTGCTCTTTGTCATTTGTCTCACGGTATATTTGGTCGCCAAAGAACAGGTGATTGAATATGGCGCAGACGCTTCTCAAAAATCGTTTCTCCTCACGGGAGATGCGCCATATTACTTGATAGCGACGCACAGCATCGCCTTCGATGGCGACCTTAATCTTTACAACAATATTGTAAATAAAGATTACCGTATTTTTACGAATAAAACTTTTCCGGCGACTCTATGGCTGTATAAGGGGCTTGACGCAGTTGACCGGTATGGCCCTGGAAATCCGGTGCCCGAAGGTATGCGACCGGCAAAATATATGCGGTGGGGGTATGGTTTGCCCCTGCTTTTGGCTCCGGCTTACAGGCTGGGGGTTTATTTCGACAGCCAACCGCGCTATTTCGTTGTGATTTTTCTTGCGCTCCTTTCCTCGGTTGTTGCGGTATTAATGTATATTGCCAGCCTCGAAATGACCGGGCGAGCGTGGCCAGCTTTTTGGGCGGCTCTCTTTTTTGCGCTTGCAAACCCGTTGCTGCCATATAGTCACGAGATATTTCCTGACGTTGCGATGGCCGGTTTTATGCTTGCGGCTATTTTGGCTATCGCACATACAAAAACGAGGCCGGTCCTGTCAATGGTTGTCGTTACAATCGCCTTGGCGTTTCTCCCCTGGCTTCACTATAAGGTTGTGCCTCTATGCGTTCTTTTCGGAATCATTTATTTTGTAAGGATACGTTCTTTCCCCAAAATGGCGTCTCTGTTTGTTGTTGTGATGACCTTGTCGCTGTTGTTTCGCCAAGTAATGAACAAACTGGCTTTTGATTCCTGGACGCCATCATCGGGTGAAGTCGGTTTATTGACTGTGGCAAACGGTCTGCTGGGAGGTGCGCTTGCGGTGTTGTTCGATCGTGATTCCGGCGGCCTGTTTTACAACATTCCTATTTTGATATTTGGAATTTCCGGAGCTTTCCTTGCGGTAAAAGAGCGTAAATCTCAGGGGAAAGTTTTTCGTGATTTGACGTTTGCATTCATTTTTGTGGTCATCTGGTTTTACGTGATGATGGCGTTTTATAAAAACTGGCAAGGTGGCGCGTCTATCCCTTTGCGATACGCTGTTCCGATAGCTGTGTTTATGGCTCCTCTTTGCGCATACGCTGTTGCGCGGATCGATAGAGTATGGAGTTGGGCTCTGTTTTTTGGACTAGGGATTTTTGGAATATTCTCGTCTTTCTGGAGCATAGCTCGTCCGGAGTTTTATTATGATCTTTACAATCATTTCTTTCATGATTTTTTTGGAGTGGGCGCATACAGTTTCCTGCCGTCGATAAACTGGCTTCGTTATAACGAAACGCCGCTGTATGATCGTCTGCTGGCTTTTGCGTTTCTGTTGGCGCTCTTTTGGATAGTTTCATATCTCGTGCGATCTGCTCAGATCAGCGAAAAAACGGAGGCGATTTCAAATAAAAGCCAGGTTTTACGAATGAATGTTTGGCTTGTCGTTTCCGCTGTCCTTATAACGGTTTTGATTTTCCTTTTCACTGTAAATTCTGGTTTCCACGAAGAAGCGGCCAAGCTTGGATTGCATATGGGCTGGCTTATCCTTGCCGGGTGGATCGTAATGGTATTTTCCTTATTCGCTCCTGCGGCGCTCCGACTGACATCTAGCAAGGGTAGGTTTACTGTAGCCCTTTTGGCTATTCTGCTTTTATCAATGTTGTTTGTTTTAGAGCGAAAATCAAGGCAAGACAATCTAAAAAGTTTTGCCGTTGGTGATACTGTCTTTCACGACAACAGTGGAGGCAACGCGCTATTTGGCAGGCAATGGTCTTGGCCGGAAAGGGGGTGGAGATGGACGGATGGACCACAGGTGGATTTGAGAATAAAACCGGACAACAGTTTTGGTAAAGACGATTTCTATAGTCTGTCCATTACCGCAGGAGCGTTGGGAACACAGGATATAAAAGTAGCTATCAACGATAGCCATATCGGGACAGTTACATTTAAGGACGGAGCGCGACAAGAGGAATGTTTACGATTTAGCGGAGCTGTGTTGTATCCAAATTCATTAAACCGTATCGCGTTTGTCGTTTCAAATCCATTTCAGCCAAGTGAAATGGATCGGCGGTTTCTTGGGCTATCGTTTTCACAATTTCGCATCGCGGCTTCTGATTGCGTAAAACCGTAACCATACAAAGAAGCTTTAAAAGGTCGTTCTTTTACTTGTTAGCTGGGACAAGGTTCTTTCGCTGGGCCTGATTTCCTGTTTCGCCGGACACGAGAGCTTTCGCGCAGGGTTTGGTAACGGTGTCTAAAAGGTCGGCCGTATGCATAACCTTAACCTTGACCCCATTTCTATTGAGCGCGTCCGATAGCTGAAGCTGGCACGACGGGCAGGCTGTGACCACAATGTCCGCCCCGCTTTTCTTTATGGCGTTCGCCTTGAAAGCTCCGATATCGGTGGACATCTTAGGGTAGTTGAGGCTGAATGTTCCCGACCCGCCGCAACATCTGTCCGCCCCTTCCATTTCCACGAATTCTACGTTCGGCAGGCTTTTTAAAAGCTCTCGCGGTTCTTTCCACACCCCCATCCCTCGTTTCAAATGGCACGGGTCATGGTATGTGACTTTAAGTTTGTCGCCGCTCTCATTTGCCCCTGAGGAAGCGTCGATATGAAGCTCAAGCAGAAGTTTCTGAAAATCAACTACCTTATCGGCCAGTTCCTTAACGTCGTTATTGTCAGGAAACAGCTTCCTGTATGTTTCGCCCAGAATGCCGCCGCAGGTGGCGCATGAATATACTATCGCGTCCGGTTTAAGCTCTTTTAATACCTCAATGTTTTTCAGGGCGAGCTGTTTTGTCGTCTCCATATCGCCGTTGTAATACGATGGAGCTCCGCAACATAACTGCTTTTTCGGGAATATTACCTCGGCGCCAAGCCCTTGCAATCGTTCGATAACGCTGACGCCGGTTTCAGGGTACGCAAGGTCGGTCATACAGCCGGAAAAGTAAACAACCCGCTTTGGCCTGCCGCCGTTCGTTTTTACGGGTGGGTTATTCTCCGATACCTGCGAGCGCAGGTTGCGCTTTAAAAAATCTGGCGTGACCCTTTTTACTCCGCCGGGAGAATATGGAAGTATCCCGGTCAGGAAATTGGGCGCCAGTTTGTAAAAAATCGAGCTTAGCCCGACAATTTTCGCCAGCAAGTTGAGCCTTGAGGGGTAGGGGAGGATCCATTTGAATATGAACGTCGATATCGCCCCTCCGCCCTTTTCTTTTCGTATTTCCGTTTTCATGGCGGCGAATATTTTCATCGTGTCCACACCCACAGGGCAGGCGGTTTGGCAATTCATGCACGAAAGGCATTGCGAAAAATCGTTTGCCACACGGTCAGATATGGAAAGGTCGCCCCGGAGCACACCCTGGGCAAGACGTATCTTTCCCCTTGCCACGAGGGTCTCGGATGCTGTCAGCTCGTATGTATAACATCCTGCCTGACACGAGGCGCACTTGGTGCACTTTTCAAGCTCATCACGGACGGATTCTAATATGTCGTACTTCATCAGGGCATTATAGCGTAAGTTACGATTTTCCTCATGTTGTAAACCGTATATGTAAAGGCTTTTTACACCTGTTAAACCCTGTAGTTCTCACGTAACAGTTTTAATATCAGTCTATTATGGGCTTTTAAAGCATTTGGATGGACAGTTGTTAAAATGAGGTGTCAAGATTTTTTACACTTTAATATTGTTTTACATAGGAGTTTAACCTGTTGATAAATCAGTCGATATATTATTTATTGTGTAGACTTGGTCATAATGTCCTTTAGTAGATGTCAGGATTTTTTACACTTTTGAGAGATTGCGCGTTGCGGTACTTTTAAGTTGGGTTAATAAAATCAATGGGTTTTGCATGAGCCCAAAGGGAGGTATGGATATTGCTAGTGTTAAGTAAAAATGTCATTACAGTGATGAAACGTAAATACTCGAAAAAATAGATAAGGTATTTCAATGCTAGAAGGGGGATTTTTAGAATGAGAAAGCTAACCGTTATACTTGCAACGTTGTTCATGTTGCTCGCCGGTTTCGGGAAGGCGGATGCGGTTTCTATTGTTGATACCGGGCCTGGTAATTTTACAATGGGCTCTTATGTTTTTAATGGAGCCACAACTACCCCAGCCTTCCGTTGGTATGCGGCTGAATTTACTATGGCAGACCCCTATGTCCTTACGGATGTAGAGGGATGGATTTATACGAACGTTACTGGAACTGCGGATATTTCCATTTACAGTGATGGCGGGGATATTCCCGGTTCTTCGCTTTTTTCCCAGCAATTTACAGTAGACCCCACCACGGGGGGCGGCTGGTATGGGCTCACCGGGCTTAGCTGGAGTCTGGGCGCAGGCACATATTGGGTCGCATATGAAGTCCGGGCGGGAAGCACATTTAATGGTGGTATGCCAACTTCTTCGGCCAATCCGTTAGGTAACAAGGCGAGTTATTATGGTATTTCTGGTGAATGGAGTGGCGCTGACTACATTAATATTGGTGTGCGGATTCAGGGAACAACTTCTTCCGTTCCAGAACCTTCCTCTCTGCTTCTGTTAGGCTTTGGTCTTTTCGGTTTGGCTCTGTTCAGGAGGATGAGAAGGGAAGGATAGAAACAAAACAGTGTCATTGCCAGGAGCGTAAGCATCGCGGCGGGCTTCGAACTCGGAGTGAATCCCGTGGGGAATGGTGTCATTGCGAAGGATCCGTCAGGCGGCTGCGGCAATCCCGTCACTTAAAAATGTCATGCTGGACTATGATCCGGCATCTCGATGATACGGCGACGGGATCCCGGCTCGGTGGCCGGGATGATATTTATTTACGCTCGCGATGACAATTGGTAGCGTAAGTTCACCTTGGTCTAAGCCTTGTCGCTTTTCCCCGGGCTGTAAAACATCCCGAGCGCCAGCAGGGCTACGCCGACTGTGACGCATGAATCGGCGACGTTGAAAGCGGGCCACTGGTATTCATCCATGTAAAACAATAAAAAATCTGTGACGGAACAGAACCGGACACGGTCAATCAAATTACCCAAAGCTCCCGCGCCTATCAATACAAGCGCTATTCTCGACAGTCTGTCCCCAGTCTCCAGAGATTTGTAGATAAAAAAGATCGCCACAATGGCAAGTATTGCGATGATTGTGAAGCCACGGCATACCCATGCGCTATCCACATTCGCCAGAAACCCGAACGCGGCGCCCTTGTTTTGTATTAATACGAGATCGAAAAAACCGGGTATGATCGTTTTACTTTCACCTAAGCTGAACGCGCTTTGTATCATCCATTTTGTCACCTGGTCGAGAACGACAAGCGTTATAACTACGAAAATCGTGGCAAACCGGCTTGAGGGGCTTCCACCACCGCCAACCTGATTGTTCATCTATGACACAGCAAGGTTTGTGACGCAACGCCCGCATATGGTGGGATGAGCGTCAAAATTTCCGACGGTGACGCTATAGTTCCAGCACCGCTCACACTTTTCTCCGGAAGCCTTATCCACTAGCGCTGTCAATCCAGGCACGATCTCACTTTTATAAACTTCGCCGGAGGAAGTTTCGTCGGCCAGCGTAACCTGTGACACGATAAAAAAGTATGGAAGCTCGCTCTCATGTTTTTCAAGAAGCTTGCGGTCGGATTGAAACAACGTAAGCTCCACCTTTGCGTCGAGCGAATGCCCTACCACTTTATTTTGACGGGCGATTTCAAGGGCTCTTGTCACCTCGCCGCGGATTGCGATTATTCTTTCCCATTCTTCCAAAAGCTCATCTTCCGCGGATTTTAAATCTGTCTCCGGGAAATGGGCAAGGTGCGGGCTTTGCTCACGTTTGGCAGGGTCGCCTGGCAGATGCGCCCACGCCTCTTCCGCAGTAAAGGAGAGTACAGGCGACATGAGGCGTAACATGCCGTGAACAAGATCGTACAGGGTGGATTGCGCCGATCTTCTTTCCTTCCCGGTTTTGGGATATGTATAGACCCTGTCCTTGATTATGTCGAGATAGAACGCGCTAAGGTCGAGCACACAAAAATTGTGGAGCGCATGGTAGAAAACATGGAAATCATATCGCTCGAACGCGTCCACAACCTTTTGCGAAAGTTTGCGGAATCTCAGCATTATCATGCGGTCGATTTCCATACGGTCGTCGAAAGGCACACTGTCGCTCTCAGGGTCGAAGTCGGAGAGGTTGCCGAGCATGAACCTTGTCGTGTTCCGGATCTTTCTGTACGCCTCCGTCAAACGCCGTAATATTTCGTCGGAGAGGCGTATGTCTTCGCGGTAGTCTTCGCTCGCCACCCACAGGCGCACAATCTCCGCTCCGTAGCGGTTTATGATTTTTTCCGGCGAAATGGCGTTACCCAGGGATTTGCTCATCTTTTTTCCGGCGGCGGTCACCACATAGCCATGGGTCAACGCGCTTTTATAGGGCGCCTTGCCGCGTGTTCCGATAGATTCCAGCAGGGATGTATGGAACCATCCCCTGTGCTGGTCGCTTCCTTCGAGGTATAAGTCCGCTGGCCATGAAAGCCGCTCGTCTTTTTTCAGCACTAGGCTGTGGGATACACCGGAATCGAACCACACATCCAGAATATCACTTCCCTTTTTAAATTCTGTCCCGCCGCATTTTTCGCATGACGACCCTGGGGGAAGCATGTCTGAGGAAGGTTTTTCGAACCATGCGTCAATACTCTCTTTTTCAAGAAGGGAAGCCACATACTCCGCCACATCAGCGTTCAGCAAAGCCTCGTCACAGCTGGAGCAGTAAAACGCGGTTATCGGCACTCCCCACGACCTCTGACGGGATATACACCAGTCCGGCCGGTTCTCCACCATGCCGAAAATTCTTTCCTCGCCCCATGCGGGTTTCCATTCGATGCCCCGTATCGCCTCCATGCTGCGTTTGCGCAGGTCGTTTTTCTCCATCGAGATAAACCACTGCGCTGTGGCGCGGAAGATAATCGGGTTGCGGCATCTCCAGCAATGTGGGTAGGAGTGGGAGATGTCGGCTCTCGAAAGCAAAGCGCCATTGTTTTCTAGTAGCGCGATGACATCTTTATTGGCGTCCCATACTTTAACACCTGCAAAATGAGGCGTGCCTTCCATAAATTTCCCGGCGGCGTCGACAGGGTTGAAAACCTCCAGCCCATATTTTTGCCCGATTACATAGTCGTCCTGCCCATGTCCCGGCGCTGTATGCACACAGCCTGTCCCCTGCTCCAGGGTTACATGATCGCCTACTATGACAAGCGAGTCTTGCTCAAGAAATGGATGTCTGGCGGACATTTTTTCCATCACAGCGCCCTTAAATGTTTTAATCGTCTCAAAGCTTTCATACCCGAACGTTTTCATACATTCTTCGGCAAGGTCCTCGGCGACGATCAAAGTGTCTTCTCCAGCTTTTACCGCGCTATATGTGAAATCCGGATGAAGGCACACGGCAAGATTGGCGGGAAGGGTCCATGGAGTTGTCGTCCATATCACGACATAAGTGGATTTCT
>CAYNDB010000023.1:0-26361 GCA_964395915.1 uncultured Nitrospinota bacterium | reverse complement strand
ATTGTCGCATGGGAAGTTGAGTTCATCGAGTGGGACCCGCCAAACGCTTTTGCGGACAGGCAGAGCAACGGCCCTTTCAAAGAATTTATTCACAGACACACCTTCACAGAGAGAGCGGGGGGTTGTATAATTTGCGACCGTGTTCATTACCAATACAAACAGGGCCTGTTTGGAGGAGTTTCCTCAATGGCTTTAAGTGGAGCGCAACTTGTATACCTGTTTGCGCAGAGGGCGGAAAACCTTGACTACTATCTTGAAGAAAATATGACGCCGTGACCTGGCTCGATACCGCTGTTCTTATTACATATGTCGCAGGGGTTACTGCGTTCGGATGTCTTTTCTACCGTAAATCCTCAACAGCGGAAGGGTTCACATCCGCCAAAGGACGGCTTTCCGGGTGGGTTGTAGGGTTGTCGATATTCGGCACTTATCTTTCGTCGATATCGTTTTTAGCGTTACCGGGTAAAGCGTATTCATCCAACTGGAACGCTTTAGCCTTCTCGCTTTCGCTCCCCTTGGCCGCGTATGTGGCGACGCGTTGGTTCATACCACTCTACAGAAGCTCCGGCGACATCTCGGCGTATGCCTATCTCGAGCGCAGGTTCGGCGTGTGGGCGAGAACATACGCCATGATATTTTATCTTCTGACACAGCTTGCGCGAGTGGGAACAATTCTTTTCCTCGTGGCTCTTGCGCTGGAGCGGCTGACAGGATGGGACATAACGGCGATTATAATCATAGCGGGCTTTCTCGTTACCTTTTATACGGTGGTAGGCGGCATCGAGGCTGTGATTTGGACAGACGCAATACAGAGCGCCGTCCTGACCATTGGAGCCATCGTGTGCGTTGTCATACTTCTTTTGGGAATGCCGGAAGGGCCGTCACAGCTTTTCACAATCGCTTCCGAGCATGATAAATTTTCGCTCGGCTCGTTTGATTTTTCGTTTTTCGATTCCACCTTCTGGTTGGTCTTCATTTATGGAGTCGTTATAAATCTGCAAAATTTCGGGATCGACCAGTCCTATATCCAGCGATACCACGCGGCAAAGTCGCTTACCGAAGCGCGGAGGTCTGTATGGATCGGCGCCTTGATGTATGTTCCTGTCAGCGCGCTATTTCTTTTTATAGGTTCGGCTTTGTTCGCATACTACTCAGTTGCGCCAGGGCTTTTGCCGGATGGGATTTCGGGCGACAAGGTGTTTCCACATTTTATAGTGACGAAGCTTCCTTCCGGCGCCACAGGGCTTCTCATCGCCGCGCTTTTTGCAGCCGCCATGAGCTCGGTAGACACATCGCTGAACTCATCGTCCACAATCCTTATGAGCGACGTCTACAACCGTTTTATCAATCGTGACGCGAGCGACGCTCAAAAAATTCGTTTCCTGCGTGTTGCGACTCTTATATTCGGCGCGTTGGGAACGGGTACCGCTTTATTGATGATATCGATTAAAAGCGCGCTCGACGTCTGGTGGAGCCTTGCCGGAATATTCTCAGGCGGGATGCTTGGCCTTTTTCTTCTCGGCGCGTTGTCCCGCAGGACAGAGTCGTCACAAGCGGCGATTGGCGTTGTGGTTGGGATACTTGTAATATTATGGGCTACGTTTTCGCGGAAAGTAGGCTTGCCGTTTGCAAATCCGTTTCACTCGTTCATGACGACCATCATCGGCACGCTTTCTATATTTTTTGTCGGCGTGATATTGTCCCGAAAAAAATCGAGAAGGGCTAAAGCGGAACCCGCTGAGACAGTTTTTGATTTATAGAAACATTTGCTGCGACGCAGTCTGATAAATAGCTGGGCGGTATCGCGGCTCTGGAAGCGGTTTACTTTTCGCATTAACCGTCAAGCGGCTATTATTCATCCATCTCAAGATCGTCTTCGTCGTGGATAAATTTTCTCAGCTTGGCGCGCAGTCTCAGAACGCATTTAGTGTGGATTTGTGATATGCGCGATTCCGTTATCCCGAGAACCTCGCCGATTTCCTTCATTGTCAGCTCTTCGTAATAGTATAGAGAGACGACCAGCCGCTCCTTTTCCGGCAACATGTCGATAGCCTTCGCAAAGATAGACCGTATTTCCTCCAGCCTCGCCAATGTTTCAGGGTCAGATTCCTTAGTGCCTGCAAGCACTTCCATGAGGTCGCGTTTTTCGCCGTCTTTGCTCACCCCCCCAAGGTCTTCGATGGAGAGTATCGCCTGACCTGCGGCTTGCTGGAGCAACACATGAAAATCATTGATGCTCAATCCCATGGATTCGGCCACTTCATCATCTTCAGCTGGGCGTCCCAGCTCCTGCTCCAGCCTGGCGTATGCGGAGGAAACGGTGGTGGCCTTTTGGCGGACTGATCGTGGAACCCAGTCCTGTGAGCGAAGTTCGTCCAGCATGGCGCCACGAATCCTTATCTCTGCGTAGGTCTTGAACTGTGTTTCTTTTCCGGGGTTGAATTTTTCTATGGCGTCGATAAGCCCGATCACGCCTGCGGATATGAGATCGTCCAACTCGATATGCGAAGGCAAGCGCATGGCCAAACGGTATGCGATATATTTTATCAAGGGGGAATACTCGATTATCATCTGATCCGCCCCAGGAGTGCCCAGCTCAATGCCTTCGGCTGGTGGCTCTGAATAAAAATGTTTTTTCATTCTGTTTAAGTCTGATAAATCCTGATGGCGCCCGGGTGTATAAAAAGTTTCATTTCCCCGAAATTATGTTTCGGGTGAGGAATAAGCCCACTTCATGATTATAAATTTGTATGGAGCAGGTGTAAAGCCTTACGTATTCATATGTTATCTTTTTTTCAAAGCGATATGGCGCTTATTTTTTTTCCTCCGGTGGTTTCCTCGGCCGGATTACAGGGGGCGGAGGCCCTTCGTATATCATGGCGGCCAAAAGCTTACCGAACAGAAACATGGCCATTCCTGAAATCAATGACCGTATCAAGGCCGTAAAAATCTCCGAACCTACAAATATTGAGAAAAATCCCGCAACGCCGAAACCAAGAATACCAAGGGCTACAGAAAATCTCTGGTTAAAATCATTCATACAATCCTACACCCACCTAATATTTTCAGATAGCCAGCGCCTTGTCCCATTCAATGTTTGCAGGTTCTGACATTTTTATAAGGTTCTTCGCTATTTTACGAATACATTGTCCGGCTTTCGAGCCAGGATACATCTCTGCAAACAGTCGTTGCGCTAATACCGCTTTAGGCGCCGACTCATCATAGAAAATATATCCCAGGCTCTCTATCCTGGCGTCGAGCCCAAAACGGTCCGCCACTTTTTCCAGCCTGTCGCAAACGTTATCCGCCTGCATGGCGCTTTTTACATTGTTGACTATTATTTTGAATTCATGCCTGGCGTAATCCCTGGACAATATTTTTATGAGAGCATAGGCGTCCGCAAACGCTGTGGGCTCCGGCGTGGTGACGACAACCACATCACTGGCGGCGGAGCAGAAATACATTACGTTGGATGATATCCCCGCGCCTATGTCGAACAAAATAAAGTCGTAATCCTCCTCAAGGGCCTCAAGTTCGGTCTTTAGCGTAAGCTTTTCCTCGCCGTCAAGAGCGCTGAATTGACGCTGACCCGTGCTGGCCGGAAGGATTTCTATCCCGCCCGGTCCGCGCATGATGACCTCGTCCATGGTTTTCTCCCCGGATATGACGTGTTCGAGATTGTAACGGGGAGCGAGCCCAAGAAGAATATGTATATTGCCAAGTCCAATGTCCGCGTCGAACACAAGTGATCTTTTACCCATCGCCTTAAGCACATAGGCGAGGTTTGCCACTGTATTGGTTTTACCCACACCACCCTTGCCAGAGGCCACAGCGATGCCACGCAGGCTGTTTGCGCCTGCTTTAGCAGGGGCGTTTTGCCTGCCTGCTCTCGCCAAACGTCTTAAAGAACCAGCCTGATCCATTTTATTATTCTCCCGAAATAAGATTAAACATATGCTTTGGTTTCTATACTTTTTTCTTTGCTAAAAAATCTTTTTACAAATAGTTTTGCTGTAGCGTCTTCGATATCTTCTGGCACACGTTGACCGGTGGTGAAATACGATACCGGAATCCCGGTTCTGATATGCTGGTTAAAAATAGAGCCTAAAGAAGTCGCCTCGTCAAGCTTTGTGAATATAAGATTCGAGATGGACAGCTCGGAGAAATTCCGGATTGTCTCTTCCATCTGTTTTTCGGAAGACGAAGCGGAAAGAACCAGCCGTGTATCTATCTGCGTATATTTGCTTAAAAAACTTTTAAGCCTTCTAAGCTGCGCCAGATCACGCTGGGAATGCCCTGCTGTGTCTATCAGTATGACGTCCTTGTTTCGAAAAGCTCTAAACGCATGGGCCATATCTTCAGGGGAGAGAACCACTTCCAGAGGGATGTTCAATATTCCCGCATAGATTTTAAGCTGCTCAACGGCGGCTATCCTGAATGTATCTATCGTGATGAAACCAACTTTTGCGCCATGCATGGAAAGACTGGAGGCTATTTTGGCCAAAGTTGTAGTTTTCCCTACACCGGTAGGTCCAACAAGGGCTACAACCTTTGGTTTCACATCACCGGGATAAGGTTTTCCTATTGCTCCGCCAAATGTGATGGTGTCGCGTATCCTTGTGGCTGTCGCCTTAAGCATGGTTTTCAAGTCCGGTTCCGGCCCGCCGCCGGGTTTTTCAATTATGTCGTCCAGCAACGCATGGATATATTCTTCAGCGATACCCAGGTCTTTTAAAATTCTTTTGAGGGTCAGATAGCTGCGGCCACGGTTCAGTTCTTTTTCAATGCCAGACTGGTCGATTATATATGACATCATCGACTTCATTTCCCGCATGTCATCAGATATTCGTTCTACAGCGGCGTCGGGGTCTTTTTTGCCAGACCAGAGTTCATCCAGGCTATCGCGCACTTCGGAAAGACCGTCAATCACAGGCTCCAAAGCAAGCGCCACTCCTTTATCATCCTGCGCTGAATTCCAATCGGCCTCCGGCCTTCTTGAACCACGTCCGTCCAGGTTTGGATTGTAACGTCTCGCCACAGGCTCGCGCTTTTTATTTGGCAGAGCGGCTGTGACCTCTATCACCGGCCTTCCGAATATACCAAACATCTTGCTTCCCTTATGTTTTTTTCGTGAAGTAAGTATCACGGCATCGGGCCCCAGGTCGGTTTTCACCATTTTTACCGCCTCGCCCATACTAACCGCTTCATATCGTTTTACCTGCATATCCGGTCCTTATAATTTTACCACTTCAAGATTGTTTATCTGTGTGTCCGGGGAAATTTCGTTGTGCGACAAAACTGTGAGGTTCGGTATAAACCGCTCTACCAGACGCCGCAGATTCAAGCGCGCGGCGGCGCCTGTGAGCAGGACAGGGTTTGCGCTTATTATATCGAATTTATCTATACTTCCTTTTATTGCGTCGATAAGTCTCTGCGCGTAGTCAGGCTCCATAGCCAGATAAGCCCCGTGCTCCGTCTGCTTTATCGACTTGACCAATGTATCTTCCACCGCAGGGTCCAGCGTTATAACAGGCAGTTCCCCACCTTCACTTCGAAGCGACTTACTGATCGACCTGCTCATAGCGGCGCGAACATATTCTGTGAGGACATCGGTATCCTTGGTTATGGTCGCCTTGTCCGCCAAAGTTTCTATAATGGTGCTAAGGTCACGAATGGAAATTTGTTCTTTAAGCAGGTTTTGCAAAACTTTTTGCGTTTGTCCCAAAGTAAGCAGATTTGGTATGAGCTCTTCGACGACTTTCGGGTTTGTTTCAGCGAAAGTGTCGATAAGCTTCTGGGTGTCTTGCCTGCTTAATATTTCATAGGCGTGAGTGCGAATAATTTCTTTAACATGAGTTGTGATTACAGTGGCGGCGTCGACAACGGTGTATCCCGCCATTTTCGCTTTTTCCTTATTGGCTTCTGTCACCCATAACGCCGGCAGTCCGAAAGTGGGATCGACCGTTTCAACGCCTGGCGTCGCCTGAGTTACGGTTCCTGGATTAATCGCAAGGTGGTGATTCATCCACAGCTCACCATGAGCCACCTGCACACCTTTTATCAGGATCGAGTATTCATTTGATTTAAGCTGAAGATTGTCCCTGATATGCAACGGAGGAACAATAATGCCCATCTCAAGGGCAAACTGGCGCCGAACAGACTTTATCCGCTCCAGCAATTCACCATCCTGAGCGGTGTCCACCATCGGTATTAACTCATAGCCTATCTCAAGCTCCAGCGTATCGAGGGGAAGGAGGGCCTCAACATGCTCCGGCGGTGGAAGGGCGGCGGCAACCTCTTCTTCTTTCCGCTCCATAATTTTTGTCTCTTTTTCAGCCTGGATCATGACGATGGAAAGGGCGCCCGCCCCCACTCCCAACACCAAAAACGCAACTGTTGGCATGCCGGGTATGATTGCCAGAAATATAAGAAAAGTGGCCGTTATCGCAAAAGCTCTGGGGTTTATCATCAGCTGCTCGGCAAGCTGCTGACCAAGGTTGCTTGTGCCAATAGCGCGGGTAACCACCAAACCGGACGCGGTGGAGATAATTATCGAAGGCAATTGCGAAACAAGACCGTCGCCCACGGTCAGGATAGTATAAACTTTCGCAGCTTCGGCTACATCCATGCCCTGCTGAAGCACGCCTATGGCAAAACCGGCGGCAATATTAACTATCGTAATAATTATACCGGCCACAACGTCACCCCGGACGAACTTCAGGGCTCCGTCCATCGCTCCGTAAAAACTGGCTTCGTCTTCAAGGGCTTTTCTCCGATCTTTCGCCTCCTGCTCGGTGACTATCCCTGCGTTGAGATCGGCGTCGATGCTCATCTGCTTGCCCGGCATCGCGTCAAGGGTAAACCTCGCAGCCACTTCCGATGTGCGCGTGGAGCCTTGTGTTATTACCTTGAAGTTGATAATTACCAGAATAACGAATACCACAATCCCCACAACATAGTTCCCGCCAACCACGAAGTGACCGAAAGACTCGATAACCTTGCCAGCGGCGTCCGGCCCCTCGCTTCCATGCAAAAGGATTAATCGTGTCGAGGCTACGTTTAGCGAAAGGCGGTAAATAGCCATTATCAAAAGAAGTGACGGAAATACGGAAAACTTGATAGGGTTTTCCAGATATATCGCAACCAATAACACCAGGAGCCCAAGAGTAATCGATATAGCGAGAAGAATATCGAGGAGAGCTGTCGGAATGGGAATAACCATGACCATGATTACTCCCACCACACCAAAAGCCAGAACTATATCCGCGTTACTGGTGATGCCCTTGGTCTTTTCCAATACTTTAGCTGTAGCCATTTATTCCTGCTTAAATATCCGTCAAAATAGTGTCGTTAAAACGTCATAAATCTAGCGCGTCAATATTCTGGCGCAAGGCCAAATCTTTTTCTACCATCCAAACATCTTTTTGTTGAATGCTCTATCTATTTATAAATTAACGACTTTTTCCTTTAGTTTGTAAATATACGCCAATACTTCCGCCACGGCTTTATATAGCGTTTCCGGTATTACTTCTCCGATATTTATTGTTTTAAACAAGGTTTGTGCCAATGGCTTGTCTTCTATCACAGGAATATCGTTTTCTTTTGCTATTTCTCTGATTTTAAGCGCCACGTATCCACTTCCCTTAGCCACGCAGACAGGAGCGGGGTCGTTTACCCTGTCGTATCGGAGGGCAATTGAAAGGTGTGTCGGGTTGGTAATGACAACCTCCGCCTCAGGAACCGCCGCCATCATTCTTGAGCGATATAAATCAAATCTTTTCTGTCTCATACGTTGTTTTATAATCGGATCTCCTTCGATATCCTTTCGTTCATCCCTAACTTCCTGTTTAGTCATTTTCTGATTCTTAATAAACTGGTATTTTTGAAAAGCGAAATCAGCGATGGCAATCGCAAACAATACAGAAAGCACTCTAAGCACAAGGACGAACATCTCGTCACCAAGCAATATAAGGGACTGAGCAACGGGCAAACCCATGAGGTTGGGAACCTTGAGCCATTCATCATAAAGAGAAAGATATACGGCCATTCCGACAAGGGTAAGTTTACCAACCGATTTTAAAAGAGTTACAAAACCTTCCACGCCAAGAAACCGTTTCCACCCTGTAAGAGGGTTGATTTTATTGAATTTGGGTAATATTGGATCCCATGAAAAAACCCAGCCGTCATTTTGCCAAACGTTGGAGATCAGGCCGATAAGGGCGAGAGTGAACATAAGCGGGGCCAGAATGTAGAATACCTTTTCCATGATGACAGAAACAAGTAAATGCAACGATGTTGAGTTCAGCTCGAATTGAGCCGACATACTAAACAACACCTGCCAAAACTCCAGAATATCCTTAATGAAATTCATGCCGAAAAAAGTGAAAAACAACACGGCAAACAATAGAATCAGGACAGAATTTACCTCGATACTTTTTGCGGTTCGTCCTTTATCCCTGGTTTTTTGTAACCGTTTTTCGGTTGGTTCTTCAGTTTTTTCGTCTTTACTAGCGCCTTCGGCCAAACTTCCTCACCCCCTTTCAACCCATCAAGAAATATGCTACTTGCAGTTGCTCAGCAAGCAAGGAGAAAATCTTTATTAGAAACTTGCTGAAAGCCGGTAAACATATCGCTATGGTCGCAAGCCCCAGCCCTATCGTGATAGGGAATCCCACTATAAAAATATTTACTTGCGGAACTGTTCTTGCGATAAGCCCCATGGCCGTCTGCTTTAACAGCAACGTTACTGTTACCGGGGCGGCGATCTGCATGCCGGTGACATACACCGCCTTCATCGATTGCACAAACATTTTGCTTAGGCCGACACTACTTTTAAATCCGCCAAGGGGAATAGTATGAAAACTGTCCACAAGCCCCATCAACACCCAATGGTGCGCGTTGATACTGAGGAAAATAAGCATGGCGGTGATATTTAACAGCTGCCCGGTTACAGATACCTGCGCGTTCGTGATTGGATCGACGACGTTTACGATTCCAAATCCTATCTGGAAATCTATAAGGGCTCCGGCAAGCTGAACAGCGGCAAAAAGGAGGTTTACCAGAAACGCTGTCACAAGCCCTATCATGGCCTCACCTACTATGAGCAGACCCATGGTGAGAACGTCCATTTCTACCGTCACATGTTTTATATCCACCAGGGGAAACACGATGACCGAGATCATTAGCGGCAAAGCCACCTTCATATGCGATGGAATAGCCTGACCGCCCAATACTGGCATGAAAGTGACCATTGACGTTACCCTCACAAATATCAACAGGAACGCCTGAAACCATTCCAGCTGGAACGGAAAGATGCCTGTCATAGCGATTACCGGATATAAAGAGGTATGTTCAGAATTATTTTCGCCGTATAGCCCAACATCATTTCGATCATCCATGGGAAAAATATCAATATGGATATCATCACAGCCAAAATCTTCGGGATAAACGTAAGCGTCATCTCCTGTATAGACGTAACCGCTTGGAATATCGAGACGAAAAGACCTACAATAAGACCAAATCCCAGCATGGGAGCGGCGATCAATATCGCCATTTTCAGCCCTTCGGCGGCGAAGCTTACAACAAAATCAGGCGTTACCATGAACGCCTCCTGGCATACAGTTTATATTTACCGCTTTATATAACGTCATGTCACAATTTCCTTTTCAATAAGCGAAGCTTTTCATAAGCGACCCGGCGATCAAATACCATCCATCCACCAGGACAAAAAGCATAAGCTTGAACGGCAGCGAAATCATAATCGGGGGAAGCATCATCATACCCATGGACATAAGAACCGAAGCAATAACCATATCCAGCACAAGAAACGGGACATAGATCAGAAAACCGATAGTAAAGGATGTCCTCATTTCGGAAATTATGAACGCCGGAATTATTATGTATGTAGGCACATCTTCTATGCTCTTAGGCTTCTCCATTTTGGACATCTCCACGAACATACCCAGGTCTTTTTCACGGGTCTGGTTCAGCATGAATTTTCTAAGCGGATCCATAGCCTTCGAATAGGCCTTCTCCGCGCTGATGGTTTCTTTGGTAAAAGGTATGAAAGCCTCGTTATATATTTTTGAGAAAACAGGGGCCATGATAAAAAAGGTCATGAACATCGCAAGCCCCGCCACAACCTGGTTTGGCGGCATCGTTTGCGTTCCCATAGCCTGACGGAGAAAATGTATGACAACAATGATCCGCACGAATGAGGTAAGGGAAACAAACAGTGACGGAGCCAGAGAGAGCACCGTCATAAGAATAAGAATTTTCAAGCCGGTCGCTATTTGACCAGGGTCGTTCGTTTCCCCTAACGATACATTTATTGTTGGCATTCCGCCTACGCTTTGGGCGATAGCCTCTTGGGGAAAAATCGTCGCCACTATATAAAACAGGAACAAGAATTTAATAAAGTTGAGCATTGCTACCGCCTTAGACTGATTTGAGCCGTTGATTCCGCTCTCTTATGCCACGGCTGACTTTTGCCAAAAGCTCTTCTCTTGTGAGCGATGATTTTTCATCTTTTTCATCCACCATGTTTTCCATATTGCGGGCATATTCCATTGCCGATACCGGCGCTCCGGCCATTTTCAGTTTCCCTGCGAAAGTTCCAGAGTCATTTTCATCGAATAAAGCTCTTGGGTTTTTGGAAGCCGTCTTTACCTTGCCAATCCTGGCATACTCCAATGCTTTTTTTAGAATCCCGCCTTCAGTTTTCGTATCTCGTTCATTGCCCTTGTAAAAAAGAGTATTTTTCTGTTTGGAGCCGCCAAATGTGGCCCCGCTCTGTCGGCGAAGTCTGTCGGCTGTTTCCTGGTCGTCTATAGATGTCAACATTGTTATGTTCTCACCAGATATTCCAAGAACAAGAGCTTCCCCCGCCACGTCCACCACCACCACCTGCTTTTTCACTCCTATAGAGCCTGTCGCCAGGACTTTGACAACAGGGTCTCCGCCAAACACCCCGTTAACCCGTCCCATATATTTTTTAGCCACCCATGAAAGCAGAAAGATAAGCGCGAGCGTAAGCGAAAGAGCGGAGACCATTTTAATCACCATTTCTTTTGTGCCGGGGGCCTTGGGCGCAGCAGGGTCTTTAAACTCCAGAGACCAGCTTTTACTTTTATTCTCAGAGGCTTGCTCAGCCTCGTTTTTTTTCTTTCCTCCATCTGTAAGAAAGCTAAATTTTTTGGAGAAATCTTTAAGGGCGGTTAACGTGCGCGGCTTTTCTTTCGGTTCATTTCCTTTTGTAATGGAGGGAACTTCCACCGCATCAGACTTTTTATTAATGGAAGCCTTCATTACCTTGACAGCTTTATGTTTGATTTCTATCGGTTTTTTTGTTGTGGAGGCTGGCTTTGCCTGTATGGTTTGCGGTTTTGGCGCGCCTTTCCTTTCCAACGCTAAAATCATAAGGTTGCCGTTTACAGAGCCGCTCCATTGCTCGGAAAAATTCCGTGGATCTACTGTAAGAAAGAGCCTCAAGCGGACTTTGCTGGGGGATATTTGATACGCCTGTACAGAGCGCACAATGGTGTCGCCTATCTGAAACTTTCGTTTTGCCGGTGTTATAAAAGAATTCACCACGTCAATCTGGATTGATTTTTTATAAAAAACGGGGTTGGGGTCAGCTTTCCAATCTTTAGCGAACCGGAACACAACCCTGGTCTCACTTGTATCGGAATAAACGGAGACACCCTCAAACTTGTTCAGGCCTGAAAGATCGACCTTTGCAAACGTTGGCGAAACCATAGACACAAACAAGGTTAACGTTAACAAAAATAATCGTTTCACTAATTTAAAATTCCCCATAATCAAATTCACGTAACAACAAATTGACGCTTTACAACCTGATAAACCATTCGTATAAGGCAAGGAGCAAGGGGTATGCCAACTGAAAAGACGATTTTTTGACACCAACTTTATTACCAGACAATCGGCGGCAGGAGTGGTAAATATCCAGTTTTACTACCAACACAGCCACAGAGCCTTATTGTTGCAGGTAAAAAGACGGGTCAGGCGTTCGGAACAAACAGTACAATTTTCTTGCCAATTACAAAAATGTGGAAAGACTCCGGATTTTTGGGCTCTACGGGGAAAGCTTGTGAACCTAAGTTTACCCTCTTTAGTTAACACATTGAATTATAAGTATTTATATCTGACAAACTGTGTTAGAATTTCTTTCTTTTCAGCGAGTCATTCCACTTTTTTTTCAGCAATAATGTTTAGAAAGAAGCTTTTCCACAGTTTTTCCCAGTTGGCGACAGCGGTTTTGAGGGCGTTTTTCAAGGCCAACATAGGTTTATTCATGAAAAATTCAAAAAATCTGTTTCGCCAGGAATCGTGGGTAAGAGTATTTATGATAATTGATGGGGGCGCTGGCCCAATAAATTTTTTGGACACTCTATGGATCAAATCCCTTGCGCTTACGGCTTTGTTTATCTATAAATGTTATCTTTACTTTTTTACATTGCCAAATTGCTTTGCGATTTTGCGATTCTGATTTTTTTGGCAAATGGGTTCTATGAAAGATAAATTCACTGACGTCCGCACAGCTCTAACATTCGACGATGTTCTTCTTGTCCCGAACCGGTCCGAAGTGATTCCGGTTGATGTCGATATTTCAACAAGGCTTTCAGGAAAAATTGGCCTCAACATTCCCCTTATTTCGGCGCCCATGGATACGGTAACCGAAGCGAGGCTTGCCATTGCGCTGGCTTTGGAAGGGGGAATAGGTTTTATTCACAAAAATTTTTCAATCGATCAGCAGCGTCGCGAGCTCGATAAGGTGAAACGCCATGTGACCGGAATGATCATTGACCCGATCACCATTACGCCAGATATGAAGATTGGAGAAGTGTACAAACTTGTTGAAAGATATGGATTCTCAGGGTTCCCGGTTACTGAGGACAATAAGCTTGTTGGAATATTGAGCAACCGTGACATGCGGTTTGAAGAGGATATGGAGAAGTCTACACATGAGCTAATGACAAAAGAGCTCATTACCGCTCCGGTCGACATCACTTTGGTTGAAGCGAAAAAGATCCTCCATAGACACAGAATAGAAAAGCTCTTGATATCAGATAAAGAAGGGCGCCTTTTGGGGCTTATCACAATAAACGATATCGAGAAGAGCGTGAAGTTCCCCCATGCCGCTAAAGACAGCAAGGGACGGTTGCGCGCAGGAGCGGCCGTGGGAACAGGAAGCGACCTTACAAAGAGAGTTGAGGAGCTTCTAGCGTATGGATGCGACATAATTACGGTAGACTCAGCCCACGGTCATTCCAAAGGCGTTATCGACGCTGTAAAAACCATCCGCGATATTTCGAACGATATTGATATTATGGCGGGGAACGTGGCCACGGCCGAAGCGACACGAGAGCTGATAGACGCCGGGGCGGACGTTATAAAGGTAGGCATCGGCCCGGGCTCAATCTGCACGACGAGAATCGTGGCGGGTGTGGGTGTGCCACAGATCACGGCTATAAACGATTGCGCTCTTGAGGCAAATAAAAAAGGTGTCCCAATAATCGCCGATGGCGGCATCAAACATTCTGGCGACATTGTAAAAGCTCTGGCGGCAGGCGCTAATGTCGTGATGATAGGCTCCCTGTTTGCCGGTGTAGAGGAGTCTCCTGGCGAAAAGATAATGTACCAGGGCAGGGTTTATAAGGAATACCGTGGGATGGGCTCTATCGGGGCTATGGAAGAAGGTAGCGCGGACAGGTATTTCCAGGATAATATCGGGTCGCAAAAAGGCGTCAAACTTGTTCCTGAGGGCGTGGAGGGACGTGTTCCCTATAAAGGGGAGCTTTCATTCGTGGTTCATCAGCTTACTGGCGGTCTTCGCTCCGGCATGGGGTATAGCGGAGCGGCCAGCATCCCCGAGCTTCACGAGAAAGGACGGTTTGTCCGTATTTCCCCGGCAGGGTTGAAAGAGAGTCACGTCCACGACGTGAGGATTACAAGATAAGCCCCCAACTACTCTGTCGAAAAATGACCCTTCCCTCTCATCAAAAAATTCTGATTCTCGATTTCGGCTCGCAATACACCCAGCTTATCGCAAGGCGTGTTCGTGAGGCCCATGTATATTGCGAGATACACCCATTCAACATGGGATTAAAGGCCATACGCGATTTCGACGCAAAGGGAATTATTCTTTCCGGAGGGCCCAGCTACGTAACTGACCAGTCGGCGCCAATTATCGACAAGGAAGTTTTCGAGCTTGGTATACCACTTCTCGGCATATGTTACGGGATGCAGTTGATGACCCACCTTTTGGGAGGCGGCGTAGGCAAAGCCGCCCGGCGTGAATATGGTTATGCAAAACTTACTTTCGATTCAGATACAGACCTTTTTTCAGGGCTTGGCTCCAATCAGGACGTATGGATGAGCCATGGCGACAGGATAGAGAACGTCCCTCACGGCTTTTCAATAATGGCCAGCACGCAAAGCGCGCCTATCGCCGCTATCCGGCATAAACAAAAACCACTATACGGTATCCAGTTTCACCCGGAGGTGGCGCACACTCCAAACGGGGTCAAGATGCTGGAGAATTTTGTTTTTAACATTTGCTCATGCTCCGGCGACTGGACCATGCGCTCCTTTATTGAATCCTCCGTGGAGCTGATAAGGGAAAAGGTGGGAGACGCGAATGTCATCTGCGGACTTTCCGGCGGTGTGGATTCTTCGGTTACGGCCCGGCTTATTCACGAGGCGATAGGCGACCAGTTGAGGTGTATATTTGTCGACAACGGGCTTCTTCGCATGAACGAGGGTGACAGCGTGATGTCAATGTACGCCGACCACTTTCATATCAATGTGATAAAGGTTGACGCTTCCGAAATGTTTCTCGCGAAGCTTAAAGGGATTACCGACCCGCAGAAAAAACGAAAGGTCATAGGACCAGCGTTCGTGGAAGTTTTCATGAGCGAGGCGGAAAAGATTCCTAATGTAAAATTTCTGGCTCAGGGGACCCTCTACCCGGATGTTATTGAATCTACAAGCCAGAAAGGCCCCTCGGCCGTTATCAAGACCCATCACAACCTTGAGCTTGGCGAGTTAATGCATCTTGGCCTTATAGAGCCGCTACGAGAACTTTTCAAAGACGAGGTGCGTGTACTGGGAGAAGAGCTTGGGTTGCCACGTGAATTATTGTGGAGGCATCCTTTCCCCGGCCCTGGGCTTGCGATACGCATCCTGGGCGAAATCACAAAAGAGAGGCTCACCGTATTGCGCCAGGCGGACGCTATCGTCCTGGACGAGCTTAGGAAGGCTGAATGGTATGACAAGGTGTGGCAGGCTTTCGCTGTGCTGTTACCTGTGAAATCTGTGGGCGTGATGGGTGACGAGCGCACATACGAAAACGTTGTGGCCATACGCGGAGTTACAAGCCGGGACGCTATGACTGCGGACTGGGCGCAGATACCGTATGAGCTTTTGGGGGAGATATCGAACCGTATTATCGGCGAGGTTCGCGGTGTTAACAGGGTTGTTTACGATATTACTTCAAAACCGCCAGGCACTATAGAATGGGAATAATGTAGTTTTTGCAACGGGCTGACAGTGTTGCGAAAACCATGTAAAAAAAACTATTGCCTTTTTTCTTTAGTTTCGTTATCAATATCGAAACGATTTGGAAATCGCCCAATATAATACGTGGCTAACAATTAAACCGGAGATTTCATGTCCCATCCAAAGTTTGGTGAAAAATTTACTTGCGCCCAATGCGGAACTAAATTTTACGATCTGAAAAAGCCGAAACCGCTGTGTCCGAAATGTGGCTCAAAGCCAAAGAAAGCGCGGAAAAGCGCTGCCCCAAAACCGACAAAACGACCTGTAATTTCCACTGAAGAGTATGATAACTCTGAAGAAGATTCCATAGTTGAAGACGGAATAGAAGAGCTTTCCCTGGGCGCTGACGCTAGTGACCATGCGGATACAGATGATAACGAGCTGATGGCAAATGATTTCCCAGATCAAGAATATTAGCATTTTTATAATTTGGATACAGACAGTCAAGTGCGCTCGAAAGCTTCAAAACACCCTCTCTGGTTCGTTACGGCTTCGTTTTGAAACATAGCGATTTCGTTCATCTCCACCTGCACAGCCAGTATAGCCTGCTGGACGGCGCCATTCAGTTTGACCCTTTGCTGAAAAAGGCCAATGAGCTTAAAATGCAGACTATCGCCGTCACCGACCATGGGACTATGTTCGGGGCTGTGGAATTTTTTCATAAGGCGATTAAAGCAGGTGTAAAGCCGATTCTTGGGTGTGAAGCCTATATTGCCAAAGGAAGCAGGTTTGACAGAGGGGCGTCTTCAGACTCGTCTTCACGATCCCATCATCTCGTATTGCTGGCTCAGAACAAAAAAGGGTATCAGAACCTCTGCAAACTCGTCACGGCGGGATACACCGAGGGGTACTACTACAAACCGCGGATTGACAAAGATCTTCTGGCGGAATGTTCAGACGGTTTGATTGCGCTTTCGGCCTGCCTTAAGGGTGAAGTTTCAAGCCTGCTGGCAAATGACAAGTTAGACGAGGCTAAAAAAGCGGCGGGATTTTATAGAGACATCTTCCCTGACAGGTTCTATCTGGAAATTCAGGATCACGGTATTGAGCTACAGAAAAAAGTGAACAACCTGATGATCCCTCTCGCAAAGGAGATGGACCTGCCGCTTGTCGCAACCAACGACGCTCACTATCTGAACAGGGAGGACGCGTCCGCTCATGACGCTCTCTTATGTATCGGAACAGGGAAATTGATTAAAGATGAAAACAGGATGCGCTATCACGGAGACCAGTTCTACGTTAAATCCGCAGAGGAAATGACGGCGCTTTTCAAAGACGTTCCGGAAGCTTTGAAGAACACTCTTAAAGTTGCCGAGGAGTGCTCTTTCTCTTTCGATGAAGGTAAATATTATCTGCCAAAATTTCCTATCCCTAACGACACGACCACCGAAGCGTATCTGGAGCAGACCGCGATACATGAGCTTGAGCTACGGTTTATCCAGTCGGAAAAAGCCGGAAAACCGTTTTCCGAAGATAAAAAGAAAGAATATCTGAAACGTTTACTGTGGGAGATGGAGACGATAAACAAGATGGGGTTCCCGGGTTATTTCCTTATCACGTGGGACTTTATCAAGCGCGCCAGGGCAAAGGGAATACCGGTGGGGCCGGGTCGCGGCTCCGCGGCAGGCTCCATGGTGGCTTACGCCTTGCGAATCACCGATCTTGACCCGATTGAGTACGGTCTTATTTTTGAGAGGTTCCTTAACCCCGAGCGTATATCGATGCCGGATATCGACATCGACTTTTGCATGGATCGCCGGGGTGAGGTCATAGACTACGTTCGGAAACAATATGGAGGACAAAGCCATGTAGCGCAGATCATCACCTTCGGAACGATGAAAGCCAAGGCCGTAGTGCGCGATGTGGCGAGGGTGATGAATATTCCTTACGCCCAGGCGGACAAAATAGCCAAGCTTATACCGAACGAGCTGAAGATGACCATCTCCAAGGCGCTTAAGGTCGAGCCACGGTTGAAAAAACTGGAGGATGAGAGCGATGAGATAAAAAAACTTCTTACAATATCAAAATCGCTGGAAGGTATAACGCGGCACGCATCCACTCATGCAGCAGGTGTGGTGATAAGCCCGGAGGCCTTGACCAACTTTATGCCCCTTTTCAAGTCAAACGCCACAGATGGCGACGTTACCACCCAATATCAAATGAAGGATGTTGAGAAACTCGGTCTTTTGAAGATGGATTTTCTCGGGTTGAGAACGCTTACCGTCATAGATAACACCGTAAAACAGGTGAAGGCCTTTATCGACTCTGATTTTGGTATTGAGTCTATACCACTTGACGACAAGAAAACTTTCGATCTGTTGGCGAAGGCGACGACATTTGGCGTGTTTCAGCTGGAGTCATCTGGAATGCGTGATCTGATCCGAAAAATGAAACCAACAAATTTTTTCGACATCATTGCGCTGGTGGCGTTATACAGGCCGGGCCCCATCAATTCAGGCATGGCGGATCAATATGTTCGCCGCAAACATGGACATGAAAAAGAAACGATAAATTTCCCGGAGGTTGAGCCTATCCTGAGCGAAACTTACGGCGTTATCGTATATCAGGAGCAGGTGATGAAAATCGCCAACGTCCTTGCCGGTTTCACATTGGGACAGGCCGACAGCCTGCGCAAGGCCATGGGTAAAAAAGACATGAATATCATGGCCGAAATAAAAGACAAGTTCATAGAAGGGGCCGTTAAAAACAAGCACAACAGGACAAAGGTGGAAAAGCTATGGGAGCTGCTTGAAAAATTCGGAGAATATGGTTTCAACAAGTCACATTCCGCCTGCTATGCTCTCGTGGCATATCAGACCGCCTACCTTAAAGCCCATTATCCCGCGGAGTATTTGGCGGCGCTTATTACGTCCGACATGGACAACTCGGATAAAGTTATCCGTTACATACAGGAGCTTCGTGACCTTGGGATTGAGGTGGCGCCGCCGGATGTCAACGAGTCGATGCGGGATTTTGCCGTTATTTCAGGAAGGGTCCGGTTTGGCCTTGCCGGGGTGAAGGGGCTGGGCGTAACCTCGGTGGACGCGATCATTTCCGCAAGGGAAGAGAACGGCAAGTTTACCTCCCTTCTTAATTTTGCCGAGAGCGTACCCGTTTCCGCTATAAACAAAAGGACGATGGAAGCTCTGGTAAAGTGCGGCGCTTTTGAGTCTTTTGGACATACGCGGGCCGCGCTCTTTGAATCGATTGAGGAGACCATCGCCGCCGCGCAAAAAACACATAGAGACCGCGAAATGGGGCAGGTGGATATATTCGGGGCTCTTGGCGGAGACGCCGCCTACTCTGTTAGCGTAAAGGTAAAAGACACCCCCGAATGGCCTGAAAAAGAGAGGCTGGCTTATGAAAAAGAGGCTCTTGGTTTTTACATCTCCGGCCATCCGTTAAAAGAGTACATTCGTGATTTGAAGCTTTTTTCAACTCATACCGCCTCCACCTTAAAAAACGCCGCCCATAAACAAGAGGTTCGTTTTGGTGGAATAGTGGTCGCCAAAAAAACCATGACGACAAAAAAAGGTGAGACGATGGCGTATCTCACGATTGAAGATCTGAACGGTTCCGCTGAAGCTATCGTTTGGCCAGACATATTATCCGAAAACGCTGAGCTTTTGGAAAGTGACGAGCCGATTTTTGTGAAAGGAACTATCGACGCCAACGATGACAGGGGGACAAAAATCATCACGCAGGAAATTATGACATTTACGGATGCGCGCGCAAAATTTACAAACTCTGTCCATGTGCATATGTCCACTATCGGTCTGGAGGAAGAGGCTCTCAACGAGCTTATGGGCGTATTTGCAAAACATAAGGGCACATGCCCTGTTTCACTTCATTTACGAGTGCCCGGCAAAGGAGAGCTGGTGATGCGGGCCGCGAATACGAAAGTTCATGCCGGAGACGCGCTTATCGCTGATATAGAAAACCTCGCCAGCATGGAAAGCGTTTCACTGGCGTAACCGTTGGTTTTACTCCCACCTGATTTGCTTCATCATCACTCCCAGGTTTCTGTCGTCACTACTTATGTTTTTCTTTTTAGGGTTGAAAACATAGTCAGCCTCCATCCAGAGAGCTTTGTATGAACCCTTTGTCGCGTCAGCGGGGACAATAATGTCCTGCCAGCTTGTATCCCGAAAAACGGCTTCGGTTTTATGGGAGCCAAACCAGATGGTGACTTTTTGCGGGTTTTTGTCCAAAGCTGGAAGAGGGGCGGAGAGCGAAACCACCATTTGTTCGCTTTCTATCTTCACGTTCATCACCGCTCTTTTACCCGCCCATCTGGCCGGGCTTCCATCTGGCAGACCTTCCCAGTTGTAGAAGCCGGTGGAAAACTGTTCGCTAACAGGACGGTCTGAAATAAGCTTTATCTGATAGATAAACGCAATTGAAATAACGATCAAAGTTCCGGCAAAAATCCTTTTCCTTAATTCAACATGCTTTAGTTGGCTGGACGATAACCCCGCCAATATCCCCGCCTGTATCCAGAAAAATATTTCTATCACCCTGCATAAAGCAATATGGTGGGTTACTCCAAGGAGGAGCCAGCTTACTATGGAAAAAAGAATCGCAATAATTAAAGCCTTCTTTTCCTTGGCGGTCTCGCTACGGATGGCCTTAACGCCAGCTATCAGGATTGACGCCAGTAGCAATCCCCAAACAAGGAGGCCAATTATCCCCTGATTGGCAAGTATCTCGAAATAGATAGAATGGGATGACGCGCCTGACGCGAAACCTATATACTCCCAATTATACCAATCCGACGCATAGTACTCTTTGAACAGGGCGGTATACCTGCCCAAACCGATTCCAAGGAACGGTGAGGCTATAAACATCATAACCGCTGTATGCCACAGGAAAAATCTCGGCTCCGAAATTCCTTTTTCCAGAAAATATAGCGGATTATCGATAAATTCCGGAATACCCTTCAATGTTTCATAATTGAATTTCTTTAATATTTCGTCATATAGCCTGGCAAAGGCTTCGCCTCTGGTCAGGAATGCGGCTCCGATAGCCGCCACGGCAACCAACCCGACAATAATCAAATATTTGTTTCCGTGTAATTTACCCTTCGTGGTCGAATAGAAATATAACCCTGCGGCCAATAACACTGTTAAGTAGAAAAGCATGGCCGCGGACCTTAAGCCACCCTGGAGCAAACAAAAAGTAACCACGCCTAATATCGCGATATAAAACAGCAGCGCTTTTGGCTCGTTCCGTTTAAAAAAAATAAAATACAAAACAAGTGGCAAAACAAGCAGCAGGTATTGGTTCCAAAAATGAAGGGCATATGAGAATGCCGTTATCGCAGAGCCGAACTTACCGACAACAGACAAGGTTAAATAATGCCAGGTATCGGGGTTTTTGGGTATCATGCCGTAAAACATCAATATCCCTATGACACAAACCGCTCCTGCGACAACAACGGTGGCTTTCAATGACGGAAGTATCGCCGCCGCGTCACGTTTGCTTGCAAAATTAAAAGCGACCAGAAAAAGCCCGATGCCGCTTAGCATGTTGACGAGAACGCGAAGATAATTTATTTTAGGAGCCGGATGCCCGGATAGCCACCATGCGAACATATCGTTCCATGTGGCGATCCAGAACTCATAGTAAAACTCTTTGCCGTCTATCGGCAAGCTTGCGGCTGCGGCCACTATGAGAAGGATGACCTGGTATTTTAACGGAAAGACAAACTTTTCCTTTCGTATCCATGCATGCGTTATGGCGGACAAGAGTGTCCCAAAAACTAGCGCTTCCAGAGTCCAGTAATATGGCCATCCGGTTTCCCCTAGAAAAAATGGAGTGGAAATCAAGATAAACGCTATCCCGTTGAACGGGTTCATGCTTACTATTACCGCAAAAAATAGCAAAACGAACGCCGCCGCCCAGGTTTCCGGCATATCGAAAATATATGCGCATACGCCAGTAATAGCGAAAAAACCCGCAGTCCAAAACGGATTTAATAAAGTCGTCGGCACAAAACAATCCTTGTCATTAGAGTTTATAGTTCTATATTCGGTCAGGCCATGGTTCGGCGCGCATAGATTTATATAAGTCCAAAGTCTCTTTTACCACTTGCCGCTCGGAAAAATGCTCGAGCGCTATTTTTCGTCCTGCCATACCCATACTGTTTCTTAAAGCTGGATCCAGCAGAAGCTTGCGTATAGCGTCATACATGGCGTCAACGGCTCCTGGTGGGATAAGATAGCCATTTTCTCCATGCCGCACAATCTCTCTACAACCGGGAATATCAAAAGCCACAAGAGGCTTTCCAGCCGCCGCGCCTTCTATAAGAACCTTCGGCACTCCCTCACCGTAATATGAAGGCAATACCACTATGGAAACGCTTTTCATCACGGCGGGCATATTATCTTTTTTACCCCAATACTCGATAACCCCTTCACTGTCCCATTTATTCAATTCAGATTCTGGCACAGCGGCTGGGTTATGATAATCTGGAGAGCCAGCCAGCGCGACCCTTGCGTCTATATTATTTTTTTTAAGTTCACGAGCCATTTGAACAAATTCGCCAACGCCTTTAGTCCACAACATTCTCGACGCGAAAAGCGCGACAGGTTTGCCATCAGGAAGGTCATCGGAAGGCGCAAACAGATCAGTATCAACACCGGCGCCTTTTATCAGAGCCGCCTGCTCTTCCGCTACCAGCCCTGAGGAGACAAAAAGATCGCGGTCGTCCGGGTTTTGGAAAATCACGCGGCTCTTTTTTTGTCGAAGCGCCGGGCGTAACATATTGCTGATAACAAAACGAACCAGTGAAGCGCGTAATCCTTTGGCGGAGAAAACATGACCAAGCCCAGCCAAAGCGTTGACAACATTTGATATGCCTGCAAACCTCGCCGCTATTGCTCCGTATATGACAGGCTTTAGAGCCACATGGTGAGCTATATCCGGCCTCTCGCGCCTGTATAGGCGAATTATTTCAATGATAGAAACGATCTCCTGAAAAGGATTTTTACCGCTTCTATTCAGCCTCAAGGGGAGCAGTTTGAAACCCTCATCTTTTATCCTGTCGCCATGATCAGTCACACATGTTGCGATTAATACTTCAAACCCTTCATCTTTCATGGCTCTGGCCAGCGGGAGCCTGTGGGACCAGAAATACCAGTCCTCTGTTATAAAAAACAGGATTTTAGGTTTTTTACGCAAGTCCAAATCTTTGCCGCAGTAATGAAGGTAAAATGATAATGGCGCGTCAATAACCTTGCTGGTTGAGCGTACGCCAAGCCCGGAATTTAGCCCACACAGTCACCGCTCCCAGAATACCAAGAGAGGTCAGTATCATGATATAACAATAGCGCATGCGATATAGCGTTCCTATATTGACGAAAACGAGGCCGTAGACGAGCAGTACATTAAACGCAAAAGTCAGCGCCACCCACATTGCCCCTCTTGAGCGCCATTTCCATATTGAGAACGGTAGGAACAACAGAGCAACGTATACAACGATCATTTCCACTCCTGAAATCCATCGCATAAAAGAGCCAGCTTTTGTGTGGCCGACGCTGAACCATGTGTTTGGGAATGGGGCCAGCAAAGCCACTTCAAGCGCCCGTGGCATATACATCAAAATATCTTTGGCGCCGTTAAAGGTGACATTTGTATCAATGTTGCTTTTTGCGTCAGGGTAAATGGTTATGAAGTGCGTTCGAATTTGAGCCAGGGAAAAAAGTCCGTTTTCCAGAAAGCCAGGGAGCCAGCCAGATCGTCGCCAAGCTTGTGCGCTTTTTTCATACGAGGTTTCAGAAGCGCCAACAGATGACATGGGGCTTGTGTCCAGATTTGGTTGGGGAGCTTCACGGGAATAAATATTGTTCATGGTGAACAACGATACGATTGCAAGTATCACAAGCATTAGCCCGATCACCTTAAGCGTTTTTCTTAATGGCCAGATATATTTCATCCACTGAACGATAGCCATTATCGTCACTCCAAGAAATACCAGCGCCGAAACAGCGAGCATGATCTTGACATGGTACGGCCTCATCATCCAGATAAGCGTCGTCCCTGAAATAATGTTTACCGAGGCTATAAACGGCCTGAACCATTCTTTCCAGTTTTTAGGGTCGGCCAGCAATATCCAGCCGTATATGAACAGCATCGACCCCAGTATGGTAAACCCGTCTTTATGAATCTGCGCATACCATGTCATCGCCGATGGGAAAATGATCAACGGTAGTGTCGCAACAAATGCGTGGCGCCAGACAGGAGTAAGTTTGCAGATTATCATGAACAGGAGAAGGCCTGCGCTAGCATGCAAAAAAGCGTTGAGAGGAATGATGACCCACGGCTCATGATACGTGAGAACATAAATTGCGGCGACCACTCCGGATATCCCCTGCTCGCTTGGACGTAACGTCCAGGCTGACCATCCGGTGGTTTCAATTTTTTTTGCCAGTCTATCCGCCAGCTTGTGGAAGTTGGGCGCATCAAGTCCTTTCAACAGACCATGTCCGTGATGCAGGTCAGGAAAAAGATATGGCAGAGCCACTATTTGAACAAAAGCGGCCACTATGGCTGTATATACAAAAAATATCAGCCAGACCCTGAAATATGGCGCCTCGCTACTATTTATCATAAATCCATTTTTACCCGGCTTTGGTTGGAAAACATTTTTTGACAGCGCTTTTGAGGCTCCGAACAATCGGATTTTTATTCATCGCCCGCCTGCTTTTTTCGTGTCTGGCGATCGTTTCCGGGCCATAATAATTTTTAGCGATCTTTAATAGCTCATCTTCAATTTCCCGCAATTCATCCCAGTCAGTCCGAAGTATAAAAGGTTTGAGGCTTGGATGCGTTCCATCATCGTTACGTTTAAGCTTGTGAAACGAATCGCTTGCGTAGTCGATATTCTCCAGCGGGTCAGAGCTTAAATCATAAAACTGATGACGGTCATCACTGAAATAATATGAAAGTTTATATTTCCCTTTACGAACAGCCAGAGCAAGATCATGCTGTTCCACATACCTGGTTTCACAAAAAACCATTTCATCTTTTATTTCCAGGCTTATACCACTGTCACGAATGATATCCCGTATACGTATCTGTGAAACAAGGTTCTGGTTTACGCCTGTCTGCTCACCGTTGTACACAAGTAACGGCACGTCAAGGACCGGTTGCACGAGAGAGTGTCCATTTTTTCCATATGACCACCTGCCTTGTTCAAAAAGCGCATACCCATGATCGGCAAAAATATAAATTTCACTCGTACCCTTAAAATGGTCGAAGAATATTCCTATCGCCTCATCCATCTCCGCTACCCTAGCGTCATATTCAAAAGGGGTGAGCTTATTGAAACGTGGATCGGGCGAAGAGAATCCGACCAAATGGAGCCAGCTCATTAAAGGTTTTTCTTCTTTACTTGCGCGATCAATAAAATATTCCACCTGCTCTTTAGGACGAAAACTCGCGCTGTCTTTAGTCTTCCCATCGCTCTCCGCGATTGATTTGCCCGTCCACCAGAACTCGGCATTGGAAAAGGTGTTAATCATTTTTATCCACGATTCGATCCGCTTGTTAACACATACAACAGTTTTATATCCGATTTCCTCATGGTCGCTAAAAACATTATGGGAAAAAGGCATTTGTGAATCGCCATAAAGTTTTCGGCCGAATTCCACGGAGTTTTTCCCTGTAAAAATAGTGGAGAAACATTGAGCCGTTGATGTGGAGGCGGACATTACGTCATCAAACAACACGCATTCCGGATAAATCCTGGCGATGTTTGGCGTAAGCCATGCCATTTTGCTGTTGTAACACGCCAGACGATCTTTACGAACTCCGTCTATGCTTATTATTAATTTATTTTTCATTTTAAACTTGTTCGCGTTTTAGCGGTAAACCTCAATACTTATCCTCGCTCCACTTTACGTCTGAACTTTCCCGAGAGGCATTTTTATTGAACTCGTAATTGAACTTGGCGGCAAGTTCCGCAACCTGTTTGCCATCCCATAGATCAGGAACATTTATCAGTCCCTGTTTATACGACATCTGAAACAATTTTACGCCAGGGTTGATAAAGCCTTGCCGCAAACATTCGGTGAGAAGCTCTGAGCCAATAATGGGTGATACGGCGAAAAAGGACGCGCTATCAAAGCCCGCTTCCTCGGCAAAGCGATAAGTCTCTTTCATCTCTTCAATTGTTTCTCCCGGTTTCCCGAACATCGGCGGCATACCGATGATGAAAAATCCATGAATATGGATTCCCAGCTTTTTTGCATAGGCTAAAAGCCGTTTTGTTTTGCTGAGGTTGAGCGGTTTTTTTATAAGATCGAAAAGAACGCGTTGCGATCCGCTTTCAACGGCGAAAGTTAATTGGTAAGCTCCTGACGCCGCCATCAATTCCAACAGCTCCTCATCCAGGCTCCATAACGCGATCCCTTGCGGAGTGGCCCATGGAAGGGAAATTTCTTCCAAAACCTTGAAGAGGTGTTTGGCGTGCTCCATGTTATTGGTAATGTTATCGTCCTGAACGTGAAACTCATTGATACCGTATTTTTCTTTCAGCAGGATCAGCTCGTCCAAAACGTTTTGCGGGCTTCGGGAGCGAAAACGGTTTCCCCAAAAATTGGTTGTCGTGCAAAAAGTGCAATGGGCTTTGCAACCACGGCTTGTATAGATTTGGCCGACCCTGTCCCCTTTCGTGTATGGAGACTGGTATGCGCGTATTTTAAAATACTGCTCCATGTTGAAATGACTCCACAACGGGAAAGGAACGTTATCTAGTTCGGAATCTGTCAAAGTGGTTTT
>CAYNDB010000022.1:24950-26630 GCA_964395915.1 uncultured Nitrospinota bacterium | reverse complement strand
GCTCTGGCAGGATGGACCTTTTCTTCGGCGCGGGAGATGAAGCCGCAGAGGCGGCGGGGGTGATGAAACAACCAGGCGAGCTTTATTTCCTGATACTCAAAGAAAGGCAGCTTAACCCTGAATAGCCTATGAATTTTTTGGAACGCACACGCCGGGAAATTCTCCACAGCGACGGCATGCTTCATCAGGTGGAGGACATTCTTTTGTTATTTTCCCCTTGCCGGCAAGCTTAAGCTCTTTTGCAAGATAGTCATCCCTAAGACCATGATCTATTATCGACCATGGCAATGTCTCGTCTCTCTCCTTGCGGCGTGTGACAAAAAAATCGGGGTCAATATCGGAGTCACGGAAAACTTTTGCCCAGTCTCCATCCAGCCGATAAGCGCTCTCCAGCATATCCGCCACGCGGCGGTCGCCAACCGAAAGCAGAGCCTGAATATATCCTTGCCTGGCAGAGCCGGAATGAACCGAGACACGCGGAACAGACCTCAAGCCTCGCGCTACAAGGTTGAGCTTTTCCGCCACAGCCTTTACACCCTCAAAAGGCTCCCATTGATAAGGCGTGGCAGGCTTCGGAACAAATCCATCTACCCCGACAGTAATCACTTCGTCCCTGCCCCTCTTTTTCCATTCCGGCGCCATGGCCTCGCGGATTCTGGCCACAAGGTCTACTATCCCCTTCACATCCTCCATCGTCTCACCCGGCAAACCGACGATGAAATAAAGCTTCAGACGAAACGGTCCGGCGGTGGCTATCCTTTTCATAGTATCAAGTATAGTTTCGTCACTTATATCCTTGTTTGTGATACGTCGAAGCCGCTCGGTTCCCGCTTCAGGGGCCACGGTTATGGTGTGGGAGCCACCCCTTTCCATGCTGAGCGTTAGCCAATGGAGCATGTTGTCTGTCAGCTTGTCCAGCCGCAACGAGGAAACGGAAAACACGCCTCCTTTCGCGATAATATATTCAAACAACCGCTCCACATCGGGATGATCGGCTATGGCGCTTCCCACCAAGCCTACTTTTCCTTTCTTTTCGAGAGCGTCATCTATGGCGGTTTCAATCGCTCCAATGTCGGCATGACGTGTGGGCCGATACACGTATCCGGCGGCGCAGAACCTGCAATGTTTGCCACATCCTTTACCTATTTCGACAAGCGACATATCGCCAAAAACGGTATCGGGTGTTTCTACACGTGAAACATTAGGCGTCAATCCGTAATCAATATCCCAAACCCGCTTAATCTTCTCTGGAAATCCATTTTGCGCCTCAATCTTTTCAATGGTTCCATCCTGTTTGAACACGGGAGTGTATGCGGAGGGGATATAAGCTCCTGGAACCGAAGCGAAAACTGAAAGATCGCCTGAGCCATGTTCTACAACCTTGTCGATGAAAGGGTTTATGATCCCCTCCCCTTCTCCGATAAACACGATATCTATAAACGGCGCCAATGGCTCCGGGTTCATGGTCACCGCCACCCCGCCAGCCACAACCAAAGGAGCTCTCTTGCCCCTTTCCCTCAAAGGAAGCGAGGCAAAATCGAGCATGGCGAGAACGTTTGTATAGTCCATCTCAAACGTTATGGAAAAAGCTATGATATCAAATTCGTTTAATGGTCTGTTGGACTCCATCGACGTAATGGTTTGCCTCTGTTTCCGTAAAAACTCAGTCTCCGGCTTCGA
>CAYNDB010000022.1:18190-24850 GCA_964395915.1 uncultured Nitrospinota bacterium | reverse complement strand
ACCGTGGAAATCCTCGTGGAGGAAGACCTTAAGGCGAAGCTTCAAAAATCTTTGGAAACAGGGAAACCTCTTCGCATTAAGGCGGGGTTCGACCCGACCGCGCCAGACCTCCATCTGGGGCACACGGTTCTTTTACATAAGCTGCGGCAGTTCCAGAGCCTTGGGCATACGGTCCTTTTTCTCATAGGGGATTTTACCGGAATGATCGGCGATCCCACAGGCAAATCGGAAACCCGGCCTCCATTGACAAAAGATGAAGTGGCGCAAAACGCCGAAACTTATAAAGAACAGGTGTTCAAAATCCTCGACCCTGAAAAAACCGAGGTGTTGTTCAACAGCGAATGGCTTGGCAAGCTTGGCTCTGTGGAAATGATAGAGCTTACCGCCAAATATACAGTGGCAAGGATGCTGGAAAGGGATGACTTTGCCAAAAGATACAAGGAAGGGCGAGGCATATCCATCCACGAGTTTCTATACCCGCTGATGCAGGGGTACGACTCTGTCGTGATGAAGGCCGACATTGAGCTTGGCGGAAACGACCAGAAGTTCAACCTGCTTGTCGGGCGTGACCTTCAACGCGACTATGGCCAGAAACCGCAGGTATGCGTAATCTTGCCGCTCCTGGAAGGCACCGACGGCGTTCAGAAAATGAGCAAGTCGTACGGCAACTATATAGGCATCGATGAGACGCCAAAAGAGATATTCGGGAAAATAATGTCGATATCGGACGAGATGATGATCCGGTACTACGAGCTTTTGTCCGACCTTTCCAACAAGGATATGGAAACTTTGAAAGGCGTTATTGAAAGCGGAAAATTGCACCCGAAACTCGCAAAAGTAAACCTGGGCAAGGAAATCGTGACAAGGTTCCACTCCGCCAAAGAGGCTGAAACGGCTGCGAAAGAGTTCGACGACCTGTTCAAACAGAAAAACACGCCGGACGATATAGCGCTATATAAGATCGACTGGGGCGAGGCTACCGAGGTGTGGCTGCCAAAAGCGCTGAACAACGCGGGTTTGGTGACCAGCAGTTCCGACGGGCGGCGTATGATCAAGCAGGGGGCTGTATCCGTCGACGGAGAGAAAGTCACCGATCAAAACTATAAGCTTCCCAAAAACGGCGAGAAGCTTGTGAAGGTGGGTAAACGAAAGTTTATCAGGCTGAAGTAAATTTTATTTTATGAGCAAAACCGCCGCTCTGTCTATTTTTGCGATTCTCTCTGCGTTCCTCGTTGCCGCCATCGTCACCGCCTCACCGTGGCCTGAAGATCAGGACGGCGTAAATTTCATCCTGGGCGTGGATTTATACGACCCACTTTTTCATCAGCCGCATTTTCCCGGCTACCCCGTATATATAGCGGCGGGAAAAATCGCAAACGCTTTTTTGAAAACTCCTGGGCATGCGCTGATTTTCGTCTCCGCCTTGTCCGGAGCTTTTACTATATTGCTCCTGGCTGTTTTTACGCGCAGGTTATATGGCAAATCAGCCGCTATCACATGCGCCGCGCTTATGGCGGCAAATCCTGTGTTTTTCGAGTTCTCGCACAAAATCCAGACGGAAGCCCTTGGAACGTTATTGCTAATATCGGCTGTCGTCGCGCTTGGCAGGCTGGATAAGACGTCGGGAGTCCGGTGGTTTGTCTCAGGATTTATTTTCGGGCTTTTGCTTGGAGTGCGGCTGTCATGGTGGCCTTACGCTTTTGTTTACGCGCTGGTTTCAATCAGGTTTGGGCGTGTCGGCGGAGTATTTTCCGGCATTATACTAGGAACGCTCCTTTGGCTCATACCTCAAGTTATCGTAATCGGCCCTCACGAGCTATATGAGCACAGCCTCTTTTTTATTAATGGCCACTTCACTCAATGGGGCGGAGCGCTAGGCTCTGTCAATGGAACGGAAAGCCGCGCCATGGCTATCGTTTTAAGAATCGCCGAAGCTGTGGGGTGGGTTGGGAACGGTGTGAACATCACCCGTATACCGTGGATAGGCGTGTCGGCTTTCGCTATTTTCCTTGCTATCAAAAACAGGAAAACGTTCAGCGCAGAAACAGCGCTCTTTATCATTGCGACAGCGGCGTACCTGATATGGGTCGCCCTTGGGCAAAACGTATCCAAGGTCAGGCATTTTGTCCCCCTCATTCCGGCGATCATTTTCCTCGCCGCTCCGCTGGCGAAAAAAAAGCCATTACTGACGATAACTGCGGCCGCATTCCTCGCCGCGACAATATTTGTTGATTACACCAATCGTCCAAGCTTTGCGCCGCCGACTAAACGTCTTCACACATGGCTCAACGAAATCCCCGACGGCGACGCGGTGTTGTATTGCGGAGAGGCGGAAAGGTTTTTTGATCTGTATCCGGCTAAAGTAACGGTAAAAAGTGTGACGCTGAAGCATAATCTGCAAAGCTCGGTAGACGCGACATGGCCAAGCCCGCGCAAGGCGTTCGTATGCGATGATATCCCACAATTAGATATTTCAGGACCGGCTCTGGCCGTATTCAGAGCGCGCGCTGGCGACCCTATCGACAGAACGATAAAGGTGTATACGTTGAACAGTGTAAAAAAACAGGGTATGTAAAGTCATGGTCATGAGTGTCGATTACAGCCATATTACAACCGGCAAGGCCAGGGAGCTTCAGCATAAGCTCGCTAAAATGGTTATCAAAAGGACTACCTTTAGCAATATAAACGTGGCGGCTGGAATAGACGTTAGCATTAGAAACAACAGGGCGATCGCCGCTATCATAGCCATGTCTGTCCCGAAACTTGAAGTGTTGGAAAAAGCTGTGGCTGTGCGTCCTGTCGAGTTTCCTTATGTCCCCGGGCTTCTGGCTTTTCGCGAGGCTCCGGTAATATTTGAGGCTTTCGACAAGCTCAAAACCGCTCCCGATATTCTTGTAGTCGACGGGCAGGGGTACGCCCACCCAAGAAGAGTTGGGCTTGCCTGCCATGTTGGGGTGGAGCTTGACCTGCCGTCCATAGGATGCGCAAAATCACGTCTTACAGGGACCCACAAAGAGCCGGGTCAAAAACGCGGGTCGAGAGTCGCGCTTAAGGATAAAAACGAGACTATAGGCGCTGTAGTGAGAACAAGAGAAAACGTGAAACCGGTATATATTTCCATTGGCCACCGTATCGACCTTGATACCGCAGTGAAACTGATTTTACGGCTCTGCTCGCGTTACCGCCTGCCGGAGCCTATCCGCGAAGCTCATAAAACGGCGGGGTCTGTAGCCGTTACGTAAAATAACCGAGAAACGGATATAATAAGCGACTGACATTTCATCTACAAAAAGGGAGCGATCACGAAACTAACATGAGCTCGGAAACAAAAGAAGATCATCGTCCTTGGGGATATTACAAAGTCCTCGAAGACCTGGAAGACCACAAGGTAAAACGTATCGTCGTAAACCCCGGGAAGCGGCTGAGCCTGCAGAAGCATAAACAAAGAGCCGAGCATTGGGTTGTGGTAAGCGGTGAGGCTATTGTGACGCTTGATGACCGCGAGATACCCTTAAAAGCTGGCGAGGCGGTGGATATCCCGAAGGAAGCGGCGCACAGGGTCATGAACCCGGGCACCGAGCCGCTTGTGTTCGTGGAAGTCCAGATGGGCGATTATTTCGGCGAAGACGATATCATCCGGCTTGAGGACGATTTCGGCAGGGTGTAGGGGAAACTACCTTATCCCGAAAACCTTTTTAAGTTTTGGCGACAACGCAAACATGGCCCCTATGGTTTCTTCGGAGATTATCTCCATTTCATCGATACCACTATCGGCAAATTTATCCCCCAGCCCTTTTACGGCATCAAAGGTGTCTATATCATTAGACATAATCGCAAATCCCATCAGCTCGGAGTATAACGGAACGTAAGAATGACACACGGAGATATTTTTGAACGCGCCCTTAACAGCGTCGTAAGACATCCTCGAAGCTTCAGGCCAGCATACAGGGAAGCCTAAGTGCACGGAAGCCAATCCTCCCGGCTTTAACGCCTTGGCCACCTTATCCATAAACTCCTCTGTAAACAACCTCTCACACGGTCCTACAGGGTCTGTAATATCGAGTATTATCACGTCTTTTTGTCCTGCGACGGAATCGAGATATTCAAAAGCGTCCACAACATTTACACGCACACGTGGGTCGTCGAACGAATTTCCATGTATTTTCCCCAAATATTGGCGCGCCGCGTTTATAACTTCTTCGTCTATCTCGACAAGGTCGACAGATTCCACACCAGGGTGGCGGAGCACATGTTTAATCGCTCCGCCGTCGCCGCCGCCTATTACCAGAACATCTTTAGGCGTATCCACAGCCAGCATGGCAGGATGGACAAGCGGCTCGTGATAAAACTCTTCATCCGCCTCGGACACCTGAAAAAGACCGTCGATAACAAGGGTGATTCCCATTCCTTCCGTCCGTATAACCTGCACACGCTGGTATTTTGAGTCGATATCCAAAAGTATTTCTTTCGCTTCTATCCATACCCCCTGTCCAGGAGCGCGCGGCTCCGAAAACCTGGGGGCATAACTCATGTTGTCCAAAGTCGATCTGTTGGCGTTCAGCCGTTTTTCAATGATGGATACACAGAGTTCCGCTTTGCGTCTGTTATTCATGCTGTGATTGCAGGTGGAAATATCGAGCAGAGTCAGCCCGTCACGCTCGGGCCATGTGTGCGCCGCCAGATGCGACTCCGATAAAAGAACAGTGGCGGAACATCCACCACCTTCAAAACTGTGTTCGCTTACATCCAGAACACCCAGCCCCGACTCATTCGCCGCGTTGGACAATACTTTGCCAAGTTCCGCCCCGTCTGTCATGGCCAGGCCGAAGCAGCCCGCTAGCCACACGTGGAAATGATCTCCGTCAACAAAATCTGTTTTAACCTGCGACCCGGAACCTTTAGTTATCTCTGTCATTTAATGCCCTATATCTATCAAAATTAAAAACAGAAAGATTATCCATTTTTTTGGCTCTTTGTCAAAGTTTTTGAGTAGACGATACCGAAGATACCGCAAGGCGCGTAAATTATTTTGCAATATACAACAGGAGCGTTGATTATTTGAAATGGCTTAAAGCTTCGTTTATCCTTTTAATCTCTTTTTTCGCTTTTTCAGCGTCAAAATCTTTGGAGGGCAGGGACTGGGTCAAACTCTTCAGATTGTCCGCAGCGTCCGCCACATCGGCCAACCTGCCTTGAATAGCCGATTTCATGTTATTGAAAGCCTCAACCATGTCCGCAACGGCTTCATTGTTGTATATATAAACCTTGTCGGAAAAATTGAGCCCTCTTATCTTCTTTATACCGCTTCTCATTCCTTGCAACGCGATTTTCACCCTGGCTATCATATAGGCGGATATCATGCCAACAATAATAATGAGCAAAAGAGTGAAGGCGGTATTTATCTCCCAGACAACCGGCATATAAAGCTCGCTCAAAGTTTTCGCCTTGATATGAGACGAGAACATAGCCTCCGTCAAAACGTTATCTAACGAATTATAAAGAATTATCGATGACATAAGTATCAACACGACGGTGACTAAAACAAGAGTCACTATCAGCTTAAGCTGAAACGGCTTTAAAACAAGAAATTTGCGTTTGTAACCGCCGGATGAAGAATTATTCATAACTGTTATTTATAGCCATATTAATAAAATCTAAATATTGTGGCAGGAGAAACAAAGCCTGCTGCCATCGCGGCTTACAGAAAGCTTGCCGTGATTTTCCGTATATGGTTGATGACAAGACACACACCCTACTTTGCCCTCCGGCAATATTACTTCTTTCGGAAGAGCCGCCGGAGGGTTATACGACCTGTCCGCTTGCGCTTTTTCCGCATAGTTTAAACCTATAGGATGAGATGAGGCTCCGCTATGCTGTACAAGACTGCCGGAAAGAGAGGTGTTGCTGAAAGTATCTATTGAGACAGACCCGTCATGACACTCAAGACACGCCGCTGAAACAGAATCTATGGGGCCAACCGGTAATTTATTTTTTGCAAGGCTCTCAAGATGCGCCTCCCTCAATGTTTCGCCAGCGTCTTTCATCCGTTTGAAGAACGCCATATCATGGCACAGCAGACAAAAATCTCTTCCCCGTGTCGCAGTGCGAAGATATTTTCCGTTTGTGTTACCGTGGAAAAAGTGGCAAGTAACACAAGTCATTTGCCCTTTCCAGTCTTTGGGAAACTCTGTTGGGATAACTTGTTTTATCGTCATGCCAACAGGGTGTGACAGAGCCTCTATTCCCTCGTGACAGTTGGAGCACATAAATGTAAAATCCACCTTGAAAAGCATCTTGCTTGCGTCCGCAACTTTTGCAGGATCGTTTAGATGGCATGTAAGACAATCCTGCTGTGTTTCATGCGGACCGGAACCAATGGCAAATGTATAGCCGGATATCGCAACAAGCGATATCATAAAACTTAAGGCAAGGTATCTTGCGAAACTATATTTTATAGCTTTTTCCCCTACCATAATTTCAGTCGCCAAGCTTAATTCTTTTTGTTATTTCATTAAGCCTCTCGACATCCTCTTTCAGCTTTTTCTCAAGCTCGGCTTTATCACCTTCGGAGGCTCCCTCAAGACTGCCAATATCGGACGAAATCGTGTCGCACTTTTCCTGAATCTCGTCAACAAAAGCCGCAAGCTCGGATTTCAACCC
>CAYNDB010000022.1:0-18090 GCA_964395915.1 uncultured Nitrospinota bacterium | reverse complement strand
TCAAAATATCCACCGCTTAAATCGCGGTTTAAAAGGAAGTAGATAAGGAAAATGCTTAGAGCCGCTCCAGCAACCACCGCGATGGTTATACGACTTAGATAAACCATTCCGAATGGCTTGGAAATAATCCGCTCATCAACATTTGAAGCGTTTCGATCGACCATATGATTCACTGCGCGTATGAGAGGTAAAATAAACCACTATCGTGGTTATAGGACGCCCTTACTTCTTATAGAATAACCTGTATTTAAGGCCTATGTAAAGCAGATGACAAATAAAAAGAAAAGTTCAACATAACTATTTAGGGGACCATTTCTCGGACGCTATTTTCCATCCGTTATCGGTATTAACTAACTTCAAACGCTTTTTCCCCACACTATTAATAACATTGGATTTATACGCCTGGGTAAACGTGACAACAGCTTTCCCATCACCAATAGCCACCTTAACATCGCTTACTTTCATGTCTATAGCTCCGGACTTTTTAAACCGCGCAAGTTTCTTCTTCATCCATACCGCTTTTTCTATCCCCTTGTATTTAAAATCGTCGGTATAATGCGCGCTATATTTTTTAATATCTTTGGATACCCAGGCGCGACGCCAGCTGTTAACAAAGTCAACTATAACCTGCCTGATTGGTTTGGCGACAGGCTTTGGCTTCTCAACAAGCTTAGGCTCCGCAGGCTCAATTGGAGGCGCCACAACTTTTTCCTCTTTCCTAGTCTCAACCGCTGCCACCACCACCTTTTCGACAGGTTTAGGTTTGGCGACAGGTTGTGTCTTTTCAACCTGTTTTGGCGGAGTGGAGGTCTTTACTTTTATCTTTTTCGGCTCAGCCTTCTTATAAGATGCTTTTTTGACCTCTTTTGCGTTTTTCGCCTCATCTTCCAGAGGCACAAACTCTACAATCTCTTCTAAAAGCTCAAGTTTTCGTCTGGATGTTTCAGACCTTGCTCCCAGCCTTGCGGCTCTTTCCATCCCCTGGCTTGCCAGGGCGGCGTAGATATCGCTCAGGTTTTCATGAGCTATGGCGAAATTGGGATGGGAAATAGTTAGGTTTTCCAGCATGGTCTTGGCCTGAATAAGCCTCCCCTGGCTGGCATGCAGGGCCGCAAGATTGTTATACGCTTCCGGCAGGTCGGGATATCGCCTGGTCACATCTTCCAGAACGGCTTGGGCTTCATTCGCCCTTCCCGCCTCCATAAGCAGTGTGGCTTTGAAAAAACGGACCTGTATATTCCCCTCATCCTGTTTAAGCATCTCATCGAGTTTTTTGATCGCCCCGTCGACATCGCCGGAATCAGCCATTTCTATTACAGCGCTTAGATCAGTCGCGAACGCGGAGCCTGGTGAAAAGACAACAAAAATCAAGAGAGATAACACAAACGTCAATATAGTTTTCATTGTAATACCTCCGGAGAAATACGCGCCACGCCTCCAAAGCTGCCTACCCATACACTGCCGTCGCTAGCCTTGGTCATAGAGAAAACATTATCGGCAAAAAGACCATCCGCCTTCGTAAAGACTTTGAAAGAACCGTCATCGTTCATTCTTGCCAAACCTTTACTCGTCCCCGCCCACAGCGCTCCATCGGCGTCCTGGTATAACATAAACACGTGATTGCCTGGCAAACCGTCGGCTACTGTGTAATTTTTCCATTCTTTACCGTCAAACCGCGCAAGACCTGCGCCCCACGTACCGCACCATACAACCCCGTCACGTCTGTCTACAACAAGGGAAATGATGTAATTAGGGTTATAGGCTATATCCACGTCTCCCAAGCCCTGTTCAGCTTTCTGCTTGGCATGGTGAGAGGAAAATTTGCCGGGATCGTTTTTATACTGTATATCATCCTTCACCTTTTCATATGACGCTCCAAGACCGTTGGCATGCTGCCAATTAGTCCATTTACCATCCGCAAAAAGCGCTAGCCCGCCTTCGGTGCCAAGCCAAATCTTGCCATCTTTGCCCTCCGCAAGACCATATACCCAGTCATTCGGCAAACCGCCCTTGGTGTTCTCTTCCGTAAAAAGATCCCACTTCGACCTGTTGTAAAGATCGCCGCCAAGAACCCTGTTAACCCCGGACCATGTGGCCACCCAGATGTCGCCATTTTTGGCTTTCAGGATATCGTAAACAAAGGCGTCCCCAAGCCCATCAGGGATATTCAGGTTTTTCCACCGGTCGGTTTTCGTGTTGAAAAGTGATAAGCCTCCGCCGTAAGTTCCAAGGGCTATCGTGTCGTCATCCATTTTACTTACATGGAAAACCCCGTTGGACATAAGCCCGTTGCGCGTATCGTATAGCTTATAGTTTCCGGTGGTGATGTCATAACGGATAACACCGCCGGAAAAGCCGACCCAAACGGTTTCCCCATCAGATAAAATATCTTTCACATTTCTGTTGCCAACACGGAAATGGGTGAATTTCTCGTCTTTGTTTATAGGGGTCACGCCTTCCGATTGGGAGCCTGCGGCATGAGACTTAAGCTGCGCCGGATGTTGTTCCGCAGGAGGGGTTGTGGTGGCCGGTTTAGGAACTATCGCCTGTGTGGATACCTGCTTTCCGGCTTCTTGCGCGATCTTGCTCCCGCTTTGCTTGCCAATCATATAACCTGCGATTACAAGCCCCGTAACAGCAAGAACCATAACAGCAAGCGTTTTAGTATTTATCTTCAAATTTTTTATCCTAACAATAATTAACTTGCCAAAAACTATTTCTCCGCCAACACTATAAGCGCCACGCCATGCTTTGTGCCAGCCCAGACTTCATCACCCGGCGCCACCGCTACAGCATATACATTACTGTCAAAAAGACCGTCATGCATATTGATCGTTTCCCAGCTTTTGCCGTCAAACCGCGATAATCCCCGGTTCGTGCCGAACCACAATCCCCCGGCGCTGTCCTGAGCGATACTGTACACTATATTCCCGGCCAAACCGTCGTTCATAGTGTAGCTTTTCCATTTACCATCTTTGAGTTGACTGACCCCGCCGCCCCACGTTCCAACCCATATTGTATCGTCGGAAGCGGCATGTATGGCAAAAACATAATTGGGATTGTATGTCGTTTTTCCAGCGGATAAAATATCGAGGTTGTGACGTGTTCTGGTTCCCAATCCTGTATTTGGACTTGGTGGCAGTTTTTCGTCGTTCCCGGCTCCCAGCCCGTCTTCATGTGTCCAGGATCGCCATTTCCCTTTATCGTACATGGACACGCCACCTTCAGTGCCAAACCACACACGATCCTTAGAATCGACGGCTATGCCATATACCCATTCGTTAATAAGCTCATCAAGGTACGTAACCCACTTGCCTGTTTTCCTGCTTACATGGTTCGCCCCGGCCCAGGTGCCTATCCATAAGTCGCCATTTTTTTGTGTGGCGAATGAATACACCCAATAGTCGGCCAGCCCGTGCATGGGAAAAAAAGTTTTCCATTTTCCTTCCTTATATCGGGAAGTCCCCCCGGCGTTTGTCCCAAACCATTTGTAGCCATCGTTATCTATGCCTATAGCGAAAACATACTCATTTGCAAGCCCATGATCCCTTGTGAAAACATTCCGCATCCCTTTTGTCTTAAGGTCTATCTCCAGAGCTCCCACGGAGGACCCTATCCACACAACGTTATTTTTTTTGTCGACTGTGATAGCGCGAACGTATACGTTTCTGCCGACGTTGAAAGTCTCCGTAACCTTATAACGAGACTGACCGGCGGCTTTATCTTCTGTTTTCACAGTGTCGTTTTGCGCCAACGCGGATCCGAATAAAAGCAGAACAACGCCCCATGAAGTCAGCGTAATTTTTGTAAGATAGTTCATGGATATCAATTTAACATTCTAAGGTAATTAACGACATTTTCTATCTGCCTGTTGGAAAGTATACCGATAAACGCCGGCATGGTTTTCTTCCCTTCCCTTATTATCTGAAACATTTCCCTGTCAGGAATCATCAGGTATTCCCCTCTGATAAAATCGTGTACACCTGGAATGGCTTTCCTGTTTTTTTCGCCATGACACATCCCGCAATATTTTTTATAAGTTTTCCCGCCGGAAAATGGGGATGGGACTTCCTCGCCAAACGCGCTCCCCCCGGCGAAGACCGAAATTATCATGGCAAAAAGCAAAACCACGCTACCTTTGAACATATATTGATTCCCCCTAGTCTGGCGCCGTTCGATGTTGCGTTGTATGGATTATGTTATTTCTTTTTTGCGGGTGTCTTCGGCTTGATCGCCTTTAAAAGAGCGTCCGCTCTTTTACCCCAGCTTTTGCTCAGTTCGAGATCGACAGACATCCCCAAAGAGCCTTTTTCAAATATTTTCGCCAGAGTCTGCATGGCGCGAAGGTGCCCCATCTCCGCCGCGGTTTCAAACCAATACATTGCCTGCTCCTCGTCCTTACCCACTCCTTCACCTTTAGAGTACATCTCACCAAGGCCAAAGGCTCCATCCGCATTCCCCTGCTTCGCGGCTTTCCGATACATATCCACAGCGTCCTCGTTATATTCCGAATAATCCAGAATATAACCAAACCTGGCCTGAGCTGGCGCGTATCCCGCTTCAGCTACCTTTTTCAGCAATTTGAAGCCCCCGACCAGATCGCCTTGGTCATACATCTCTATCCCCTTGGTGTAATCATCTTCCATTGTTCCAGCAATGGAGCTTACGGGCCAAAACAAAAAAGAAAACATCGCAAACAACCACAAGAGCATCCCCGGCCGAAGCCATAATCTAATCACAAAATTTTTCATTTTTCAGATAAAACTTAAGTTGGTTAATGGGTGATTTCCTGATACTTGCATAGTATATGCGGTTAGCCCTCCTGGCGAAATTGAGACCGCAAAAGGAGGTTTCCCTCCGATTCCTTTATCCCTTCAGACTTTTCAATCTCCTCGAGTTTCCTGTATAAGCTGGACAGGCCAATTCCAAGCTGATGCGCCGCAAGCCGCCTGTCCCCCGAAGCCTTAGAAATGGCTCTGCTTATGACGTTTATCTCAAAAGCCTTAACCTGATCCTTGAGGCTCCTTCCAGTAAATTCAGGAATTACTGCGGCGCCCGGAAACTGGCCGACCTTTGTTATTTGCGGCGGCAAATCAGCCACAATAATTTGATCGCCGTCAGCAAGCGTTGTCGCCCGGCTGATGACATTTTCCAGTTCCCTTACATTACCTGGCCAGTCGTGGTTCATTATTATCTCTTCAGCATCCTGGTCAAGAGTAAATTTTGTGGTTTTCAAAAGTTTTTTTGCTTCCCGCCCCATGAAAAACTCTGTAAGCGTCGCCACGTCTTCTCTTCGCTCACGCAACGGGGCGATATGGACATTAAATACATTAATCCGGAAATATAAATCTTCCCTGAACATTCCATTTTCAATCATATCGACAAGGTCACGGTTGGTAGCGGTGATTATTCTAATATCCACAGATCGGGTTTGCTCCGACCCTACCGGCCTTACCGCTTTTTCTTCGAGAACATGCAAAAGCTTTACCTGAAGATGCAATGGTAACTCCCCTATTTCATCAAGGAATATTGTCCCCGAATTCGCCTCAAGGAAAAGTCCCTTCTTGGCTTTAATCGCGCCAGTAAAGGCCCCTTTTACATGTCCAAACAGCTCGCTTTCAATCAGATTCTCTGGTATGGCTCCACAGTTTACCGGAATAAACGGAGCCTCCGCCCTCCGGCTATGCCGATGTATTTCCTTTGCCACGACACCTTTACCTGTTCCCGACTCACCGGTGATAAGCACGGTATTATCTGTCGGGGCAACCTTGTCGATAAGCCTTTTTACCTGCTCATGAGCGGCGGACTTCAATGTGCAGTGGCGCTCTTGCTCTCCTAATACTATACTGCGCAGCGCCCTGTTTTCATTACGCATCCCTATGATCGAGTCGATCTGCGCAAGCCTGCGTAAAACATCCTCTTCGCGCATTGGCTTAATCATGTAGTCATATGCGCCGGCTTTCATAGCGTCGATGGCGGTGTTCACCGAGGCGTGGGCCGTCATCATAAGAAACGTAGTTTCAATGTTTGCGGCGCGAGCTTTTTTCACCATCTCAATTCCTGAAATACCGGACATCTTGATGTCGCAGATAGCGATATCAAAATCACCGCCACTTAGTTTTTCAAGGGCTTCCTCACCGCTACCGGCCAGATCCACCATGTAACCAGCTCTCTTTATGTACGACGCCATCACTTGGCGTATGGCGGTCTCGTCGTCCACTACAAGAATCTGGGATGCGCTCATTTAATCAGGCTCCTCTAAATTTCCCCAAGGCTCTCGGTCTGCTCTGGTTCCAAAGCCGGTAACATTATCCTAACAAGGGCCCCTTTACCGGGAGCCGAATCTATCTCTATCGTTCCCTTGTGATTCTCCACAACAGAATGGCAAAGAGAAAGCCCCAGGCCGGTGCCTTTACCGGCTGGTTTGGTAGTATAAAAAGCTTCAAACGCATGTTCAATGGTCATTTTATCCATCCCTTTCCCATTATCCGCCACAGAAAGAAGCGCAGAGCCATTTTCCATGTAGGTTGAGCATGTGATCGTCGGGGTTCTGTCTTCCACGTCCATCAAGGCGTCGGCGGCGTTTATCAACAAGTTCATTATAACCTGAAGAAGAGGATCCCCCATACCCATAATAGCTGGCAACTGGTTATCCAAATTAAGTTGCAGATCCACACGCCTGAACCGTTTGTCATATTTCATCAAGCTGCTGGCGTTGCGAATCAGGCTGTTTAAATCGAGTAACTGACGTTTGCTCGGTTGTGGAGTTGAAAATTCCGACACCTCGCGTGTAATAGTGGCCAGCCTCTCCGCATGATGAAGGATAAAGTCCAGGTTGCCCCTGCAACTTTCATTTCTGCATGGTACCAGGCTGGAAACCAGTTCTTTCCTTGTTTCATGCACCAGGGCGCTGATGGCCGCAATAGGGTTACCCACCTCATGGGCTATACCTGCGGCAAGGGTGCCGATGGCGGCCATCTTTTCTTTATGAAAAGATTTATTACGCTCTATTTCAAGCTCTTTCTCCCTCTGATCAAGCTCCAATGCGATCCTGTTGATCGCCTGTGAAAGCTGCCCCACTTCATCATTTCTATCCTCTACCGTCAAACGCTCCTGCTCTGTTAATACGGCTGAAGCCATTTCCTTTGCGCGGGATTTCAGGGTATCGAGGTCATGTGTCAACCTTGAAAAAAACAGGCCGACGATTATTGCCGCGCCAGTTATCCCAAGCAGACCGAACAAAAGCGCCTGGTTTGTTAACCTTTCAGATGATTGTCTGTACGATATTACCAGCGAATCTAAAAACTTTTGACGTGGAGAGGAAAGCTGGATCGATTCGTGTCTTAGATCATCAAGAAGCTTCCCGACCGGTGAAAGCGTATCCCTTCCAGGAGCGGTAATGGCCTTATCCAGGCTTTTAAATAGCAGGTCTACAGTGGGGAATTGTTCTTCCTGCCGGTTGACCATCTTGCCCAGCTGCGATTTTATTTGCTTTAAATGGTCACGCACATGCTCGGCTTTATGTTTATCATCCACTACCGATTCAATATCCGCATATAGCGCCATGATAGCGTTGAATGTGGAAATATCTTTTTGTCGCAGTTCCAACTCTTCCGAATATGCCTTCTGTATATCTATTAATCGTTGAATTTGTTTATCCTGCTGAACAAAAATATATGCTGTCAGAAAAACTGCGTACAGCAGGAGCAAACCTACAAAAAGAAACCCTTTTGTTTTTAGAGAAAGTTTTCTTTTGGATAAAAGCGACCGTATCGACGCGCCGCTATTTGCGCCGTTACTGGGTTCTCTTGCATCTGGCCAAAACATACTAAACAGAGGTTTGGAGCTTTTACCGCTCTCGACTACAGCCATAGAACGCCTTTAATTTTGACCCACGTTAAGGTTGAGGAGTCTGCTAATTTAGACATATTTTCAGGCTTTTCCAATTGTACTACAGCCCTCAAAAAACCTTGTTACCTGCCCTGCCTAGCCTGAAGAAAAGACCATTATCAGAATCTAGAGTCACAGGGATAACTTACTATATTATAAGGCTATCATGTTTAAGTTATAGGAACAAGCCGATCAACGAAATAGCGACTGGAACGAGAATAAGAGTGTGTGGATAACAGTCGTCATTCTGAGAGAAAATATCGGATGGTCCCGCTTGTCCGTTTCAGCAATGCCCCTGTTTCCACACTGAAACGGACCTAAGCGGCCATCCGCCCCCAACCCCCCTGATCATATTTGACCTTTTCCTTTTCTCAAAGCCTTCTGCGAGCCTCGGGAAACCCGAGATTCGCCCCCCTTAAAGGCTTTGAGAAAAGGGCTTAAATATTTTTCATTTTCCAAGCAAATAATCAGCTAATTCCAAACCAAACCAGAGGCCATACCCAAACTATTTTATTTAGATCTCTCTGGAATATTGTTGCAAAGCCATATCACGGCGTTCAATAACGACATCCTCTCCAACACAGGTAACACCTATTATTTTTCCGCTGGAGTTTCGTAAAATCACATTCCTCCAGTCTATCGCCAGTTTTTCTCCGTTCTTCGTGAGGATATGTCCGACAAAATGGCTCGGAACCATCCCCTTGGAGATATCTCCCAATAAAAATCGCTGGAATCTCTCGGCTTCACCTGGCTCCACAAATTTTTCAAAAAACATGCAGCCGTTAATTTCATTTCTTTCATACCCGGTTTTCAAGAGGAAGGAGTCGTTGCAATAAAATAACTGGCCATCAATGTCCATAATTACCGCGGCAAGGTGTATATTTTCTATGATCTCTCTATACCTGCGCTCCGACTCCTGTAAACCATGTTCGGCGGCCCCCCTGCTGGTTATGTCTCGATTACTGCCACGTAAACCCAGGAAGTGATTATCGTTGTCGTAAACAGGGCTTAGATAGCTTTCTATCAAGCGCTCTTCACCGTTTTTATTAATAATGCGGAACCTTAAAGACCCTTTTTTCTGATTGTTCATAGAGCGTTTCAAGCGGTCTGTCAGCGTATCTTGATCTTCCGGATGGGTGATCCTGAGAAACAACGCTGAATGCGACTCGAATTCACTGGAAGCGTAGCCTGTTATCCTTTTGCACGAAGGCGAGGAATACAGAAAATGACCTTGCGGGCTTAACCAGAATTCCCAGTCATAATTATTATCGGCAATGATCCGATACTTTGTTTCTGAAATCTTAAGCGCCTCCTCGGCGCTCTTGCGGTCGGTTATATCCCTGTAAACCCCTCGATAACCTTCAAGCTCTCCATTTTCTCCCAGAAGTGGCGCCGCGTTAACGGATAGACAAACCATGTTCCCATTTTTACGGAACATCCAGATTTCCATATCCTTGATAGCTTCCCTGGCTCTCATCAAATCGATAAATACGTTACGAGCCTTTTCAGCCTTTTCCTTAGGCATAAAGTCGAATGGCGTTTTTCCAATTATCTCCTCTACTTTGTATCCAAACACTTTCTCAATGCTGCTGGACATTGTCGTAAAAGAGCAATCAGTTCCGATCTCCCAATATACGTCCGACATGGAGTCGACGATGTGTTTATATCTTTCCTCGCTTTTCCGCAGCGTTGCCTCAACCTCCTTGTGGTAGGAGGCATGGGTGGCAAGCGGCTGGACAAGAATAAAATAAAATACCGTATATACTACCGACGCCAATACCATAGTAAACAGTAATGCTTCCAGCCTTGTTGACATCGGAGAAACAAATGATGGTATGTAAACCAGGTAGGCCTCTATAATCAAAGCGACCAATACCATGGTGGCGCCCAGCCAAAACGGCGTGGGGACACCCCCCTTAACACGACTTCCCTGCGGCAGGTAAGCCCCCGGGCTTTGCGCGTCTCTCACCTGATTCCCTGTCTCGTCAGTATCGTAATTTAAACTCATTACTGTTAAATGCTAAATTTTTTGGTTCAGAAATCTATTCTCCTTACTATTAGCTTTCATTTATCGTGCCGAAACTGTCACTAATAATTACATTTTTATTTTCCCAAAAAACCATTTTACTGGCTATATACCTACCTAACAGGCGTTTTGCAGGCTCTGCATGTGTATTAAAGCTGAAAAAAAATAGACGGCTTGCCGCATTATTGGACTAAATTTAAAAGAATTGATATAGGCGCGCTTTGCTGACGACACAAATAGAGCGTTCTGAGTCTCAGTTTTGGGAAAAATATGATATTAATTTCTCGCTATTGAGATTTTCCTGCGCTATTTTCCTGATATTTGGGTATGCCGCAGCCTATCGGGCATATAGGGTTGTGCGAAAAAAAGCCGGTTTTCCCGCGGAAAATCAACATAAGCCCGATAAACCGCTAATCCGGCTTTTATCTCATGCCTTCCTGAAACTTTCTTCTCTCCTCCGCCAATCCCACCTCAAGCTCTGTCAACAGCGCTCTTGCTTTCCCCACATACGGGTCGCCTGATGGCGCCAGATGGATGTATGTGCGCATCGCTCCTACCGCGCCGTCGATGTTACCAAGCTCCTTAAAAGAAAGTGAGAGGCCATAATAGGCGTTGACCTGACCTGGGCGCAGGTTAATCGCGGTGTTAAAATGGTCGGCGGCGGATTTATATTCTCCAAGCCCTATAAGCGCAAAACCCATGTTCACATGAGCCTCGGGCATTTTCGGCGCCAGCTTGAGCGTTCTGCTCAAAGCGGTTATCGCATGATCATATTTTTTAGCGTGAAGCATCACCACCGCCTGCTTAAAACGGGTGTCCACTTCCTTTTTGATGGCGGAATCCATATGGACCGCAAATTTGGGGTCGGGAGCTTTTATGTTTGGAACGTCTGATATCGCCTGCCCCTGATTCATGTTTGGGGCGAAGTAGATAATTAATCCAAGAGCCATAACGCTTATGACCGCAAAAGCAAAAGCGGCAAGACGCTTGTCCATCGTCACACCACCCCCTGGTGAGGCCTCTCGGTTATGAACGGCGCCCCGAAAAACGTCATATATGCCAACGCAAAAACCACAAGAACCAATACCGCGCCCACCTTGGGTGAAGGCTTCAGCGTGATCCTTGTGTGCAACGCAAACGCGACGGCAAGCCACGTGATAAACGACCATGTCTCCAGCGGATCCCATGCCCAATACCTGCCCCATGCGTCTTGCGCCCATATCGCTCCGGCGATAAGCATTAACGCGTCGAAGATAAATCCGATGGCGAGAAACCTGAAAGAAAGTTCGTCAAGACTGCTATCGTTTGGCAATGACGACAGCCTCGATACGCCAATACCACACCCGCGTAAAAGTATCACAAGCGACATGCCAACAGCCACTAATACAGCGCCGAGGAAAATTTTACCGAACCCTATATGTATGTACAGCCAGATCGTGTCGTACGTTGGGGGGAAATGACCATCGGCCGGGTCGACCACTAACAGCCATCCCATCATGACGAACATTACCGGCAACACGACAGCCGATATAGGCCTGATCGGCTTGAAACGCCAATACGCGACTGTAAAAATTAAAAGCAGACTGAAAACGTTGCTAGACAAAATATCGAACATGGTGATAAATGGCCCAAACCCCATCCTGTCCCACCGAAGCCCTATGGCGACGCCATGCAACGCGAGGGCCATGGTCATGAGGAACATGAAAACCTTGTCCGGATGTTTCCTTAATACAACACCGATGATAGCCACAGTCCCGGCTATCACATAGATCACCAGGGCGGCCCATAAAATTTCCAGTTCAAAGTTCATTTTCGCTCGTTTCCTCGCTAAGCCATGGGGAGCTCATAAATTTTTCCACAAAATACCAGGACACGCTTAATACAGCTACAACACTGGCCGCGATAAGCCATGGCAACGTCCAATCGCTGAATATTCTGTATCCCATCCATGTCCGTAGCTCTTTATATACCAGAACACCCCCAGGAAGATTAAATTTATCTCCGAGCCCCATCTTCATCGTATCCTCCCCCACTCTTACAAACGCATGGCTCTTTTCCGGTTTTTTAAAAACGGACGCCTTGCCAGGGTCAACAACCGCCTCGTCGAGCATAAGCATCGTCCACACTTTTATCTTGTATCCAGGTATCTCCCACTCCTTCGCCTGCCCTGTTTCGTTGAGCGGATAGCTTGGCAGATGCACAGACCCTGTCAAGGGCTGCGAGCCGTCAGCCGGAATCCAGGTGAACACCGGAGCGAACCCTTTATTCGACGTGGTATAGAAACGATAGCCTTTGATATACAGGGAATGCTGGTCACCTATCACCATTGTCCTCGCTTCCCCCGCGTCGTCTACCCAGCTTACCTTGTTGCGCGTTTTCCCCCGCTGCAGCCCTTCCGCGTAATCTATGGTGAAACCGTTATTGACGAAAACTATCTCGTTAAGCTTCCATCTATGCCACGGCCCGCTGATATACCCCACCGATTCCGGGCGCATCTGCGTCCCTTCCGTCACCTCCACCTCACCGTTTAGAGATGTAAGACGGGATACGGCGACGAGCGCCACAACCAGCACAAGGGCTATATGAAATACCAGCAACGACAACCGTCTGTAAAAAGCCTCGTTCGTGATTACGGCGGCTATAAGGTTTATCGTCAAAAGGAAGAGAGGGGCGGATATAGCCCATGTGGCCGAAGCCCCGGAATTGTAAGCCCATAAAATACCGGCGGCGAATAAAACTATGGCAAAAAGAGTTATTTTAAGAGAAGCGAATCGCTCTATCCGGGAGAACATATCAGTCAAAGTTTAAGATCAAAAAGAGCGCCATGCAACTGCGCGCATCAAGGCGGGTTGCTGCAGTTGCTCATCATCCACATCACGCCGCTACAGTTGTTCGGGGTCCAGTTTCCGCTCGTGGCGAACCCGTATGTGGAACTGATCCCCAATTTCGCCTGTATGTAATAAGGCTCCTTCGTATACGCCGCCGAGCTGCCGCTGTTGAATGTCGGGTCGACGTTGCCTACACTGCCAAACCCTGCCTCCGGGCCCAGGTCTTTGCGATTGACAAGAAACATCTTGTTTTTCCAGCCGTGCGGCACAGCCACATGACACCATGTACATTCGAGGCGGCCTATCCTGCCGGCGTGGAATATATGCAGGTTTGTAGTTGTGCAACACCCCCCCATCATACACATGCCTCCACCACCCATGCCTCCACCACCACCAGAGGTACGAAAGCCACTAACCCCCGGCGAACCATTATTCGGGTTGGCGTAATCATTATAATTGTGACATTTAAAGCAAAGTCCGGTCGATTGGGAGCCGGTGCCTGTTTCGTTATTCCACGTTCCCTTCAGGAGAAAGAAGTTTTCCGACCCGTGCGGCCCCCAGGGCCTGCCATCCTCGCCACCAGAAGGAACCACCGATCCTTCGGTTGTTGTGGAGCCGTGACAGTCAGTGCAATACATGGTCTGCGCTCCAATGGCTCCACTCCATGGCGCATGAAATATGCTTGATGAAATACCGCCGCGCACCGACTCTGTGCGCCCTGTATCATCCACCACCGGATGCCACGCCCTGTGGTTATTAGTCCTGTAAGCGGATGCCACACCAGGGTCTGAAGACGACGTTCCCTCGCCCTTGTGACCTAACGGGGTTCTGTATTCCATCGCCTGGTTCGTATACTGAGTCAGGGAATTTGTGCTGGACGGCGTTCCGACATTGTAGCCTGCGTACCCCATGGCGGGCGGCACGTTATAGGCAAAGTTTGAATGGCACTTTAAACAGAGCTGATATTCCCGTGTAAGATATGTGTTATTCACATTGGAGCTGGCCCCTGCCCCGCCATCGCCCTTTTTGATATTAAAGTTCGTCGGAGCGGTCATGAACCGATCATCGGAATAATAATTTGTCGGATATGTCGGGTCCACGCCAAAGGCTCCACGCAACACTCCGGAGGCTATGTTTGAATGTGGCGCCGCATGATTATGTGTTCCGGCCGTATCGGAAACGTTGGGGTTGTCGTTAAAATTGCGGTTTTTTATCACACGGTGCGGGTTGTGACAGTCCGTACACTCCACATGACGGTTACCGGTTCCTCCCTTGCCAAGGTTTGTAGGGCTCTCCTCGAAATCGGCCGTCGTGATGTCGTGCACCTCATACCCGGATGGCTGGTCCGTGTTCGATATCGGCATACGCGTGCCACCTGGAATATTAAAATCGTCTTTTATATTCGGGACGTTTGCGACGCTTTGAAGAATACTTTCCCCTGAGGCGGAATGGCATTGATAGCATGTCTCCTCGATAGCGGACTGGCCTCCGCTTTTGGGACTTGCCGTGCTGTCCGTCCCCTCACGTAAAAGACGCCTTGACCCTTGCACAGTATGTGTATCGTGGCAATTAAGGCACGCCGCCTCCCACACTCTTATATTTGCCGGAAAGTCGCGTAGCGTGGCTGCCGCGCTACTATACCGCTCATCCCCCACATTCGGATTGGCGTGAGCGGAAAGAGACCACGCCTGTCCAAGCTTGTCATGACAGGCAAGACATATTATGTCGTTGGCCTGGTCAAAACCGCCTCCGCCAGGAGGTGATTTCTGAGTTCTGTTCAGCCTCAAAAATTTTATATCCTCGCCGCTATCGTCCGTAATATGCGGATCGTGACAACTCACACATTGCAAGCGATTGTTCTCCAGTGGAACGATCGGCTTCGGTTGAACTCCCGCCTGCCTGTTGTCTATATGCGATACGTCGCCCGGCCTCCTCAGTTCGCCATCGGCGTCCGCCAGCGCGTTGTCGTATGTAAACGATATCGGATGATCGTTAGTAAGGTCTGTGCCAAGCTTCCTTGTAAAGCCTGTTAGCTCGCCAGACCCGGTCGGCATCGTGCCGTCTCCAGACGTCCCCTGCATTTGAATATCCTCTGTAGCGGGGTCCTGGTCAGTCAACGCGCCGTTTAAAACATTTACGGCGCCTATGGCCATTGTGCCGTCGTGGCACGATAAACAAAGCTTGGAACTGCCATCAGGCTCTCCCAACCCGGTAGCGTCCAGTGACGATGACGCGTATGGGGTGTAGATATTACCGGAAAGCTGACGGTTCCACAAAGGTGTCGGCGGAGCGTTTGTGGCGGCATGCGGCGTATGGCAAAAAACACATACTTCGTTTTCATTAACAGACTTTACAGTACCGCTACCGCTGGAAGAAAGATTATGCTTTGTGCCACGGATATTAGAGATTCTGGCCGCATCCGCAACTCCGGCGTAAATTACCAATAAAAAAAGAGTTATTAATAGAAATCCGCGCAACATTGGAATAGTTTTGTCTGGTTAAATTGTAGCCCCGTACTCCCGTTTATTATATCAATTGACGAGCTATAAAGGCAACAAAACATAACACTTTTCAAGTTGTTATCGCTTGGCGCCAGAACCGAGATATTGAAACACCACTACACGCCTGTTAAACATGTCCGCCACATAAACCCTGTTGCGGTTATCGATCCAGACGCCTGCAGGAAGATAAAACATTCCTACTCCAGCGCCAGAGCCGCCCAAAGGTAAAAGGAACTGTCCATCCTTGTCGAAAACCAACAGATGATCGTGATACGATTCAACAACATAGATATTGCCATCTCCGTCAACGGCGATTCCTTTCGGGTGGGTAAACTCTCCCAGATACAAACCCCTGCGCCCGAATTTCCCGATAAACTTGCCGTCCCGATCGAAAATCTGCACCCTAGCGTTCATCGAATCTGAAACATAAAGCTTGTCTTTTTCAAAAACAAGGAAAGTGGGGAAATTAAAATGACCGTTTTTGTTACCACGGCTACCTATTGTCTTTTCAAGTTTTCCGGAATTGTTAAAAACTTTTATGTCATGCGCGTGTGTATCCGCCACATACAACATTCCGGTTTCAGGATCTCTTGCGATTCCAGTTGGGCGTTGCAGCTTACCCTCTCCTATGACGCCTATAGGCTTGCCGTCCATGGAAAGCCTTGACACAAGCCCGAGGTCCCCATCCGACACAAGAATTTCACCTGTATTGCCAAAGGCAATGGAAATCGGGGCGGAGAAGGATATGGTAGGCTTGGCCATGTCCCATATCTTAAGCTCGCCTGCAACGTTGTCGAACACATATATCGCCTGTCGGCTTACATCTGTGACATACACCCTTCCTTCGTTGTCCACAATACCTGACTGTGGACGCTGAAGTGTGACAGGCTCGTACCCGCCGCCGGAGATCGCCCCAGCGATCGCAGATAGAAATTTTCCGAACGTTACCCCTTTTCCGTCATCAAGGGTAAAGTTGTCTTCGCCTGTAAGCTCCCCAAGATAACGAAACCTCGGTTTCTCCGGAGCCTCCGGCCAAACTCTGGACAATGATTTTTTATCTGGCGTATATAGATTAAGCTCGCCTTTTGTAGTGGCGCATCCTGAAACAAAAGCGGAAGCTGTGAGTATCACGATGAAAAAAATTCTCATGAAACCTGCGCGTTTATTTACGAGATAGCTGTTTTTTTTCATCGGTTCGCCCTTGTTCATAAATTTGCTTTCCACTGTCGAAACGCTACCGGTTCATTCTAGCAGGGTTGACGGACAATATTAACGTCTTGCCGCCAGAGCCATCGGCAACGTATAAAAATCTGTTGTACAGCGTCATATCTTCTATCTGTATAAAGCGCCCTCCCGCATGGCCGGAGCCTTCAAAAACAAACTCCAGCTTGCCAGCGGAAAACACTTTTATCGAATTGTCACCCTGATCGGCCACAAAAACCCTTCCATCGATGTCGATAGATACGGCCACCGGCTCCCGCAAGCTTTTTTCACCAAACGAGTATCGCATATTCCCGTTTCTGTCCAGCACAACTATCTCTCTTTCAACCTTGTCGACAAGATATAGTCCGTCCGGCCCGAACGTGAGATCCGCGATACTCGCCACGCCGTCGAAACGTTTGCCAACAAGAAGGTTAATCGTTTGAATCACGTCTCCAATTCTGTTGAAGACAACTATATGATTAAAAGTCCCGTCCGCAACGAAGATGTCCCCGCTTTGTTCGTCCATAGTTATAGCGACAGGGTTGGATAAATAAACCGAGTTTTTTATAATTCGCACAAGTTTTCCCAAACGGTCATAATAAAGAACCCTGCCGTGAGGTGGGTCCGTCAAATAAAAAGAGCTGTCGGGAGTTACTAAAATTTTTGTGGCCACGTCTACAGGAAACCTGGAAAACTCTGTTAAAAGGTTCGTAAACCGGTTATACCTGTACACCGATCTCCTGGCGGCGTCGACTATATATACATATTCTCCGCTCGCCCCAACATCCACAGGCATCACAAATGGCCTGCCGAATACTGCTTTCTCACCTCCAAACAGACCTCTGCGGCCGCTCGCGTCTCCGATAACTTCTCCGAACAATGACAAAACTTCAGCCTGCCTGGAACCGGAAGGCTTGTTATAAGCGCCATTAAAAAAAGAACAGCTGGATAGGGAGATGATGGAAGTTGCAATCGTTAGCAGAAAGGCTGGATAAAAAAGCGCGCGGATTGACATAATAACCTTAATCTCTAATTAAGATTCCGCTGAAGCAAGGTAACGCTTACCATTTGCCCGGACCGGTGGTTTTGTGGCTGCCCCGCACACCGGGCTCCGTACCGGGAATAGCGGAGTGGCACATATCGCAGTTCTCAGGTCCCCACGCTATTTTCCCATTGTGACAGGCTCCGCAATATTCTCCATCCAATATTTTTTCCATTGTGATCTCGTTCGCTCCGGCTTTTATGATAAATCCAAGCTCCGTGTGGCACACCCTGCAACGGAATCTGATTCGATGAAACCAGTGCGGGAAAATCACCGGCCTGATACCGACAGTATCCGCCACTCTGTTTATGACAACATCGCCATGCTCGGCCTCCGCAGTGTCTGGAGCGGTTAAAAAAAATAAACAAATAGAAACGGCGAGAGCTAAAAGAACGCCCCCAGCTATGCTACGCCAGCTAGTTTTCAATTTGCCCATTATTGTCTTTACCTCCCCTCACTCTTCAAATCTATGCGGCACCGACACGTCTTTCCGGGGAACGCTATGACAACGCAGGCACTCTGTTAACGGAAACGCGACTCCACCATGGCACCGGCCGCAATAGTTACCCATAAGCACCTCATACATGTTCACAGGGTTCG
>CAYNDB010000021.1:13887-26708 GCA_964395915.1 uncultured Nitrospinota bacterium | reverse complement strand
CCGGCCCAATTTTGCTTTAAACCCGATAGAGTTAATAAGTTTCCTTCTCGTTAAGACGTTAAACTCCCGGACTCAAAAAGAAAAAGAGCCCCAAAAAAGCGGTGAACAGCGGAAAAACCAATAGCAATATGAGGCGGCGCGGCAGGATGTTATACTTTCGAAGATTGCATAATGGAAAAGGCTCACATACTTTTTACAAACAGGCTGATGGACAGAAACTATCCACATCGATAAACTTTCTACCAATCTTGGAATCAGGATAATATATTGACTATGCTGGAATGGTTGAACACTCCCGGAGTACTTTCCGCCAGATCAACTATGGGGTCGGACTTAAGCTACCTTTTTGCCGCCGGCTTCACCTCGCTTTTCCTCATTTCAGGGCGTTTAGCCGTCATGAAAAAGGGTAAAGCGCACCATTGGTCGATTCTTCTGTCGATGACCGCGATGCTTGGCTACTTTGTGTTTTATTATGAAGTCCGGCGTCTCGGTGTGCAAAGCCTTGCGGATCAAATAGATTTCCATGGGCCGCAATGGGTTTATCAAAAGATTTTCAGGCCGGTGATGATGGTCCACTTTCTGGCCGTAAGCCTTTCCACCTTTCTTGCGTTATACATGATCGCCAATGGATTCAAAACGGCGACTACTCAAAACAACAGGTTGGTTTTAAGGGATCGGCCGATCCGCCCATCCTTGATATTGTGGGGTCTAGGATTTTTTTGGTTATTATTTATCTTGTGGTGGGGCATGTTAAAACACCAGTTTGCCATGGGGCATACAGCGATGTTTGTTGTCCTTGGCTACGCCCTTCCTGCCGGGCTTATGTTACTGATTAACAAGCTACTTCCACAAGCAGAGCATAGGCACAGAACGTTGGGCAAGCTGTGTCTCGTCATGTATGCTATCTTGCTAGTCACCAGCACACTGGTATACTATTTGCTTTATATTGCCTTTTGAAAAGTATTTTATCTTCTGCTATAATGCGCCGTTTACAGAGCTTGGGTATTTCTATCTGGGCTCCGCAAGCCTGAGGGGCATAGATGATTGGAAATTAATTAGGGACTATAGGAATGTACAAGAATATACTCGTAACACTGGACAACTCTCAATATTCTCTCTGGGGCCTCGATTATGCCCTGGAAATGGCAAAAACATTCGGCTCTACACTGGTCGGAAACCATGTGTACGCCTCCAAATTGCATGAGGAAAGGTTCGTACAGATGGAGCCGGGCCTGCCTGCAAAATATCAGGACCCTGTTGAGCTGCAAAAACAAAGAGATATCCATGCCAGCCTTATAGACAAGGGACTTCAGTTAATTTCCGACTCCTACCTCGACGTGTTTCAGGAAAGATGCAAGGCCACCGATGGCGTCAAATATGTCAAGAAAACCATGGAAGGAAAGAACTACAGCGAGCTTGTAAAGGATGTCGAAGAGTCATCCTACGACTTGGTGGCCCTCGGCGCCAAAGGGCTGGGAGAAAGCCCGAACTCACCGCTGGGAAGTGTTTGCGAGAGAGTGACGCGCAGGATTAGCGTAGACACGATTATCATGAAAAAAGAGTTGAAACTGCATGGCGGACATATAGTTGTTGGGGTGGACGGCAGCGAGCAGTCTTTTGCGGCGATCAAGGCGGCTGCGGCCATGAATAAACATCTGGGTTGCAAAGTAACCGCTCTGGCTGTATTCGACCCACATTTTCACTACCGCGCTTTTGACAGCATCTCCAAGGTGTTATCAGAAGAGGCTGGGAAAGTATTTAAGTTTGAAGAGCAGGAGAAACTGCACAATGAGATCATAGACTCCGGGCTGGAGAAAATATACGAAGATCACCTCAATAACGCCATAAAAATGGCAGAGGGCATGGGAGCCGCCATTGAGGGCGAAGTTCTCGCCGGCAAGCCGCATGAGGAAATATTGAAATGGATAGAAAATAAAGATATCGCCTTGCTGATTCTCGGCAAAATAGGCGTCCATTCCGTTGATGAGCATGAGATAGGCTCCAACTCGGAGAACCTGCTAAGAAACGCTGATTGCAACATCATGCTTGTCTCCAGAAAAGAAAAGCTGGAGGATACATTAGGCGAAGCAGAGGGCGAAATGGAATGGACAGAAGAGGCGCAGGAGCTTTTACAGCGTGTGCCGGGATTTGTGCAAAACATGGTTCGCGGACATATGGAGGCCAATGCCCGCAAGCAAGGCGTGACCCTCATCACGGGGGAAATGATGAAGGAGGCCCGCAAAAAAGTAGGGATGTAAAATATGTCGTTTATCCCATACGCGGTATCGTGGAATATCACCTCCCGATGCAACCTCAACTGCAAACATTGCTATATAGATGCTAATGGCCGCGATACAGGTGAAGAAGGGGAGCTTACCACCGCTCAAGCCCTGACACTGGTTGACCAGATAGCGGAGCTGAACCCTGGCGCCGTGCTTATTCTTACAGGTGGAGAGCCGCTTCTGCGTGAAGACATCTACAAAATAATTTCCCACGCGTCGTCAAAAGGCCTAATGGTGGTATTGGGCGATAATGGCGTATTGTTAAACTCCGATGTCGCAGGCAAGCTTAAAGAGGCGGGCTTAAGTGGTGTGGGGATTAGCATAGACTCACTCGACCCTGAAAAGCACGACACGTTCAGAGGGCGTCCGGGCGCGTTGGCGGCGGCGATGAATGGCGTGGTGGTGGCTCGCGACGCAGGAATTGCCGTACAAATTCAAACAACCCCCACTAAAGATAACATTCGTGAAATCCCGATAATAGCTGAATGGGCGAACAGGATGGGAGCCAAAGTGTTCAACCTGTTTTTCCTCGTCTGCACCGGCAGGGGGGAGACCATGGCGGACATCTCTCCGGACCAGTACGAAGATATTTTAAAATGGGCGGCGGAAGAAAAAAATAGTTTTCCCGGTATGATGGTGCGCCCCAAATGCGCTCCGCATTTTAAAAGGCTGCTTCACCAGGAAAATCCAGACAACCCGTTGTTGAGCACATACATAGCCGCCTGCAGGGCCGGCACACACTACTGCAGGGTGAAACCTGACGGCAAGGTGACGGCATGCCCCTACATGGAAATCGAGGCGGGAAATATACTGCAAAACGACTTCAATGAAATATGGAACAACTCCGAGCAATTAACAAAATATCGTGTGGCCGAGTATAACGGCAAGTGTGGAGACTGTCGATATCGTTTACTTTGCGGCGGATGCAGAGCCAGGGCATACGCCACTGTGGGCGATGATATGGGCGAGGATCAATGGTGTTCCTATGAACCTGTCGGCCACGAGGACGCTATAGAAAACATCGATGCGCAATCCAAATTTGGTTTTGAAAACTCGAAAAATGGGAACTGGTCGGAGGAAGCCAAGGCTGTCCTGGATAAAATCCCTGTTTTCGCAAGGCCGATTGTACAGCTTGCGGTGGAAAAATATGCGGATGAAAATAATCTTGAGGAAATCACCCCTGAAGCGATCCGTTCCGCCGCTCCATCGCCCCGCATGTTTTCAGACGCACCAAAAGACATGGACAAAGAAGCGGCTGAAAAGACTCCATGGGATGAGGACGCGCTTGCAAGGGTAAGCGCCGCCCCGGATTTTGTGCGGCCCGGCATACTCAAGCTTATGCAAAAGAGGGCTAAAGAAAGAGGCAAAAGCAGGATCGACACGGAATTTTTATCGGAAATAAGGGACGAATCGATGATGCTGGCGTCCCGCAGAATGAAAAAACTCGGCTTTGATCAGCTCGGCATGGGAGCATGGGGCGCGGCAAAAGAAAAATTTAAAAAATCTGAAAGAAAACAGGAAGTTATCGATAAAATAGCCTCTTTTCTTAACGTCCGTGAAAACAAGAATGAAAAGATAATCGAAAAGTTCGAGTCATTTTTCTCTGATGATGTCGGGGAAAAAATGGGGTGGACTGAAGAAGCAAGGGACCGTATGAAAAAAGCTCCCGCGTTTGTCCGCGAGATGGCGACTAGCGCCATAGAAAGCTATGCCAGAAAAAATGGCTATAAATATGTGACAAAAGAGGCGATAGACAAAGCGATGGAGAACCTGCCCTTCTCCAAAATGGGCGGCTGAGCAAAATAAACTGTTATCGCTCCAACGATGTTGGGGAATCTCCTTCCTCTAAAACAAGTTACACCCTTTTTTCACTCCAAGGCTCTATATCTGATGTAAAATCATATCGTGATGAAAATTATGAGCTTTAGGCTATGGTTTTACACGGCGCTGGTCGTAACGCCGTTTTTTCTCGCCGCTCTCACTTCCGCGCAAAGCGGCAAGTCGGTGATGGTCATCACTGTCGACGGTATTATAAATCCCGTTTCGTCTGAATATATTACCAAGTCCATCACAGCCGCTAATGCTGATATATCCATCGAAGCGCTGGTTATAGAGATGGACACTCCCGGCGGGCTGGACACCTCCATGAGGGTGATTATAAAAAAAATGCAGGCATCCGCCACCCCGATAGTTGTTTACGTCGCGCCGAGCGGGTCCAGGGCGGCTTCAGCCGGAGCGTTTATAACAATGGCCGCGCACGTGGCCGCCATGGCTCCAGGAACCAACATAGGCTCCGCGTCCCCTGTGAACATGGGCGGTGGAGGCATGGACAGGACGATGAAGAAAAAAGTGACCAATGACGCCGCCGCATATATACGGTCGCTCGCAAAAGCGCATGGGCGCAACGAGGATATGGGCGAAAAATTTGTCCGCAAAGCTGTATCAATAGCGGAAACGGAAGCTCTTAAGAATAACGTGATTGACCTTATCGCCCGCAACCTTGACGATCTGCTCAAATCAATCGACGGCATGACTGTGAAAACCGTGTCCGGTGAAAGAACGCTGGCCACAGCAGGGGCCGCTGTAAACAGAGTAGAAATGACATGGCGCCAGAAATTTTTTAACGCTCTCGCAAACCCGAATATCGCATACATGCTGATGATGCTCGGCTTCTACGGTTTGTTTTTCGAGCTTTCAAACCCTGGAACTATTTTCCCCGGCGTTATCGGAGCCATCAGTCTTATTATAGGATTTTATTCCATGCAGGCTCTGCCGATAAACTATGCTGGCGCCCTATTGATCCTGATGGCGTTTATTATGTTTCTCCTTGAAGTTTGGGTCACAAGTTTCGGGATGCTTACAATAGGGGGTATTGCGGCTCTTATCATCGGCTCTCTGATGCTTGTGGATTCACCGGAAGAATATCTGAGAATCAGCCTTGCGGTGATTATTCCGACAGCGCTTTTCACAACGGCGTTTTTCACGCTCATCATCACAGCCGCTATCCGCGCAATGAAAAGAATACCGGTCTCAGGGAAAAGCGCCATGGTCGGCGCTGTTGGAAAGGCTGAATCCAAAATCGCGCAGGGTAAGCCAGGCAAAGTGTTCGTTGAAGGAGAGCTTTGGAACGCTGTCACCAAAAACGGCGATATCAAGGAAGGCGCCGAGGTGGAGGTTGTAGGCATCTCCGGCCTGACGCTTTCCGTAAGGGCAAAATAATTTAGCTTCCGCCATATTACGACGCCAATAAATAACGTTAACGTATTGATGACCAGCAAAGACCTCTTCCACTATAACCTGCCAGAACGCCTTATAGCCCAGCGCCCAAAGGAACAGCGGGATAAAAGCAGGTTAATGATCCTCGACAAAAATCGTAAAACCGTAACCCACACAAGTTTTTCCGCTTTCCCGGATTATTTGCGTAAAGGAGATGTTCTTGTAATTAACAAAACCAAGGTATTTCCCGCAAGGCTTCATGGGGCAAGAAAATCGGGAGGCAAGGTGGAAATCCTTCTCGTCAAAAGAAAAGGGCCGGGGTTGTGGGAGGCGATGACTCGCGGTATGAAAAAGGTGGCTGCTGGCGATATGGTTACAGTCGGCAATGCGGAAGTCACTCTGGTTGAAAAAAATGAAAACGGCCTTGCTTTGGTAAAGTTTGAAAATGACGATAGCGTCCAAAGTTTGACCGATCAGTTTGGAGAAGTTCCATTGCCACCCTACATACACCGCACGGACGGTAAAACCGATGAACGGGACAGGGAACGATATCAGACCGTATTCGCTGAGGCGCCAGGCTCCTGCGCCGCCCCTACCGCAGGGTTACATTTCACCGATTCGACCCTGGATCAGATACGCAGGAAAGGTGTTGTGATCGCTCCTTTAACACTGCATGTCGGGCCGGGGACGTTCCGTCCTGTAAAAACAGAAGATATAGAAGACCATGTCATGGATTTTGAACCGTTTGAAATTCCCGATGATACGGCTACCGCAATTAACAAAGCCAAAAATGATGGACGCCGTGTTATCGCCGTCGGCAGTACGGTGACGAGAGCTTTGGAATCATCGGCTGACGATATTGGTGTCGTCCGGCAAGGCTTGGGCTCGACCGACCTTTTCATAACGCCTGGTTACCGTTTCAAAACGCCGGACGCCATCTTGACCAATTTTCACCTGCCGGAATCCACGCTATTGATGCTCGTGTCCGCTTTTGCCGGAAGAGAGTTTATCCTGGAAGCTTACGATGAGGCGGTTAAAGAGGGGTATCACTTTTTTTCTTATGGCGATGTGATGCTGATAAAATAACGCGGCGCAAGCTTTAAACCAGAGTAATAAGCGTAACCTCAGGCGGGCAGTTTAAGCGAACAGGAGCTATTGTCTGTCCTAACCCGCGTGATATATACGTCTGCCTTTCGCCGTCGCGCACAAGCCCCGCCCTGTATTTTTGGCCTGTTTCGCAAGGTGTCCACGGCGCGCCGATAATAGGGGCCACCACCTGACCGCCGTGCGTATGGCCGGATAATATAAGATCGATCCTCATATGCGGCTCCACTTTTGTATTGATATCAGGGTTATGGCTCAAAAGTATTTTTATTGTGTCGTGATCCAACCCTTTATACGCCGCCCTGATCCACCATGTATGGTAGTAGTCGTTAACCCCCAGCAGGGCTATCTTCTCCCCTCCCTTATTAAGCATGATATGTTTGTTGCGAAGCCACACGACCCCGAGTTTGCTGGAAAATTCATCGACAATCAGTTTCAACGCATCCGGTCCGGCCCAGAAATCGTGGTTGCCCGGCACAGCGTATATTCCCATGGGAGCCGAAAGGGAGCCAAACGCTTCGATCAGCCTGTCCAGATACTTTCTTTTAAACTTCCAGAAGCCGGTAATAAAATCTCCGGTAAGAACTATGACGTCCGGCTTTTCAGCCATAACGGCTTTTGCTCCGTTTTCTATCAGTTCATTGCTGGAAAGTGATGATGAATGCATATCGCTCAGTTGCGCGATTGTTAAGCCGCGAAAAGAGGCCGGCAAACTGTCGATCTTTATGCTTACCTTGTCGGGCTCTATTTGCGTTCGAATTGTGTTCGAATATCCAGTGGCCCCGATTCCAGCCGATACGAGTCCAAACGCGCCATATAATAAAAATCGTCTTCTGGTCGCAGACATCGCTTCGCCAATCCCCTCGCCGTAAAGCAAGGCAGAAAAAGCTAATTAAGCTTTCTCGATTCCTCAATTAAATATGTCGGCTCATTACTCCGGGTTATAATAACATCTGTGTCCGAGTCATCACTTTTCGGGATGAACCTCATTCGGTATTTAACAACCGTGCCGCATCGGTTTACCGTCCATTTTTCAACCCACATTCGGCCTGCCGCCACAGGCTCCTCTATTACGTCGCTGGCGATTATCCTGCTTTTCTCGCAATCCCGCGAAAAAACCCCTTCTGTGACCATCACCATTTCTTCAGCCATGCTCTTAACAGCATCGGTTGCAATAGTGTTCAATTCCGCCTCGACAACAAGATCCTTTGGAGCCTGCTCCGCCGGAGTTTTGGTCTCCCGCTCAGGTTTAGCCTTATTTTCCGCCTCGACCTGAACTACATTAACTGGCGCCGTCGCGCAACCCACCACAAGCACAACAAGTAAAACCAGTGGTATTAAAAGAAATTTCGTTTTCATATGATCCTCTCCATGCCCCTATATGCCCCCTTGAAAACTTCTGAAGTTACCGGATTATAATTGCTAAATCATAGGAATAAAAGCTTTTTACCAAATGTGAGCGTTGTCAGACTAAAATATTGTAAAATTTGTCAATTTCATGTCGCAGAAACCATTAATAGCGAGCGATGGCGCATACACTAATATGGACTGCCATAAAATTCCGGCCAAGCTCCTGTTTGGGGTATAATCTTCGCTCGGAAAACTTGAAAACAATGAAATACAATATAAAACTGGATGCGTTCGAGGGGCCGCTAGACCTCCTGCTCCACCTGATAAAAGAAAATCAGGTGGATGTATACGATATTCCTATCGCAACCATAACAGAACAGTACTTCGAATATATCGATTTGATGAAAGACTTGAACCTTGATGTGGCGGGGGAATATCTGGTCATGGCGGCGACCCTTACATATATCAAGTCGAAAACCCTTCTCCCGCCTGTAGAGGACGACTTTCCTGATGAAGATGAAGGGCTGGATCCAAGAGACGAGCTTGTGGCAAAGCTTGTGGAATACAAAAAGTACAAGGAGGCCTCTATCAATCTCCGGGAGAGAGAGCTTACCCAGTCACAGGTTTTTGTAAGGGAGCTTGGCAAAGACGACACCCCTGAGGGAGCAGACCTGCTTCTGGATGTCAGCGTTTTTGAACTTCTAAAATCTTTCCGAACAGTGCTGGACAGGCTGGGCGACGCAAAGGAATATACGGTAACCCTTGAAGAGATTTCCGTCACCGACAAACTCAACGAGATTGTGGCCCGCCTTGAAGACGCGGACAGTATTGTATTCGACTCATTATTTGAAAACGATAAAAACAAGATCGATGTGATAGCAACCTTCCTTGCGCTTCTGGAACTATTGCGCCTGAAGCTTGCCCGCGCGCACCAGACGAGGATGGGCGGAGAAATACTGATATACAGGACACAGAATGAAAGCAAGGATGAAATCAATAACAATGAAGAAGAAGGCGGGGATACCGCTGAAAACATAATTGATGGAGCGTAGATAATGGATAACGGGCATGTAAAAGGGATTCTGGAAAACGTTATGCTTGTAGCCGACGGCCCTATTGGAGAGGATAGACTTGCGGCGCTGTTCGAGGGCGAGATGTCGAAAGAAGAAATCCACGCATTCATGCTGGAGCTTAAAGAGGATTACGCGTCACGCAATCTCGATATTGTGGAGGTGGCCGAAGGGTGGCGTTTGCAGACCAGGCCGGACTTTGCCGCGTGGATAACACGGTTTTACAAAATGGAGCGCGGTCACAAGCTCTCGCGCGCATCACTTGAAACGTTATCGATCATAGCGTACCGTCAGCCGATAACCCGCGCGGAGGTTGATGAAATGCGCGGCGTCGATTCCGGCGGCGTCCTTCGTGGGCTTGTTGATAAAAACCTTGTTAAAACCATGGGCAGACGCAAGGCTCCCGGCCGGCCTATGATGTATGGCACAACAAAAAGGTTTCTGGAGTATTTCGGCCTGGCGAGGCTCGCCGACCTGCCTACTATGGAGGAGTTTCAGGAAGAAATCGACGCAAAACTGGGCATGGACAATCCTCAGGAAGCGCTTGACTTAGCCAAGGAAGAAGAAGAAAAGGGGATAGAGGAAACAGTGGCTGAAACAGAAGATCAGGATGATGGCAACGAGCATCCGAAGGAAGTTGTAAACATTAACAAGGCGGAAACAGTGAACGAAACAAAAGATCGAGAAGGTGATGACGAGCATCCAGAGGAAGTGGTGAACATTAACGAGGATGACAACCCGAGTCATGATAACGATGCCGGTTAAAGACGAATCAGCCGGACAACAAAAACCCCTGAAGCGGCTCCACAAAATCATCTCCGCCGCCGGCGTATGCTCTCTCCGGGAAGCGGAAAAGCTTATAGCCGCAGGCCAGGTGTCTGTAAACAACGAAGTGGTCACAACCAAAGGAGCCGCCGCGGACCCTGAAAAAGACACTATCCGCGTTGAAGGCAAAGTCATTAAAACCACTGTTCCAAAGCTCTACCTTGCCATGAACAAACCAAAAGGATACGTCACGACCAAAAAAGATGAAAAGGGGCGTAAAACCGTGATGGACCTTTTGCCCAAGGAGTATCGTTTTCTAAACCCTGTTGGCAGGCTTGATCTTATGTCTGAAGGGTTGCTCCTTTTTTCTAACGATGGAGTGTTCACCCAGGCTACGCTAGCCCCGAAAAACGCCATCGAAAAAGTTTATCGCGTGAAAACAAGAAATATACCCAACCGTAAAGCGCTTGCCAAGATGGTGTCCGGTATAACAATTGATGGTGAAAAGCTAAAGTCGGAGTCTGCGAGAGTCATCGAAGCTGTTGGAAAAAACTGCTGGCTCGAAATCACGCTTGTTGAAGGTAAGAACCGTCAGATACGGAGACTCTGCGAAACTTTAGGTTATCCTGCTCTGAAAGTTAAAAGGATGTCGATAGGCCCTATCAAGCTTGGAGACTTGAAAACCGGCGAGTCTCGCCATTTAAAGATAGAGCAGGTCAACGCTCTCATAAAGTCCGCAGGGTATAAGAATAAGGGCAGATGAAATCCGCTGTCACAGCCACTGCGCCAACCAGAATCGACCTCGCCGGAGGCACGCTGGATATCTGGCCTCTCAACCTTATGTTCGACAATCCAATAACTCTGAACATGGCGATAGATATAAAGGTGACGGCGCGTGTTTCACCACGTAAAGACAGTAAAATCGTTTTGCTATCAAAAGACCGTGGGCGTCAAATGGAATTCTCCTCAATAAAAACCATACACCACCGCCATTCTCTTGGATTGCTCAGCAGGTTGGCTTTACATTTCCTTAAAGACGATTGCGGGGTTACGATAGTCACAAAGTCAGACGCTCCGGCCGGCGCAGGCATCGCCGGGTCGTCGGCGTTGAACATAGCTTTGTGCGGAGCGCTGTCCCGATACAGCGGCGTAAGGCTGTCCAAAGAAAAGCTGATCGATATTGCCAAAGATATTGAAGCGGCCCTGCTGGGTATTCCAACCGGCTTGCAAGATTATGGCGCCGCCCTCTATGGCTCTGTTCACGCGTTTACTTTTCCTCCGGGAGGTATGGAACGAAAAAATATAGCTTCAGCGGGACGTAAGCTCGAAGAGCGGGTATTGCTGTTCTATTCCGGCAAGGAACGCTCTTCCGGAATCAATAACTGGGAAATGTTCAAACGTGTGGTTGATAAAGAAAAAGCGGCGATAAAAAATTTCAGGAAAATCACGAAATGCGCCCAACGAGCTGCACGCGCGTTACAACAAGGCGGTTTTAAACTGTTTGACAAAGCGGTGGAAGACGAGTGGAAAGCAAGGCGCGCATTGTTCCCGGCCATCTCCACATCTGTTATAGACAGATCGATACAAGCTGGTAAAAAAGCCGGAGCTTCGGCCGCCCGGATATGTGGGGCGGGAGGAGGAGGATGTTTCATACTTCTTGCGGAGCCTGACAAACATAAGAGAGTGACCTTGGCGGCAGAAAGCCAGGGCTCGGTCCGTTTGCCATATACCTTTTCAAAACAGGGACTACGGGTATATAATAAATAACCCATTTTCGAAGAGGCGGCATTGAGCGAGCAAATTATTACCAAAGGACCAATTACTCTTATCAAGGGTGATATTACCGTGATGGACACCGACGCCATCGTCAACCCATCCTACTCAGAAATGATGTTGGGTGGAGGTGTCTCTAGCGCAATAAACGAACGCACTGGAAACTACGTGCAAGAAGAGCTGAAAAAAATTGGAGGTTGTCCGGTTGGTGGAGCGGTTGTAACCGGAGCCGGAAACTTGAAAGCAAGATACGTCATACACGCCGTCGGCCCAAAGTTCGGCGAAGGAGGTGATGACGACAAACTCAAAAAAGCAACCCTGGAAGCGCTTAAAAGAGCGGAGGAGCTAAGCCTGAAATCGATAACTTACCCTGCCATTTCGACAGGAATTTTCGGTTTTCCCATGCGCAGATGCGCCACCATAATGTTAAGCGCTGTCATGGATCATTTCGCAAGGGGAGACAACAAAAGCCTTGAACAAGTGATCTTTTGCTTGTGGGACGATACCGCTCTTGGAATTTTTATCGAGACGCTTGATTGGCTTACGCCAGAAGGAGCCTGACCTGCAAGATCACGTTATGAATCAAAACAATGTTGTATGGCATCAAGCTACGGTCACAAGGGATAGACGTGAAAAACTAAATGGTCATAAGGGTGTAATCATATGGTTTACCGGCCTGTCCGGGTCTGGCAAATCCACCCTTGCCCATGCTGTCGAGGAAAAGCTTCACCAGATGAAACATAGAACTTTCGTTCTTGATGGTGATAATGTAAGGCATGGGCTTTGTTCCGATCTCGGTTTTTCCAAAGCTGACAGAGAGGAGAATATCCGCCGTATAGGCGAAATGGCCAAGCTTTTTATTGAAGCCGGGATCATTGTTTTGACTGCTTTCATCTCGCCGTTCAAAGAAGACAGGGGATATGTCCGCGGCCTTGTCCCTCATGGTGAATTTATAGAAATTTTTTGCGACAGCTCAATCGAGATTTGCGAAAAAAGGGATGTCAAGGGATTGTACGCAAAAGCTAAAAAAGGTGAGATCAAGGAGTTTACCGGCATATCTTCGCCTTATGAGCCACCATCCAAGCCGGAGCTTGCGCTGGACACCGGAAATAAATCTGTCGAAGAATGTGTGGAGAGTATTCTCGGTGTTTTGAAAAGCAGAAGCGTGATTCAAAAAAAAGGTTGATCCCCTCTACCTGTTTTTAATCGGCATTTCACGAAACAATACCGCGAACTTTTCTATCGACACGCATTCCGGCCT
>CAYNDB010000021.1:11258-13787 GCA_964395915.1 uncultured Nitrospinota bacterium | reverse complement strand
GATTTTATTCTGTCCAGATTTTCGAGAAACTTTTTTATAAGGGGAACGGACACTGAATAAGGTAAATTTGAAATCACATGATATGGAGCGTCGATGGAAGCGTAGTCAAACTTCAAAGCGTTGCCACGTTCGAGAGTAAGCCGCTCTTCTCCCTTAAAATCAGCATTAAGCTTTTGATAAAGTTTTTTATCCAGTTCTACGGCATGTATAACCATGCCACGGTTTAGCAAAGACCGCGTGAGAAAGCCTTTACCCGGCCCGACCTCCAGAACCCGATCCCCCTCCCCCGCTCCGGATTCCATTGCGATTCTTTCAGCTATTGAACGGTCGACCAGAAAACATTGTCCCAGCTTTTTCTGTTTACTCCAGACTGCGACCATCAGGTGAATCGTCCGTTCAAAATGTCAAACGCCGTTCTTATGGCATACGCCATGGAACCCGCGTCCGCCCTGTTTTTACCGGCTATATCGAATGCGGTTCCGTGATCCACCGATACGCGAAGAAACGGCAAACCAAGCGTCACGTTGACTGTCTCGCCAAAACCCAGCAGCTTAACCGGTATCAGCCCCTGGTCGTGATACATCGCAAGCGCTATGTCAAATGTTTTAATCGAACGCTGTGTGAACAGGGTGTCCGCCGGATATGGACCTGTGGCCCTGACCCCAAAACGGCGAGCGTTCGCTATGGCCGGCGCGATTACCCTCTCCTCTTCATCTCCAAAGAGACCGCCATCCGACGCATGAGGGTTAAGTCCGCATACCGCGATTTTCGGCTTTCGCCCCGTCATTTTTTTTAGTGAGGAGCTTATCAGTTTAAGCTTGCTTACAAGCTTTTCAGCGGACAAGGCTTTCGGCACATCTTTTATACTGATATGAGTGGTCGCCACAACAACCTTCAACTTTTTGCAGGCAAGCATCATCGCCACATTCACACCACCGCAAAGCTCCGCGAGATATTCAGTATGCCCGGCAATTTTGTATCCGGCAAGGTTGACCGATTCCTTGTTTATTGGCGCCGTTACAAGCGCGTCATATTCGCCGTTTATAACAGCTTTAGCCGCCGCGGTGACAGATTCCATCGCAGCCGCCCCACACACCTTGTTCACTTTCCCAAAACTTGTGGCCTTGAATTTGACCTCGCCCGCAGGCGTAACACGAAGCCCATCGTTTGCTTTTGCGGAACAAGACTCGTCCAGGATAGGAGTGTTTGTTTTAAGCTTTCTGTTAAGCCAACTAAAATAATATGGGTCACCAAAAACAGTTATATTGTTTCGAGCGATTTTCGGTAACAGGCTCCATGCTTTCAGAAGCGTTTCGGGCCCTATGCCGGCGGGGTCGCCACATGACACAGCCAGCTTTCGTTTTTTAACTTTTTTTTTCATTTCATAAGTTTTTAATAGTACAACTTTTATTCAATATGATAAACGTGTTGAAAGGCAAAACCAAAGCAGATAAACTTCTAAAGTAGCATGGAAACGATAATATGAGCGAAACAAGCGAAGCGATCGATCAAAACATACGCTGGGTGCCGTTTGGCGCCCTTGCGCTGGCGCTTCTGGTGGCGAGCGGATTCTGGAAAATAGAAAAAAACCGGGAAAATCCTATCCAGCCCCTGCAAGTGCAAGACAGTAGAATCGCTAAAAAACCTGGAGCCCAGATAAAGCTTGAAGGAAAGCTTGCGCCTGCTTTTTCACTTCCCACTTACGACGGTAAGACGATGACCCTCTCCGATTACAGAGGGAAAATTGTTTTCCTCAACATCTGGGCCACGTGGTGCCCACCGTGCAGGGAAGAGATGCCCTCCATGCAAAGGCTCCATGAGCATTTTATAGACAACGACTTTGCCATGCTCACAATCAGCATCGATGAAAAAACGGCTGATATAGAGCCTTTCATGAAAGAACTTGGCTTAACGTTCCCCGTGGCGATCGACCCAAAGCAAGTGGTGGTCTCGCAATATGGAATCACCGGCGTCCCGGAAACCTACCTTATAGATAAAAACGGTATCGTCATCCACCACCTTGTAGGCCCTGGTGAATGGGATACCCCCGAAATATTTTCCGCGCTCGAACAACTTATATCGAGATAATCTTCCGCAAGTAGAAAAATTATCTACTTTTTGTCATTTCCTGCCAATAAGTGTCACAAAAACCGGCAAAACCACCTGACTTTTAAAAGTTAGCGAGGTAACAACCTGAAAATTAAGACGTTACACACAAAAATTTCTGGCGCGGTTTATGCAAGTAATGAATTTAACAATTATTGCATGTATTTTTTAAGGATTGGAAAAATGGAAAAGACAACAGAAAATATAGCTATCTTCGGCTTGAGAGAAAACATCGCTCAAAATGAATATAGAAGAGAAATCGCCTTGGACGTTCAAAAGATATTTCTCAAGTCTTTTTTACTCACCTCTGTAGCATTACTTTTAGTGGGCGTATTTTCAATGCGATCTTCGCTCGGTGTTGACCTCTCCGCAGACTTTTTACAAGAATCGTTGGACTGGTTTAGCCAACTTATTGAGTAAAAC
>CAYNDB010000021.1:0-11158 GCA_964395915.1 uncultured Nitrospinota bacterium | reverse complement strand
AGTCGATGAGCGAAAAGAAGAAAAACGATGATTAAAAACCAAGCGTTCGTTGACGCATTGAAGAAGGATTTGAAAGGCTATTTTGCTTGCTTGATAATATCTTCGATTATCTTGCCGGCGATCTTGTCACCATCCACGTAATATTCGCCCTTATCGATTTTATCTTTTATTTCATCCACTTTCTCTTTGCGGATGTCTGGCGATACACGGACACGGGCGCTGACTTTGCCTATTTCACGGGCCGCCCCGGAAACGGCGACAGTCTCGGATGATTTGGGCTCAGACGAGGAACCGTCCTGGCGTGAAGATTTGGCGTTCGCCGCTTCCCCGCGTTTCCTGATTTCATCAACCCGTGACTGGTTGAAATTTGCGTCTCCGCCTAAAATTTTCATTTTAATCTTTTCTCAAAACTAATCCTGTTTATTTTATCGGCAAGACGACACCAGAACTTTAACTTTTTTTAAAATATAACCCTTTGATATAATTGAACTTATAATATTTTTAGTTTTTTTGCCCGACTAATGTAATGCTCTATCTATTCAACAGCTTAAGTCCCGGCAAAGAAACAAGCTCTTTATTTGCATATAACAAATTGATATTCAAACTCTTATGGAAAAAGCGTTACCTCATTCTGTCCATAAGCTGTAACTTGCGTAAATTGAATTCTTTATGATCGTTTCTATATATTTCCAGCGCTTCACGGAACATTTCTTCTTGCGTCGGGTTCATAAACAGATGATGTTGATACCCCAATTCTTCAAGGGCAATAGCTTTATCTAGAAAGATTTCACAGTGGGGGCATATATTTCCACAACAGTCGGCAACCTCATCGATCGATACCCCCATATATTCGGCTACTTCCTTGTTTTTATCATTTTCTACATTGAGCGGGCTTTCTTCGTTTTCCTTTTTTTTATCTCTTGCCCGCTCCTTTGCTTTTCGCAGGGCCTCTTCTTTTAAACGCTCAAAATGTTCGCTCATAATTCACCTGTATTGTATGGATAAATTATACAGGTAATTCTATATTATAGAAATAACCCGACCAGGCGTCGTAATATAAGCTGATAAAAACAAACAATTGGAAATAGCTCCCTCCTGGATGTAGTATGAGCGCGTTAATGTAGCTTTATAATAATTTTAATTTCAAATAAAAATCCGTCAAAAATTAATGCCGAAAATAACAGGTGAAGTAAACGGTCATAAGCTCCTCGAAGGCGAAGAGATAAAATACAGCACATGCTACATGTGCGCCTGCCGGTGTGGAATCAAGGTAACGCTTCTGGACGGCAAAATTCGCTATATACAGGGCAACCCTTCACATCCGACGAATAAAGGCGTCTTGTGCGCTAAAGGCTCCGCCGGAATAATGAAGCAGATAAGCCCGGCCCGGCTCACAAATCCGCTTTTGCGCAAGGAAGGGTCTGAGCGTGGCGACGCTGACTTCGAAGAGATATCGTGGGAGCGGGCGTATGACATCCTGACTGAGCGGCTCAAAAAAATTCGTTCCACTGACCCTAAAAAACTGGCTTTCTTTACAGGACGTGACCAGATGCAAGGCCTGACCAGCTATTGGGCGAAACAGTTTGGAACTCCCAACTTTGCGGCCCACGGCGGCTTCTGTTCTGTGAACATGGCGGCGGGGATGATCTATTCTGTCGGTGGCACATGCTGGGAGTTTGGCGGGCCGGATTGGGAACGGACGAAATACGTTCTGCTTTTCGGTGTGGCCGAGGATCACGACTCCAACCCGATGAAGCTTGGCCTGTCGAAATTAAAAGAGCATGGCGGAAAGCTTGTGGTGATAAACCCCGTGCGGTCGGGATACGGCGCTATCGCCGACGAATGGATACCGATCAAGCCTGGCACAGACGGCGCGCTTATCATGGGTATGATCCATGTTCTGATAAAAAACGGACTTTTCGACCGGGACTTTCTTCTAACTCGCACGAACGCGCCTCAACTTGTCGTAATGGACGAGGGCGGAGAGGACGAAGGTCTTTTCTGGCAGCCGGAAAAAGGGAACGACAGCGATTATAACCTCAATTTCGTATGGGATACCGTTACCAACTCCCCGAAACCTTTTGGCGAAAAGGGAGTGAAGCCCGCTCTTGTAGGCTCGTTTAAAACACCGGATGGCAAATCGGTAAAAACTTCTTTCCAGATTTTAACGGAAAGTGTCCTGGCGGATTATCCGCTTGAAAAAGTTTCTCTGATAACTGGCGTTCCGCTGGAGCAGATAGAAAGAGTGGCGCTGGAAACAGGCGTTACGGCAAGGGATGAGTCAATCACTTTGCCAATTGAATGGACAGACACATGGGGAGTCCACCACAAAACGGTTACCGGAAATCCCGTATCCGTCCATGCCATGCGAGGTCTTGCGGCTCATTCCAACGGATTCCAGACCACACGGGCTCTCTCCGTATTAATGATGATGCTTGGAATTATCGACAGGCCGGGCGGGTTCCGCCATAAGCCACCGTTTCCAAGGCCGATACCTCCATGCCCGAAACCTATCGACGATCCGGCTCTTATAAAGCCGAATACACCGTTGCCAAACCCGGAGCTTGGCTTCCCTAGCAAACCGGAGAACCTGCTGGTCAACGAAGATGGAACCCCTGTGCGTATAGACAAGGCGTATAGCTGGGAATTTCCGCTTACAGCGCACGGCATGATACAGAACGTCATCACCAACGCCTACAAGGCCGACCCATACAAAATCGACACGCTCATATTCTTCATGGCGAACATGGCGTGGAACTCATCGATGAACACAAGCGGCATGATAGACATGCTCAAAGGCAAGGAAGCCGACGGGACATACAAGATTCCATTCCTCGTGGTATCCGACGCATTTTTTTCTGAGCAGGTCGCCTTTGCGGACCTCGTCCTGCCTGACACGACGTATCTGGAACGGCACGATGTCATATCGCTTCTGGACAGGCCGATAAGCGAATACACGTCTGTAGCGGACTCTATACGCCAGCCGATACTTGAGCCTCCGGAAGGTTGCGAGCCTTTTCAGGAAACACTTATCGAGCTTGCAAACAGGCTGGGGCTGCCAGGGTTCTGCAACGACAGCGGCAAACCAAAGTTTAAAGGTTACAAAGATTTTATTACGAACTGGACCGCCGCGCCGGACACACCCATAGGGTTCCTGGCCGGGTGGCGCGGGAAAGACGGCACAGACCATATCGTCGGCGAGCCAAATCCGAACCAGTGGGATATGTATATAAAGAACGGATGTTTTTTCCAGTTCGAGCTTGAGGAATCGCTTCAGTACAACAGGAATATAAACCAGGGATACCTCAACTGGGCGCTCGACCACAAGCTCATCCGCCGCAACGACCCGATCATCATGAAGATTTATTCCGAAGTGATGCAGAGATTCAGGCTTGCGGCAAAAGGAACCCGCAAAGGTAAACAGCCGGCCACACAATTCCAGAAAGACAGGATACAGAAACACTTCAACCCGATTCCGTTCTGGTACCCGCCGATTGAAGACTCCGTGGTGGATACAAAAAAATATACTATTCATGCGATAACTCAACGGCCTATGCCGATGTATCACTCGTGGGATTCGCAAAACGCATGGCTCAGGCAGATCATGGGGCAGAACTTCCTTTATATGAACCCGTTAAAAGCCAGGGATATCGGAGTAAGCGATAAGGATTGGGTATGGGTGGAGTCCTCTTACGGAAAAATACGCGTTCAGGTAAAGTTTACCCACGCCGTCCAGCCGGACACTGTTTGGACATGGAACGGCATCGGCAAGATGGCTGGAGCGTGGAACCTCGACCCGGAAGCGGCTGAAGCCACCAAAGGATTTCTGTTGAACCACCTTATCGCCGAGGAAGTCTCCGATGGCAAAGGGGGGATGATATCCAATTCCGACCCGATTACGGGGCAGGCGGGCTGGTATGACTTGCGCGTGCGGGTTTACAAATCGGACGAGGAAGGCGTATGGCCCAAATTCGATACGCTGAAACTTCCGCCCAATATGAAAAAACGACCCGATATTCTGCGATACAGCGCAAGAAACCGAGATAAAAAATGACGAGACAGCTTGCCCTGGTCATTGACCTCAATAAATGTGTCGGCTGCCACGCCTGCGCTGTCAATTGCAAGTCGTGGAACAGCTCCGGCCAGTTTGGGCCGTTGACGGATCAGGATCCATACGGCAAGGAGCCGGACGGTGTTTGGTTCAACAGAGTGCAAACATATGAAGTTGGCTCGTTTCCGGACGTTGAGGTTGTGCATTTCCCCAAATCGTGCCTGCATTGCGTAGACGCTCCCTGCGTCGAGGTGTGCCCCACTGGCGCTTCGCACAAAAGGATGGAGGACGGCGTCGTGCTGGTCAATTACGACGACTGCATCGGATGCAAATATTGCTCATGGGCGTGCCCATACGGTTGCCGTGAGTTTGACGGAGTGGAAGGCGTGATGAAAAAATGTACTTTATGCGTCGACCGCGTATATAACGAAAACTTTCCCGAAGAGGAGCGTCAGCCTGCGTGCGTGCTCTGTTGCCCTACCGAGGCTAGGATGTTTGGTGATATAAACGACCCTAGCTCGGCGGCGTCAATAGCCATCCGGGAGAAAAACGGGTATAAACTTATGCCGGAAGCGGGAACAAACCCGAGCAACCACTATCTGCCGCACAGAAAAGCGCACGTGGTGGTGGACGAAGCTCAGATAACTGTCAAAAAACACGAGGTCGTCAGGGTTGTCAGAAAAATCATCGATATCGAGGAAACTGTCCTTGAAGATTTCGGTTCTGGCGGATAAGGGAGAATTAGGAAAATATGCGGCCTGATATGTCGATTGTAAGTTTAACGGTTCTCGCCGGAATGGGTGAAGGGCTGTTTGTGTTTCTTGTTTTAGGAGACGCAAAGGCGTTGATGACCGGAAGCCCGCTTGCGCCTTCGGTTCTGCTGGCCGGGGCGGCTGTGTCGCTTATTCTGGCCGGGACAGGCACGCTGGCGTCGTTCTTTCATCTCCACCATAAAGCAAGAGGTGTAAAAGCTGTATTACAGTGGAAAAATTCGTGGCTGTCGAGAGAAGCCTTACTCCTTCCCGTTTTCATGGGATTCGTTGCCCTTTATGCGGGAGCGGTTATTATCGACGCCGGTAATCCGCTGCGGCTTATGGCGGGAGCGCTGGGAATTATGTCCGCTTTCGCTCTTTCCATTTCTTCCGGCATGATTTACACCGTGATACGGTTCATCCGTGAATGGAACAGTGTTTACACTCCTGTAAACTTTACCATGATAGGGCTTGCGTCCGGAGCTATGGCGACGGTGGCGGTGTTTGAGATGGCCGGAGCTTCTTCGGCGAGCACACTGACACTTCTTCGAGGCGCCAGTATAACTATCTTTTTGGCAATGATATTTAAGCTTTTGACCTACAAGAGAAATTCACGACTATATTCCCCTTCCAATACGCAGACCGCCATAGGCCTCATCCACCCTGATATCCGTATCATGGATATGGGCTCAAGCTACGCTCATTACAACACTAAGGAGTACTACCATACAGCATATCGAAACAAGCATAAGCTTCTGAGGGCAATCGTTATTATCGGGCTGTTCGTGATTCCCATGTTCATGATAATGCAGGACTACCGTCCGTTATTATCTGGCGGCTCTGGAGTGTTGGCCCCGTTTGGAGCTTTGTTGATGCTGGTGTGTTCGTTTGTGGAGCGGTGGCTCTTTTTCGCCGAAGGCAACCATGTCCAAAACCTTTATTACGGCACATTTGAAGGCGGAGGTATCGCAAACCCGCTTCTCACTCCAAACAAGGACAACGCGCCACTACCACCGCGCTAGCGGTCAGTACGTAATTATTTTTCTCTTGCCGTCTACCCTGTCGGAATAAAACTTAGAGCCATCTTTACTATAGGTATAGACAACCGTTCTGTACCGGTTAGACTTTACCGGAGCGCGTTTGGCGATACGTTGTGACCACACAGGTTTGCCGGTCAGCGCCTTATATGCGGAAAAAACTTTTTTGACATACTTCACGGTCTCTCTATAAGGCGGGACACCGCCATAACGTTTGACCGCGTTCGGCCCAGCGTTATAGGCGGCCAGCGCAAGCCTTGTGTTTCCTTTAAACTTCCGCAACATTTCCCTGAGATATCGCGACCCGCCGGAAATATTTTGCCACGGGTCAAACGAATTATATACTTTCAGATACTTAGCGGTGTTCGGCATCAGCTGCATCAGGCCTCTTGCTCCTTTAGATGAAACACTAAGCCTCTCAAAGTTTGACTCAACCTTGATAACAGACTTTATCAGCATCGGATCCAGCCCAAAGCGCGCGGCGGCGTTATAGATCATTGCGTCATATCTGTTTGAAAACGACATGTTCCAATGCCTGGGAGTTGAATATCTGACCTTTTTTCGACTTGGCCTGTAGTGTTTTAGTATGGTATATCGAGTTTTACGGCTTGGAAGATGGTCTGTTACATATATCCTTCCGTTGGTGTCGCGGATGATATAAGAGTCGGCGAAAGCGAAAGTGGAAGGAGCTACAAAAAGAGTCAGTAATAGCGCGGAAACGATATTTTTTATTTTCACTGAAGGACACCTTTGCAAGACTGATTACTATACTCAGTTTATGACATAACCTGTGAAAAGTCAAAGAGTTTGTATGGGAAACGCCGCCTTGACAAAACTTTGAATTTATGGATCCAAGGCTCTAATTCAGGGTAAGAATCTCCGGTCAGGTTTGCCTATAAAAAACAGTGAAATATAGAAAATGAGACACTATCCCTTACCGGCCTGAAAGTAGAAACGATAAAGCGGCGCCGACGGCGCCGTTGAGTTAGCTACCTCAGCCCCCGCCAAAAAGGGACGCGGAGGTAAACTCGCTCTCTGAAGGTCCGGAGGTCGGCGTAGCGTCACATTTTTTTATAACTTCAGCCGCGATATCTTCAAATACCTTCGCTATTTCCGGGCTTTTTTCCGGATCGACTATCGGAGCCCCGGCGTCCGCTTCCTCGCATATTGATTTTACAAGCGGAATCTGTCCAAGCAACGGCAGGTTAAGCCGTTCCGATTCCTTTTGGCCTCCGCCTTTACCAAAGATATGCGCTACATCACCGCAACTCTCGCAAACATAGTGGCTCATGTTTTCCACTATGCCAAGGATATGGGTTTCAACGGTTTTCAACATGGCTATACCACGGCGGACATCGATAAGCGACATATCCTGAGGCGTGGTTACAACGATGGCTCCTGTAATATCAAGCTGTTGCGCCAACGACAGCGGAACGTCACCGGTTCCTGGAGGCATATCAACTATTAAATAATCAAGCTCACCCCAATTCACCTGCTGAATCAATTGATTCAGCAGCTTCATCACCATCGGACCGCGAAGGATCATAGCTTCGTCGTCTTCCACGGCCATGCCTACGGAAATTACTTTCATCCCGTGCGCCTGAGCCGGTATTATCTGGTTGTTTTCGGCGGTCAGACGCATTTTTACGCCAAGCATCTTGTGGATCGACGGCCCGAAAATATCGAGATCGAGCAGGCCCACTTTATTTCCCATACGCGCCAATGTCGCCGCCAGATTCACAGCCACGGTCGATTTCCCTACACCTCCCTTGCCGGAGACTATCGGCACGATTCGTTTTACTCCAGGCAGTTTGTTTCGTCTAAACGGGGAATCGGCGGTTTTGGGAGCTTGCGCGGAATGACCCGCTTTGCCGCCGTAAACCACATGTATTTCAGCGTTTCCAGCGACAGAGCCCACAGCGTTGCGAATTTCTTCGGTAAGAGCGTCTATAACCTGCTCGTCGGCTGAAAGGGTTTTCATGGCCACCACGATCGAATCAGGAGTGGCGTCCACCCCTTCCACGGCTCCCATAGTGACTATATCTTTGGAAAAACCGGGATATAAAACGTTTTTTAGAGACTCCAGAACCTGATCTTTCATTTCCATGGCTTTTATTACATTATCGCCTGAACGGCGGTAACTCCCGGTACTTTTTCTTTAAGAGTTCGCTCTATACCCATTTTCAACGTCATTGTGGCGGAAGGACATCCGGCGCACGCTCCCTGCAACCGCACCAGCACCACACCCTCGTCATTGGAATCGACAAACTCCACATTACCGCCATCCGCCTGCAAAGAAGGGCGAATTTCGTCTAAAGCGTCTTCAATTTTCTGTTGATCAAGCATATTTTATTCTCCTTATGCCTTAATTTTCACGTTTAATTGTAAATTACACACTACCCAAAAAACCTGAACATGATAAAAAATCTGTAAATCATTGTAAAAATTAACAAAGTTAACTGATTACATTGTAACAGATAATAATGTCATACTAAAATAGTCAGGTATAGTAAATGATGCCGCATAGCGTTTAAAGATTCAATAGTTCTTTTTTTCATTAAAGAATATGGCATTTTCGTGAATCTAAATGAGGTTATTCGAATCATATACGGGGCAGATAAAGTGGAATGGGGGAGTTTGGCCATTTAATACCACTTTAAATGAGCTAGATAAACAAGCTTTATTAATCTTCATAGGGGAGTTTTACATGAAAAAATTTATCTTTGCGATAGCTGTATGCGCTGTGGCGATGTTCACATCACAGCAAGCGTTGGCTACAAACGGACATCAGTTGCTGGCGATCGGAGGGGCCGCTAAAAGTGTCGCCGGCGCGGTTACAGCCTTACCGCTAGACGTTTCCACCATGATCAGCAACCCTGCCGGCATCTCTCAGGTCGGTGACAGGGCGGACTTTCTTTTTGATGCCTTTATGCCTGTACGCTCTGTCGATTTTTCAGCGACCGGTGGTGAAGACAACGAAGGTGGCTCGAATTTATATGGCGTACCGGGTTTCGGTATAGTCACAGGCCTTGGCGACGGCCTGACATTCGGTTTTGGAGCCTTCATGACCGCAGGAATGGGCGCTGATTATGACTCGATCAACGTTATGCCTTTCATGGCCAAGCAAGGTGATATGACCATGTGGAAGGCGAACCTCTACAGTCAATACATGATGTGGAAGTTCACACCGACTTTGTCCAAAAAAATAAATGAGATGGTGACTATCGGTGGTTCCTTGAATATCGATTACCATCAAATGGGCTTCAAGCAGCAGTTCACAGACGGTAAAGGCGGCGTGATGGGTGTGGATTTAAGCAGGGCCGTCGGCACTCTCGGATATGGAGCGACAATCGGCGCGTTGATAAAAGTCAACGAAATGGTTCAGCTCGGCCTTACCTATAACTCCGAGCAGCGCTTTAGCGATCTGGAATTCCGCGTTTCGAAGGGTGACATTATCTCACCGCCAGACTCCATGGGGAATATACTTATGAACCGGGATGGAACATACCGTATGGGAATGAACTTCCCGCAACAGGTATCCGCGGGTTTGGCGATATCACCAACCAACAAGTTGAAAATCACCGCTGATGTGAAGTGGATCAATTTCAAAAACACTCATGAGAGTATCGACCTGAAGGGCACATACGACGTTGTAAACATGACGACCGGCCCTACGGGAAGCACGGCAAACGCAATGCCATTGCCGTTCGGTTGGGATGACGTGACTGTAATCGCTGTCGGCGCGCAGTATGTGGTCAGTCCTGCGGTTACGGTGCGCACCGGATTCAGCACGGCCAATTCACCACTGGGTGAAGAGGACGTATTCAACAACTCGATGTTCCCTGCCATTACCAGAAACCACTTTGGATTGGGCGCGGACTTTAAGGTCACTAAAACCCTTGGTATTGGCCTGGCCTACATGAAAGCGTTCAAGAATGAGCTGACAGGAAAAGGAGATATGCCGGACGGTTCGGATTCCAATGCCAAAATCAGCCTGGAGGAGGACAGTTTTCTGTTCTCGCTCTATTTCACACCGGGTAGCTAGAATAAGTATCTTAAGTAAGTTTATAAAGGGAGGCGCGTAAAAACGCCTCCCTTTTTTATTTTAGTAATATAAGATATTGCAAACAGACTGAGGCAATCTCCCTTTAGATTCACTGCCGACAAGGTTGGAAAACCCGACAAGCCCGGCGCCAACGCTAACGTTATTTCTCGCTTAAACCGAAAAGATTAGAAGAGGTTGAAAATTGTGAAAAAAACGTTCAAAGTCGGCATTATCGGTTGTGGCAGAATGGCGAGCATTCTGGAAGACGACCCTCTGCGTGGAAAACCCGCAACCCATGCGGGAGCTTTTTCCTCCCACCCTGGGGCCAAAATCGTGTCCGGTTGCGATATCAATCCCAAAAGGCTAAAAGCGTTTGGCAAAAGGTGGGGCGTCAAAAAACTTTATAACGATTACCGGGCGATGCTTGAGCGTGAGAAGCTGGATATCGTGAGCGTGGCGGCATGGACGGAGCTACACGCGAAAATGGTGGTCGATGCGGCGGAATCCGGCGTTAAAGGTATATATTGCGAAAAACCGATGGCGGTGAACCTTACGCAGGCGAAAAGGATGATGCGCGCATGTAAAAAAAACAACGTCGCAATGGTCGTGGGGCATGAGAGGAGATGGGACGGCTCCTACAGAGTGATCCACGATATGCTCAACGCGGGCGAGCTTGGTAAGCTTCGCTCCATAACAGGGTATATGCTGACAGGCAAGCCGCCAAAGCTCTCGCGCCGGAAGTATGGCGGTGGCCCGATGTTTCACGATGGAACACACCTTATCGACCTTTTCCTCTATTTCGGGGGCGCCGCAGAGTATGTCGTGGGGCTTGAGGATAGACAGTTCGGCGACAAGTTCGTGGAGCATACGGCGCTTGGGATGATCAGGTTTGAAAACGGCGCCAACGGCCTTATCCTGAGCGGTGGAGAGAGGCGCTATTTCCATTTTGAGCTCGACATTCAGACGGACAGCGCAAGAGCGATACTCGGCAATCACACATCCGAACTATACATGGCCGGCAAAAGCAAAAGGTATACAGGCTTTACAGAGCTTGAAAAAGTTCCCTTTCCTGCGGTAGCCGAAGGAAAAAACTCTCTGGTGGGCGGGATTGATGACCTTGTCGAGCAGATGAACAGCGGACGGGTTCCAGTATCATCGGCGATCGACGGTTATAAAGCTTTAGAAGTAATATTGGCCCTGTATAAATCGGCCGGTAATGGCAGGGCTCCGGTGAAACTTCCGCTTTAGAAATCCGCTATTCCGGCGAATACGC
>CAYNDB010000020.1:25531-27931 GCA_964395915.1 uncultured Nitrospinota bacterium | reverse complement strand
GTCCCTTCGGTTCTTTGTTCGTGTTCTATTGTTGATGTTCTTGAATTGGACGTGTTTGGTGTATGGGAAAGTGGATATAGACATGATTGCAGGCCCAAGCGAGATACTTGTGTTGGCGGACGGAACCGCAGACCCTTCATTCATTGCGGCGGATTTGTTGTCTCAAGCGGAGCATGACGAAAACGCATACCCTATCCTCGTCACGACATCCGTAAAGATTGCGGAAAAGGTGGCGGACGAGCTTAAGACCCAAACCGGCGAACTTGGACGCAGTTCGATAATCAAAAAATGCCTTAAACGCAACTGTTACGGGTTCGTGGTCAAAAGCGTTAAGGAAGGGATTGAGCTTGCCAACAGGATCGCGCCGGAACACATGGAGCTTATGGTGAAGAATCCTTTCCGTTATGTCAGCCAGATAAAAAACGCTGGCGCCTTGTTTGTGGGAGAGTGGACTCCGGAAGCGCTTGGTGATTATGCCGCCGGGCCAAACCACGTATTGCCGACAGGAGGCTCCGCGAAGTTTTTCTCACCGTTGGGCGTATACGATTTTATCAAACGGACAAGCCTGCTATCTTTTACACGGAAAAGCTTTGGGCGTCTTGCCGGCCCTGTTACAGACTTAGCTTATGAGGAAGGGCTAAACGCCCATGCGAAAGCTGTTGAGAAAAGGATTAACAAACGAAAATGAACCCTGAAGATTTTGTAAGACCAATAATACGCAACCTTGAGGCGTATCATGTGGAGCCGTATCCGGCTAATGTTATCCTTGACGCAAACGAGTCGAGCTATCCTCTGCCAAATAAAATGCGCGAAGGGCTGTTGGCCATCATAGCCGGAACTGAGCTGAACCGATATCCCGATCCGAACGCCACTATGTTAAAACGCGTAATCGCAAAAAAAGAAGGCGCGAATGAAAAGGAAATATTGCTCGGCAACGGATCCGACGAAATAATACAAATTCTTATTGCGGCTCTGTGCGACCCCGGCGATAAAATATTGGCGCCATCGCCGACTTTTACGATGTACAAGAAAATAGCGCAATACCTTTCCGTGGAAACAGTCGAAGAGCCTTTGAATGACGATTGGGATATAAACCGACACTCCATACTTGGCAGGGTCGACGAATTTCAGCCTAAAATAGTTTTCATAGCGTCGCCGAACAACCCGACAGGTATTGTGGCGAACAGGGATACCCTGGCGACGGTGATGAACACAACGCCGGGGCTTGTTGTCATCGACGAAGCGTATGTCGATTACGCAGAGCGCTCCGTGGGGCTTCTGTTCCGCGACAGGCCAAACGTTGTGATACTCAAAACGATTTCAAAAATCGGCCTGGCCGGAGCGCGGCTGGGGTATATGATGGCGAACGAAAAATTGATTGAGCAGGTGAACAAGACACGGTTGCCGTATAACATTAATTCGATGACACAGGCTGTCGCCGCCGAGGTCATGAGAAACTGGGATCAGCTTTTACCAACGTTTGAAAAGACGAAGGAAGAGAGAGCCCGCGTGTTCGAAAAGCTGGCGACACTAAACGGCGTGGCCCCGTTCCCTTCCGAAGCCAACTTTATTTTAATGCGCATCGAAAACGATCCTGCCAAAGCTTTTGAGAATCTGCTTAAACAGGGGGTTCGTGTACGATGGTTTAAAGGCGCTCCACGGCTTGGAGACTGTTTCCGCGTCACTATCGGAACACCTGCGGAGAATGACCTGTTCCTTACCGCTATTGAAAAGGCGTTGTGAAAAAATTTAGTGTCTGCGCCTCGTGCGGGGCTAACGTTGAAGAGTGGGTGAACCCAAAGCTTACCGTTGACATCATCATCGAGATAGACAGCGGCATTGTCCTTATAGAGCGCGGCCATGAGCCATCAGGCTGGGCGATACCCGGCGGGTTTGTAGATTATGGAGAATCGCTCGAATCCGCCGCCATTCGTGAAGCGAAAGAAGAAACGGGGCTTGACGTCACTCTTCTGCGGCAGTTTCACGCATATTCCGACCCATCGCGCGATACGCGCCAGCACAACGTATCGATAGTTTTCATCGCAAAAGCGGAAGGAAAGCCGGAAGCCGGGGACGACGCGAAAAACGTGGCGATATTTGCGAAAGAAACACTTCCCCATCTTGTGTTCGACCATGCGTCAATTCTGAACGATTATTTTGAACGGAAGTATTAACGCCTGACTAGTCGCTCCATTGTCATCCCGCGCTCGACGCGGCTGGCTTCAAACACGAAGTGAATCCCGTCATTTCCACATCAACCCTATACGAGATGCCGGACTAAATCCGGCATGACAAATTAACGTTATCGCTTTATGACCATGACCTTGATCTCGGTCATCTCCTCAATGGCGTACTTCACCCCTTCCCGTCCAAAGCCGGAAAGCTTCACGCCGCCGTAAG
>CAYNDB010000020.1:0-25431 GCA_964395915.1 uncultured Nitrospinota bacterium | reverse complement strand
ATGGCGTACTTCACCCCTTCCCGTCCAAAGCCGGAAAGCTTCACGCCGCCGTAAGGCATGTTGTCAACCCTGAATGTCGGGAAATCGTTCACAATCACTCCGCCCACGTCCGCTTCCTCAAAAGCGTCGAAGGCGTTGGAAATATCTTTTGTAAACACGCCAAGTTGCAGGCCATAATCAGAATCGTTGACTAGCTTCATCGCCTGACGGAACGTGCTGAACGGCTGAATAACCGCCAACGGGGCGAAGGCCTCCGTACAGACCACGCTCATCGATTTTTTCACGTTCGAAAGCAGTGTCGGCTTGTAACATGGGCCGCGTCTCCCTCCGCCGACCAGAACCTTTGCGCCGCCGGTCACCGCTTCCTTTATCATATCGCTCGTTTTTTTAAGAGCGGCGGAGGTTATCATCGGGCCTACCATGACCCCCTTTTTGCTAGGGTCGCCTGTTCTTGCGTTCTTTTTCGTTTCCGCCACGAGCGCGCGAACGGTTTTCGCCATGATAGATTTATGTATAAATATCCTTTGCACGCTTATGCATACCTGCCCCGCATAGCCAAAAGCTCCCGCCACTATACGAGGGACAGCCCACTCCAGGTCGGCGTCCGCGCATACGACAGCGGCGGCGTTACCGCCAAGCTCCAGAGTCACCTTTTTCCTTCCGGATATTTCTTTCAGCCGCCATCCCACACCAGGGCTTCCGGTGAACGTCATTTTTGCGATTCTTTTATCAGTCGCCAGCATCTCCCCCACTTCTCTTTTGCATGGAACCACGTTGTACTGACCTGGCGTGATACCGGCTTCGAGAAGAATCTCGCCTAACAGCAATGCTGAAAGCGGGGTTTTGGTGGCGGGTTTTAGAACGATGGTATTTCTTGCGGCGATGGCCGGAGCGACTTTGTGCGCCACAAGGTTGAGCGGGAAATTAAAGGGCGAAATACAACCCACGACACCAATGGGAAACCGTTTTGTTATCGCATAGCGCCCTTCCGCCCGAGCGTCTATATCCACTGGTATAAGCTCTCCTCCCATCCTTCCGGCCTCTTCCGCCGCTATGGAAAAGGTCATTATGGTACGGTCGACTTCATGCTCCGCAAGGTCAACAGGTTTGCCAGCTTCGGCGACAATGATGTTTGCAAGCTTCTCCCTGTTGCGGATGAGTCCGTGTACGATATTTCTTAGTAATCGCGCGGTTTTGTTTGTGCTTAAAAGGCGTGTGGTCTCGAACGCTTTTTTAGCGGATCGGATAGCGGCGTCCATCTCCTTGCGTCCGGCAAGGCACACCTTTGCGATTTTTTTACCGGTATACGGGTTAACAACATCAACGACCTCGTCTGTTTTAATCCATTTTGAATCTATAAGAATCTTTTTTGGTTCAGCCATTTTTCACCTTCCTTGAGATCGCTTTTTTAAAACACAAGCTGCGGCAAGCTCGACATGAATGACAAGATTTCCTTAACGTTTCCTTTTTCAATAACGGCAGGGTCAAGCTCAATATCGTTTTCTATCGCATTGATCACGTTCCACGCCGGAGCAATGTCCCCGATAAATGTTCCGCCTATAACTTTGGCTCCATCAAGGATCACTTTTGCATATTTTCCATTTTCTGTTTTGGCCGCAATATGCGTAACTCCGTTCCCTTCAGGCGCATTATATCTTCCCACTACGGCATACATGCTTTTATATGCGTGGCTAGCGTTAAAAAATATGTTCTCTTTTACAGGCTGTTCATCTCCAGCCATTTTTGCTCCGGCCGCCCTGCCCTGCTCCGCCGCCACAAGCCATGTGCCACATGGGATTCGTTCGTCCCCCATTTTTCGCACAGCCACATCTCCTGCGGCAAAGACATCGTTCGCGCTTGTGCGGTAGCTCTCGTCAACAAGAACTCCCCTTTCAAGCTCGATTCCGCTATCTTCAAGAAATCCATTTTCCGCGCGGACTCCGATGGCGACCATGACCATCTCCGCAGGTATAACCTCGCCCGATTTCAGTTTCACACCATTCACTTGCTCATCGGCCCCTAAAATCTCCACCATTTCCGTTTCACAAATAATGCGGTTTCCGTCAGCCTCCATCTGTTTTCGAATAATAGAGGAGCCGGCTTTATCCAGGATAAGGCTCAGGATCGCGCATTCGCGCAAAAGGACGGTGACAGGTATGTCGAGATTATGGAAATTTTCCGTCATCTCTATCCCAAGTATGCCGCCGCCCACGACTACGGCGTTTTTTACACCTCTTTTCCTGATATAGTCAACTTTCATCTTGGCGCACATCTTGGTCCTATAAGTGAATACACCTTTAAGGTCGGCCCCTGGCCAGGGAAGCATAAAAGGGGTCGCTCCAGTGGCTATCAAAAGCTTGTCATAAGGTTCCACATGTGAGTTCTCTCCCGCCACGGTTTTTTCCACCGTGTTTACAGAGACGACCTTGTCGCTCAACACCCGGATATTGTTATCCACAGCCCAGTCATCCGGTTTTCCGGAAAGCTCGTTTTCGCTGATAGCGCCTTTAAAATAGAAAGAGAGGGCCGGACGGAAATAGAACGGATAAGGCTCATTGTTGAATATAGTTATTTGGCCTTCAGGATCTAATGAGCGAATAGTGTCGGCGGCGGTAACTCCGGCGATCCCGAAGCCGATAATCACATATTTTTTCGTCACAGCCTCATCCTCTCATGAACAAGGTCGACGATATCACGCACTTCAACACCATTTTCTTTGGCGTCCTTGCCAAACGATTCAAGGCATGTAATACATTCCACCACCATCATATAGGCTCCGGTTTTTTTTGATTCTTCATAACGGCTTTCATGAATGGCTTTCAGCTGTTTGGGGTCGCTACCCAAACCCCAGTATCCACAGCAAAAGGTGTCATCCGCTCCGGAGCGGCCCATCTCGACTATCGGGTTCATCCTGGCAAGAAGCTCCCTTCCCGGCTCTGGCATTCTGGCTTTTCTGCTCACGTTGCATGAGTCGTGAAAAGTGACTTTCGTTTCAGATTTTTCAAGCCTAAGCTTGTCCGGAAACCTGTTGAGCCACATCGGTGTAGTCAGAGGCTCAAACGCCATTTTGTACTTTTCCTTGATCTTGCGTAATGACATGAAACATTCCGCGCACCCGGAAATAATATATTTAGGGTCCGATTTCTCGACAAGCTCCGCAAGCCTTTTATGATAGTCTTCCGCCTCACCTGTCCGCCCGCCCATTAGCTGGGGCCATCCGCAACAGCTTTTAAGACCGCCCAACACCTCATAATCGATCCCAAGTTTGTCCGCTATATCGATGCACTGAGCGGCGGATTTCTCGCCTGTGTATATGTAGCACCCGAAATAAAAAAGGTATTCAGCTTTGCGGAAAACAGATTTGTCTATATGCTCCGAAAGTTTATGGCTTTTCAGGCTGTCGTTCTTTGAAAACTTCCATTTGGTTTTGACATATGTTTTGAAGCCTGCCTGACGCAACGAGCTTTTGTCGTGGCCTTTGAGCGCAAAATATTTTTTGTGGTATTCGGGGGCCTTGCCTTCTTCATTCATTTTTTCCTTGAGCGAAAGCATCATTACGGAACGGCCGGCGGCCGTGGGGCAGACAGTGTCGCAACGGCCGCATTGGACACAGTCTTGCGCGAATTTCAATACGCTTTCGGTTAGCTTTCCGCCCTTTCGCGTGGCTTCGTTAAGCTCTTTTATCGGAAGGCCAGGATCCACAACGGGGCACACTTTCATGCATTCGTCCACACCAATGCAATTTATAAGGTTAAAGTTACTCCATTCGGCAAGCTCTTCGGAAAAGGTCAAGAGTGGCATACGTCGCAAACATCCTGAGTTTTAGAATCTGTTGTGAAATTATCGCTTTATATTATTATCCGGTCAAGGCCAATAGTGATATATGTAATTAAAATTTGGCAATATTTTTTTTATTTTCGGCGCAGGAATTACGCTTGATAATATTTTCCTTATTTTATTAGCGTCTGGGTTATAATGGAACTAATTATATTGGGGTTGATTAATCTGACTTTGAGTTCATATGACTTCCGAGAAAAATAACAATAAAACTGTTCTTATCGTAGACGACGAAGAGGAAATCTGTCGTCTGTTTACAAGGGTCCTGCAAAACGCCGGTTACAAATCACTCTCAGCGAGCGACGGTATGGAGGCCCTTGTTAAAGCGCAAGACAATAATATTGATCTTGTCATCACAGATATAAGAATGCCTGGCATCTCCGGGCTTGACCTTATCCGACAGCTTCACGACCTCGAACCACAATTGCCGATAATCGTAATATCCGGTTTCGGAGGACAGGCCGCCGCTGTAGAATCCCTGGAGCGCGGCGCGTTTTTCTTTCTCCAAAAACCGTTTGAAGCCAGCACATTACTTAATATAGTAAAAAAAGGCATGAGACTGCCACATATCACCAATCATACTTACGCGGAAGTTTCCAACACTGTCCACAATATCAACTTTTCATTTTTACCGGATTTCAATATTCTGGAAGGGATAAATTCCCAGGTGTCGGCCGCCGCTCGCTATATGGGTTATTCACTACCTCTTTACAGCATGATTCTTCCGTTCGTTATCAATGAATTGCTTGAAAAGGCAATCATAGTTGGCAAAAAAGAAAGTAATGACAAGGAAATATTGCTGGGAGCGGAGATATCTTTGGATAAGATCACAATCACTATCAATACAAGCGCCAAAACATTTTCCCCCGATGAAATCCCTGAATCGTTTGACGATATAGATATTTCCGACACAAAAGAAATGGGGATGATGATGGTTAGACGCTATTCTGATGTGTTGGAATTCAGCGATAACGGTAAAAATCTTACAGTGATAATCAATAAAACTAGTGATGGCGATACGTTGAATGACGAATCCGCTTCAATTGACAATTAATGAATTTTACAGCAAAACCTTTTTGCTTTAGACTTGATATAACGCAATAACAGGAGGGATTTAGTTTGCACATAGCTTCAAGAAAGTCAGACGACGTAACCATTATGGATTTTGTCGGAAATATAAAAACAAACGAAGATTATAACGACTTTAAAAACGCTATCAACGAAGCTATCGGAGAAGGAAAGCAAAAACTGCTCCTAAACTTCCAAGAGATCCATTTCATAAACAGTTCCGGACTTGGCAGGCTTATTTTGGCGGCCAAGCAGACAAGAGAAAACGGAGGCTCGCTAAAAGTAGCCCATCTTTCCAGCGATCTTCGCGAACTTTTTTCCTTCACAAAGCTGGATAGTAAAATCCCTCTCTACCAAACAGAAGAAGACGCCTTGAAAGACTTTTAGTAAAAGTCACTTTTCCTTTGCATTGACAATTACCGCGATTAAACTCTCTATTTAACATAAATAATCGGATAGCGCGTACGTTGTATGATGAAAACAGGTAAAGTATTGGCCGCGATGAGCGGCGGAGTAGACAGCAGCGCAGCCACCGCCTTGCTCAAAAAAGAAGGTTACGAAATAATCGGCGTAACCATGCGCGTCTGGGAAGACCCCGCGGGAACTGAAAAAAGGCATGGAGCATGCTGCGCTCTGGACGACGCCGACGACGCGCGTCGTGTAGCCGATCGCCTGGGCATTCCCCACTATGTCCTGAACGTCAAAAAAGAGTTTAAGGAACAGGTGGTGGACAAGTTTGTGAGCGAATATGTCTCTGGACGAACGCCAAACCCTTGTGTCTTATGCAACGGAATTATCAAGTTCGACTACCTTTTCCGACAAGGCGAAAAATATGGCGCGAAGTATGTCGCAACCGGTCATTACGCTCAAACCGGGTCATTCCGTGATTTTCCTGTGATTATGCGCGGTGTCGACCGGAATAAAGATCAAAGTTATTTCCTCTTTTCTATAAAACCGGAAAACATTGAAAGGATTCTTTTCCCTTTGGGCGCTTTGGAAAAATCCGAAACACGCAAAATAGCCCATAGCTTCGATCTAAACGTCGCCGAAAAAGCGGAAAGCCAGGAAATTTGCTTTATCCCGGACAACAACTACGCAAACTTGATAAAAAGCAGCTTCAACACCGGAGCGGGTGTGACCGCTGGAGAAATTATAAACAGCGATGGTGTTGTCATAGGGGAGCACAAAGGCTATGCGCGCTACACTATAGGCCAACGCCGTGGTTTAGGTATAGCAAACGAGACCCCTCTTTACGTAACAGCCATAGAGCCTGAGACAAATCGTGTGATAGTAGGCCAGAAATCGGATGTGTATGGCAAGACGCTACAGGCAAGCTCCATGAACTGGTTTGTACCGCCTCGGGAAATTTGTGACCTTACGCTTACAGCGAGAATCCGCCATAATCATGATGACTCTGTCGCCTTAGTTAAGGCGCTTGGAAATAATGAGGCTGTTATCGAGTTTGAAACTCCTCAGCTTGCCATAGCCCCTGGGCAGGCGATTGTCATATACCATGAAAATGTCGTTGTGGGTGGCGGCTGGATTGAAAAGAGAATCGCCTGATGTCAGGAAATATAGATATCAATAAAGCGCTCAAGGTCGCCTCCAAAGCGGCGCTTGAAGCGGGGCAAATACAAAAAGATTATCGTTTTAAAAGCTTCACCGTGGAACACAAGGGAGAGACAGACCTTGTGACAGAAGTCGATATAGCTTGCGAAAAAGCTATAATCGATATCATTAAAGCGGCGTTTCCCGACCATGGAATTCTCGCCGAGGAGGAGGACTTTAAAAAAAGCGAATCCAAATATACCTGGGTGATAGACCCGCTTGATGGCACCACCAATTATGCTCATGGGTTTCCTGTATATTGCGCTTCTGTTGGACTGGAAATGGATGGTCAATCATTGGTCGGAGCCGTTTGCGACCCTACACGGGATGAGCTGTTCACCGCCGCAAAAGGACATGGGGCGTATCTTAATGATGTTCCGATAAAAGTTTCTTCAACAAACAAGCTGATCGACGGATTGCTTGCCACAGGATTTCCATACTCCATAAAGACAAATCCCCAGAACAATCTCAAACAATTTGGCAATTTCGCCATGCGCGCCCAGGCTTTACGCAGGCCGGGAGCCGCGGCTTTAGACCTCTGCTATGTCGCATGCGGCAGGCTGGACGGTTTCTGGGAATTTCACCTCAAACCCTGGGATATTGCCGCTGGAACGTTGATGGTCACAGAAGCCGGTGGGCATATGACTCATACCGATGGCGCAAAGCTCGATATTTATCGCTCGGATATTGTGGCGTCAAACGGCCCGCTCCACGAAGCGATGCTGGAAATATTGAAGACTGATTGAAATGTGTGAAATGAACGCAAATACTATTTTGCGCTCATTCGGCATTCACTTTAATCATTTAAAATCTTTCGAATCCTGTTCCAGCCGGGTCTTATCTCTAAACGTTTTCTCATATCGCTTCGCCTCTGTCACAAACAACAGAGCCCATTCGTTAAAAGCGAATTTCAAACCGGCGACGCCTTTGAAGATCATCCCCCGCAAGAACAGAGATTTCAGCAATTTTGCTTGCGGAATAAAAAAAAGACGCAAGAAAGACCCCCTGCCCTCCTCGGCTCGACGTGAGGATTCCTTTTCTATTTTTTCAATAGCGTCCTTTTGAGATTCCATTTTTAGCCACGCCACTCCAGGGACTTCGATTTTTGCCACAAAGCCACGGTAAAACCAAAAAATACTACCCAGCCAATCACAAGCCCAAGCCTGCGCACCTTAAGCTCTGAAAGCATACTCTTCACATCCGCAGTAATACCCTGCGCGGCTTTCACGATATTTTTTGACGTTATGGATACTTCGTCTATATTTATTTTATGAGTCAAAGCAAGCAACTCTTTAAGATTATCCTTCACTTTCGACAGACGCTCCTCCAGCCCGGATATTTCAAAACCGCCATGGGCCCCCTTTTTGAACCCCGCCAGCAACATATCGGCTCTTTTAACTAAAGCCGTCGCCAAATTTACGGAACTCTGAATTTTCTTGGCGGACTTATAGGCGTCGGAACCTTCATCATGGCATCCGGCGCAATCGTTATCTTCATCTCCTGTAAACTTGTCCGCCGTTGGATGCAAGATGTCATGACTGTTGTGGCAATTCAGGCAAATAGGCTCGCCTTCTTTTTTATAAATTTTCCAATGGGGGCTGGCCTTGTAATATTCCGCCTGCTGCGAATGACAGTTGAAACATACTGTTCTGGTCCTCTCGGATGTCGCGGGGAGAATGCTATGGTTTCCATGACAATCCACACATGTAGGTGTAAGCAGGTCACCTTCGGCAAAAAGCTTGTAGTGCTTACTTTTTTTGTATAGTGAAAGCTGGTTCCATGGTTTGCCGAGCTTTTCAAAAATCTTTTGTTTTGAATGACAATTCCCGCACGTTACAGGAATGGCGCGGCGGGATACGGATGAATCGGGGTCTTTAACCCTTAATATCTTATGAGCTCCATGACAACTCACACACGATGGAGCGTTTTCGTTGCCAGCCTTAAGACGTCTCCCGTGCACGCTTCCTGAATAAAGCGTATATTGATCGGCCCGCTGGTTGTATGACCTCATCAGCTTGGCGTCGGAGTGACATTTTGCGCAAAAAGCTGGAATATCCTTAGGCTCTGGAGCGCCTTTAAATCCGGCTTCCTCATCCATCGCCATATCTTCATCGGCAGGGTTTCCGCCGTGGCAATCGGCGCATTTTACACCAACTTCCCGATGAACCGATTTCATCCATTTATCCACCGGCGGTGTGAGAGATTCATCATCCATTTCTTTATGACAGACGATGCAGTTGTAATCTTTATATTGAAGAGAGCTATCGCCATGGTTCGGTTTGACATCTGGCGATTGAGCGGCTTGCGCGGGAATGACCGAGAATAAAATAAAGGCAAAAAACGTAAAATATTTAAACAACATAGCACAGCGATAATAACCGCGTTTCGCCACATTCATATGGCGTTCATTACGTTTTATTAACCGCATGGGCGTTTATACCCCCTGCAAAAATATCTGGCGGGAAGCATGAAACATTTCTCGCATCTTCAAGCCTCCCTCGCGCCAAATAAGATAGAGGAACCAACCCCTACTTGATATTAAAGTCAACCCGACGGTTCAGGCTTCTGCCCTTTTTCGATCGATTAGAATATTTTGGAGCGGTTTCACCAAGGCTTTTTACAGTTAACCTGTCCTCGGCGACGTTCAGCTCTCTTACCATGTGCAACTTAACAGATACGCCTCTGCGCTCGCCAAGCTTCTCGTTATATTTACTGGAGCCTATAGAGCATGTATTGCCCTCAATTACAACATTCACATCCGGATTGTTCTGAAGCTTCGTTGCATTTTCTTTCAAGATTCCCTTTGCGTCCTCTGTAAGCTTTGCGCTGTCAAACTTAAAGTATACGCCGTCCAGAACGATGGAAACAGCAGGCTTGGTCACAGGAGAGGATTTGGATACCTCCATCTTTGGTTCAGGCTCAGGCCTGGATTCAGACTTGGACTTGGATTCTGCCACCGGCTTTGGTCTAGCCTCAGAGGCTCGTTTTTCTATCGGCTCAGGTTTAGCTTCCGGTTTCGGTTCTATCTTCACAACAGGCTTTGGCTCAGACTTCTTGCCAAACACGATAGTCATACCAGCCATAAACATGTTGTTGGGACTGCGGATACCGCCACCTGCGGTCTTGCTGGCATATCCGGCTTCCACACTTCCCCAGTCGTCCAGATAATATCTGGCGCCTAACATAGTCATGTTGTTGTCACGCTCGCCAGGGTTCTGTTCGGTATAAGCAAATCCGGAAAACTCGGCGATAAGCCCCAAACTTTTGGCCGCCGTCCACTCCACACCCACTCCATAGAAAACCTGGTTCTCCACATTATTTTCGCTTCTGTTCAGAAACCCTACGTTGGCGTGCCACGATACTTTTTCATATTCCTTATCTATAAGAAGCCCAAATCCCAGATTTGTCTTCCCTGTCCCAAGCCACTTATTCTTGTCTCCCGTAGGAAGTGTGGCAATAGCCATTCCGGAAATATAAATGCCATATTTCTTTATCGTTGAAAAGTTCCATTTAGCGCGCGCCAAGCCGTCGGCAAAGCCCGATGAATCGGAGCCGCTTTCGGGCTCAATCTTTTTATACGGAGCCACTACAGATAACTCGATACGATCACCAAGGCCAACGGTCAAAGGAACTGAGAGCGTAGAAACATCCATTTCTACAAAATCGCAGCATTTCAGTTTGTCGTAAAAAGCGCCAACCGCGATACTTTTTTCTCCCAACGGTTTTGCTTTTTGCACATAGAAAAGACCAGAGCCACCCTCGATGGCGACCTGCGCTGACGCCAGAGTGGAAAAAGCAATTACCGCAACTGCCGTAAAAAATGAAATTAACGTTCGTTTATTGTTCGACATTTTGCTTAGGTTTCCCCTATTTTCGCTCTTTCGGTGATATATCAAAGTACGTAAACATATTTACTATTCTGGCACGTATCATACCAAACAGTTAATCTAATGCAATATTAAATGTAGCTTCCCACTATTAGTTTTACGAGATATTTTGTCCTGAAATCAGCTCATTGTAAAAGCGCGAAAGCTCCAGGGTGACAGATCCCGGAGGCTTACCTTCAAAAACAGACTCAACAGAACTGACAGGCATAATTTCCAGCAACGAATTTGTGACAAACATCTCGTCCGCATTCCTGATTTCGCCTGTTTCAAATTTGCCTTGTAAAACCTTTATCCCGTTTCGTTCCGCAAGCTCAACCACAGCTTGCCGGGTTACGCCGGGAAGAATACCGCAATCAAGCGAAGGAGTATATAAATTCTCATCTTTAACCCAAAAAATATTCACCGATACGCCGGAAGATATATAACCCTCCATCGTCAACGCCAGGGATTCGTCCGCGCCAGATTTTCTGGCCTTATTCAGCGTCAACACTTTGTCTAGCGCGCTGGTTGATTTTATTGCGTTCAAAGGCGCCAAACGGTTTTTTCGGATAGCGCTTATCGCAAGCTTATATCCCTCTCTCCTCTTCTCATCGGAAGGATGCGAGTATGGCCTCAGAGTGAGCGTCCACGTGTGGTTGTCACAACCTTTCACGCCATACCCTCGCGGACCTGCGCCGCGTGTTACAGTTAGCCGCGCCACACCTCTTACGATTCCGTTATCATCGCAAAGACGCGCTATCCCCTTTGTTATTTCCTCACTATCAAAAGGAAGGTGGATATCCGTTGCTAAAGCCCCGGCCTCCAACCTGTTTAAATGCCGTCCCAGCAAAAATGGTTTGCCGCCATAAACAGGGATCGTTTCAAAAAGACCATCACCAAGGGTAAACCCACGGTCATCGATAGAAACTTTTGCGTTTCCAGTACGATACTCCCCATCAACGATTGTGGTCTCTTTCATTTTACAGCGGATTCCATCAAGGCTTTTGCCTTGTCCAGAGTCTCCTGATACTCATCCTCCGCAACCGATAGATATGTCACTCCTCCGCCAGTATTGAATGAAAGCGTATCCCCGGAAACTACCATGACACGAATCGCAACACTCATATCCATAGAGCCATCGTACCCGATGAATCCTATGGAACCGCAATATATACCGCGGGGAGATGGTTCCAGCTCGTCTATAATTTCCATCGCCCTTATTTTTGGAGCTCCGGTTACTGATCCTGCCGGAAAACAGTGTTTTAAAAGATCGACAGCGCCAATGCCAGACCGTACCTTCCCTTCAATTGTCGAAGTAAGATGGAACACGGTAGGAAACTTTTCGACGGCGCAAATTTCAGTGGTCTTGACGGTGTGCGGGAGACAGACTCTGGAAAGGTCGTTACGCATCAGATCAACTATCATCATATTTTCCGCGCGATCCTTCTCACTGTTTACAAGCTCTGCAAGAAGACGCTCGTCTTCCTCAGCGCTCGCCCCTCTCGGCCTTGTTCCCTTGATCGGCCTTGTCTGGGTTATCCCGTCGTGAAATTTCAGAAACCTTTCTGGCGACGATGAAAGCGCCTGAACTTTGCCAGTATCGATATATGCGGCAAACGGGGCGGGGTTTATCTTTCTAAGCCTGAGGTAAAGCGAGACAGGGTCGAAATCTCCGATAACCCTGAACCTTTGAGATATATTCGCCTGATAACAGTCCCCGTCTTCAATATATCGACGCACGCTTTCCACCGCCTCAAGGTATTCATCCTTAGAGAAATTACTTGAATATTCATATGGTATTTTATTGCTATTCATCTTGGTAGTATTGTCGACAGCGCCATTAAGCACGATCGATTCAAGGTCATCCAGCGCGACTTCCGGATCAATTGATTCATCATGATTGACAACCAGGATCGTCTCATGGGCAATATGGTCAAATGCTATGATTTTGTTATAAAATCCGAGCCACAGGTCACCTTCAGGAGCCTCAGGCTTTTCCTTAAGTCTTGTAGACGGCTCACAGTGGGAAAGGAGACCGTAACCAAAAAACCCGGCAACTCCTCCTGTGAAAGGCGGGGATGAAGGGTCGCGGCTTACTTTCCTGAAAGATAAAAGCTTTTTGACAAGGTTAAAGGGATCGCCACTGTATTTGGAGACGCCGCTATCATCCTGTATTTCGAAGTTTTGATCGTTCCCATGTATGGTTGTTTCCGGGTTCCACATCAGGTATGACCACCTGCCGGAGCCGTGGATGTCCATTCCGCTGTCCAGCCATACAAGACCGGCGCATGGGGCAAGATGAATAAATAGCGATTCAGGGTTTACCCACGCTATTTTTCTAAGCCTGACCTTGCGTGGCGTCGTATCCCGCTTTTCTGTTTCTGTATCAGTTATCATGACTACCAGGACATTGTTATCAAATTAAGGATACTCCATTTCATCCTCTTCCTCTTGTTTCTCTGGAGAGGCGCCGGCCAAAGATAGCGCCACCGCCTTCATAGCGCTATGCAGGGACACCTCAAGCTGAATCTCTTTTTTGGACCGCTCCTGCTCTGGATAGGTTGCAATGATTTTTCGGTCGACGATTCTGTCGATTGTTTCGCTCCACACATTCTTTCCATCCACGACCGAGAGAGCGATGGCTTTGACCGTTACCGGACGGAACGCCAATCCGAAAATGTAAGCGCCGCCAAACCACAAGGGCGTACTGGTTATAAGATCGAAGGCAATGTTGGCGAGAACCAAGCTCTCGGAATGAGTAAGCGTGTTAATTATCACGCTTTCAGCGAGGATATCCGCAGTCATCCCCAGTATTGGGTATATAAGCCTCGTACGTCCGTACCAGGGAATCTCCCCGTAAAGAATGGCGTCAACCCCGAAGTTCTTCCGAATAAGAGCAATTTGTGATTGCAGGGGACGGACTCCCCTGTGTGTCCCGAAAGCGCCATCTGGAATCAACACCGGCTCCACTTTTTTTCTTTCGACAAGTTCACTGACAAGAAACTCGTCTGCCCGCTTTTCTATTTTGCGCAGGACCTCGTCAATCCTGGCGCGCTCATCTTTCTCATCAAGTTTTTTTTTAACGTCGAAGATCGAGGAGAGGCGCTGGATCGGCGCAGTTACCTTAAAGCCGATGATACCGAGCCTTGGCGGATGGCTCAGCGCAAGGGTTTTAGGAAGGGGTGCGGTTGCGCAGGATGAAAGTAAAAGAAAAATAAATGAAATAGACGCGATTCGAGCAAGAAGGGAGGGTCTTCTTTGTTGATATCCTGACATTATTCCAGATCTCTTGGTAAAAAATGCGCTATATAAACACTCATATCACAAAATATTCCAGCGAACCAATCGTATAATAATTCATTGTCCTTCGAAACAAGCAAAGCGCATGACCAATATTCAACTCGACAAGATTTTATAGGAATTATCGATTCTATCCGAAACAAGGTTTATCCTTGCCTACCCGCTCACACGCTTACGTATCCTTGAAAACCATGAGCGCTCTCTTTGTCTCTATAAACATAGCGCCCCTTGTGAAAAAACTGAGCGCCGGGAGAGAATGAAATCATATTTCAAAGCGTATCCAAACGAGCGACATATTATTATTCGTTTTGGATTAATTTACTTTTTACCGCATTTACAATCTCATAAACAAGAGACATGGTCAAAGCGCGCATTTCCGGCTCATGTTTCGCCATCTCCCTGAGCGCAATCACAAGCTCGATTTCGTCATTGGAGATAATAAAACGATCGACTCTTTTATTTGTATCAGTCGCGTCTTTATTTTTTTCTACATCTTTGCTGTCAAAAAGAATTCGCTCCACAGCCTCCCCGCCATATTCCGCTATGCGGCACAATGTCTCCGCTTTGGGAAATGATTGGCCCGCTTCATACTTCGCCACGGTCCCCTGGCTTACGCATATCAGCTTGGCGAATTGCCGCTGTGTCAGGACACCGCGAATTTCGCGTATCGTCTGACCTAGTCTTTTTGAGCCTTTCATATCAGCGCTTGTTATTCGAAATCGAATAATTACCTTGACAGGAGTGTAATCCGGTAGTGTAATATACTACTTATCAACCAATTAACTATACTACATAAATATATTATATTAATAATTTTTTTATAACTCGATAGGGGCAGGTTAATAATGTATATCCCTCGTTCATTGGCGCGCCCGCCATTCAGTTGCAAGAAAAAGGCTCTTATCTATAATAAAAACAGCTCGAATGACACGAAAACCGGTTATTACACAACATCACAACTTGCCAAGAGATGGGGAGTTTCCGTAATGACGATTATTCGCCTCATTGAACAGGGTGATCTTCGCGGTCTTAAAATCCGCGGATCGTATCGGATAAACCTCGGTTCAATAAAGGAGTATGAAGCTAAGGTGGCCTTTTAAACCAACAGGCTGGCCGCATATTTTCTTTTGAATTCCACAACATCTGTTCATGGGTGTACCGTCAGTTGTATTTTGTTTTAAGAAAGACCAGACTATCCTTAATCAGCCATTGTGAGCGTTGTTTCATCAGGATACTTGGGCTATGCTATTAAAACTTTCCACGCAAGAGCAGAGCTTGCTGTTGCAGGCGGCGAGAGAGGCCATTGTATTCTTTCTTGAAGAGAAAGGACACCCGCCAAAACCCGACCCCATTCCTGAAACTCTTCAAAATCCTTACGGCGCCTTTGTGACATTAAAAAAAATGGGCGCTTTACGAGGTTGCATAGGCTGTGTCGATGCAAGAGACCCTTTATATGAAACCGTTATATCATCGGCCATAGCGGCGGCTTTCGAAGATTCGAGATTCCCAAATGTTTCCCCTGTTGAGATCAACGAGATAACGATAGAAATTTCTGTTCTGGGAAATCCAGCTCCAGCAGATTCATGGAAAGAAATACAAATCGGCAAACACGGGTTTATTATTTCCAAACATGGCCGCCGCGCCCTGTTTTTACCGGAAGTCGCTGTCGATCAAGGATGGGATATAGAAACCGCGCTTTCACAATTATCTATAAAAGCCGGGTTAGACCGCGACGACTGGCGCGAGGGAGCAACGTTTGAGGTATTTGAATCGATAAAGTTTAAAGAAGACTAAGGAGGCGGGTAATCTCATCCTGCGCAACCAAATATCATCCCGGCCTTTAGAATCGGGATTCCGACGCCTTTATAATCATTCCCGCGAGATGGCGGACTAAATCTGCCCTAATACCCTTCCTTAACGGGGCACGCGCGGCATGATACCCTTTGTCATTCTGAGCGAAACGAAAAGTCTCATTAACTGGTTGTTGAGATCCTTCACTGCGCTCAGGATGACGCTATCTTTCTATCCTTCTCTCCTCATTCTCCTGAACAGACCGAACCCAAGCAGGCCAAACCCGAGCAGAAGCATCGTCGAAGGCTCGGGAACGGATTCGCCACCGCCATTGCTATCGCACCCACCTTGATCTGGAGCTGTATCGCATATCGAAGCCAACTTTAAAGCGGCTGTGAGAGACGAATAGTTTCCTTTGGAGTTCATTGCCACGTTAAGCCCCCTAACGTCCTCCCCTACCCCCCAGTTTGAAACATTCGTCCATGCATTCAGGATCAAGTAATCGTCGTCTGAGTTAACTCTAAAACCCCCGTAAGAGCCAAGTAGAGCCTGGGATCCTAAATTAGATTCCACTACTCCATTCGGAGCATAAGTACCTGGTGGTTTGGTGGGGTTGGTGATAAAACCCCCGTCTACTTTCCACAGAGCGTCTCCGGAGTAATAATCGGCATAGAAAAAATCATCGGAGGTACTGGGGAAAGTGTACATAAACACAGTGCCATCATTCCATGTTTCGTAGCCATCGGCGTCGAAGTCAACAATCAAGGTATATGTGATAAAACTTCCCACGCCGAATGTGGCTCCTAACTGCGACGCGATTATCCCTGCGAAGTCTACAGTGTTATCCACGTCTCCCTCAAAGGTGTAGTACATTGGCAGCGCCTGCGCCTTTTGCGCGCCGACAAACAACATGAACAGCGTTGCAAGTACAACGGTTGTCTTTTTCATTTTAAAAATCCCCTTCTCCTTCGCTATGCGTTAACTGCGCTACCAACCGCTGTTCATCACCTGATCGTAAGTTGTCATCGCGCCTAACGCCCGCAATGACACTGCCATTTTGACAAGATTCACTTATTGTTTGATGTCAGCTTCGCTAAGAATAATATACCTTTATTAAACATAAGCAATATTCATACCGCACAGGAAATACCACGCAATATATTGATTTTATTGATATAAATTAAAATACCGCAGTACGCCATATCTGAAAAGTGTAAAGAATTACGACACCTGCCTTCTGGACATAATGACCGTGATACTTGCGTCTTACTGAATTATAAAGGCTTATGAATAAAAGAACACTTTTATCAAGTGTAAAAATATTTTACACCTCATATTGCCACGTTTTCAGCCAGCGAAATGAAAGCCCTGTAGCGAACTGATATTATAGCTGTTATATCTATATAACAGAGCTTTGCACGTGTAATTTTTTTTACACATCCCGTTTATACGTTACGAATCTGTCATTCTGAGTAAAGCGTGGCGTTCCTGACGGGAGAAACAGAGCCTTCGTCGCATTCCACTCCCCATGAGATGCCGGACTAAACCCGGCATGACACTATGGCATACGGGATTGCCACAGTCGCTGACCCGGCGTGGACGCGCCACCTCCTTCGCACCACCACCACTTGAACACTGATTTACCAAAGTTGTGATAGTATGGCTACCCCGGATGAGCCTTGTGGCTTGTCGACGGTCAATTACAAAGGGCGTTTTAATTAACACTATCGGGAGGCTTTATGTCACGGCAAACAATCTACAATTTGAAAAATTCTGATATTCCAACCAAATGGTACAACGTAGTGTCGGATATGCCGAATCCTCCACAACCTCCGCTCCATCCCGGAACAGGCCAGCCTATAGGTCCTGATGACCTGACTCCATTGTTCCCGATGTCGCTTATAGAGCAGGAAGTGAGCGCCGAGACGTGGATAGATATACCTGAAGAGGTTCTGGACATTTATTCCATGTGGAGACCGACTCCGCTCTATCGCGCGCATCGCCTTGAAAAGGCTCTCGGAACACCAGCGAAGATTTTTTATAAATACGAGGGGGTATCTCCCGCCGGCAGTCATAAGCCGAACACCGCCGTGCCGCAAGCCTATTACAACAAGCAGGCGGGCATCCGGAGAATATCCACGGAAACAGGCGCCGGGCAATGGGGATCGGCCATGAGTTTCGCCTGTGGAATGTTCGGCCTCGAGACTCTCGTATACATGGTGAAAGTAAGCTATGAACAAAAGCCATACCGCCGGTCCATGATAAACACGTGGGGCGCAAAAGTAATCGCAAGCCCTTCAGACACAACCCAGGCGGGGAAAAATATATTGGCGAAACATCCGGATTCCACCGGCAGCCTTGGCATCGCCATTTCTGAAGCTGTCGAAGTGGCCGCAACCAACGAAGACACGAACTACTGCCTTGGCAGCGTGCTCAACCACGTTCTGCTTCATCAGACTGTGATCGGGCAGGAAGCGGAAAAGCAGATGGAATTGGCTGGCGAATATCCTGATGTAGTCATCGGATGCTGTGGCGGTGGCTCCAACCTGGCCGGTATCAGCAATACTTTCATACGAAACAAAATCAATGGCAAAGACACCAGGGTAGTAGCTGTGGAGCCTTCAAGCTGTCCCTCGTTGACCAAAGGCGTTTTCGCATATGATTTCGGTGATACGGCGCAAATGACGCCTCTTATACCAACGCACACGCTTGGTCACGACTTCGTTCCGCCCGGCATTCACGCGGGCGGTCTGCGATATCATGCGGTCGCGCCGGTCATAAGCCAGCTTCTGAACGACAATCTGATAGAGGCGGCGGCCTATCCTCAGCTGGAATGTTTCGAAGCGGCGATAACTTTTGCCAAGAGCGAGGGGATTATCCCTGCGCCAGAATCTTCGCACGCCATTCGTCACGCCATTATCGAGGCTATGAACGCCAAAGAGGAGGGAAAGGAAAAAACCATACTGTTCAACCTCAGCGGGCACGGCCACTTTGATATGGCGGCGTACGACAACTATTTCGCTGGAAACCTGGTGGACGACGCAATGGATGAATCAGGAATCGAGAGCGCGCTTAAAGCTATCGAGGCGCTGCCAAAACCTGTAGGTTATACGGGCAGATAGTATTTTCTTTGCCATTTTGACCACAAGCCCATTAAAATAATTGATTTACGTATTGTCATAATAATAACTGGTGAAAATCTGTAATTATGCGTTTTGAAAATGTATGTCTTGAATCTATAGGGTACGAGCTGCCTCCAAAGGTCGTATCGTCTTATGAGCTGGAGAACAGGCTTGAGCCTCTGTACGATCGGCTGAACTTGCCAAAAGGCAGGCTTGAGCTGATGACAGGCATAAAGGAGCGCAGGTTCTGGACGAATGGCGCGAAGCCGAGCGATGTCGCTATCAAGGCGGCGGAAAAAGCGATTGCCGCTTCAGGCGTTTCGAAGGGAAAATTCGGCGCCATTTTCCACGCTTCCGTGTGTCGCGATTTCCTGGAGCCCGCCACCGCCAACATTGAGCATCACAAGCTTGGCCTTCCGCCTCAAACGATGGTTTTCGATATTTCAAACGCATGTCTTGGCGTTTTAAACGGCATGGTGATGCTGGCGAACATGATCGAGCTTGGCCAGATGGAAGCTGGTGTGATCGTGGCGGGTGAAATGGGTGAAAAGCTTATCGAGTCGACCATCAACTCTCTGTTAAACGACAGTTCCGCCACACGGCAAAGCATAAAGCCCGCTTTCGCTTCGCTTACCATAGGGTCGGGCGCCGTGGCGGTTGTGCTTACTCACAAAAATATATCTTCTACCGGCCATAGAATATTGGGCGGGACCGCAAGATGCTCCACCGAAAGCAGCCACCTTTGCACAAGCGATGTGGATTTGGGCTTTGGAAACGGCGCAAGCCCGCAAATGGAAACAGACGCCGAGGGACTGCTTAAAGCGGGATGTAAGCTTGCGGAGGAGACCTGGGGCGAATTTAAAAAAGAGCTTGGATGGAGCGGTGAGGACTTGACAAGAACTTTCACCCATCAGGTAGGCTCCGCCCACAGAAAAGCTTTGTATGAGGCTTTAAACCTTGATATGAAAAAAGATTATTCAACGCTTAAGTTTCTTGGCAATGTAGGCTCGGTTTCATTACCGATTACTCTCGCTCTTGGTATGGAAGAAGGGACTTTGTCAAAGGGCGACAATGTGGGACTGCTCGGCATAGGCTCAGGGTTAAACTGCCTTATGCTAGGGCTTGAGTGGTAACGCTTTACAATCTTTTCACCTTGTTTTATGACTATCGACCTGAACTCGATATTAGAGGAATATCCTTTCACGCCGAAGCGGCTTAAGGTTTCCGGTGGAAACTTAAGCTATCTGGACGAAGGCCCGCGTGACAAAAAAGCTGTTGTGATGCTTCACGGCAACCCAACGTGGTCCTTCTATTATCGAAAGCTTGTCCTGGCGTTGAGGAGCAGGTTCCGTGTCATCGTCCCGGATCATATCGGGTGCGGCCTTTCAGACAAGCCTCAGAGCTATGACTACCACCTTGGGAGCCATATAGAAAACCTGCGAACATTACTCGACCATCTCGACCTTGATGACATTACGCTCGTGGCGCACGACTGGGGAGGCGCGATAGGTATGGGCTATGCCGTCGATTATCCACAAAAAATAAAATCGCTGGTTCTTTTCAATACGGCGGCGTTCACGTTTCACAGGATTCCTTTCAGTATAAACATATGTAGAACCCCGTTATTGGGCCCCATACTTGTACGAGGGTTGAACGCTTTTGCTGGCCCCGCGATAAACCTGAAAATGGCCACCAACAAACCGGAGCGTTTTACCGATGAAGTAAAGAGAGGCTACCTCGACCCATACGACTCGTGGGCAAACAGAATAGCTATCCTTCGTTTCGTACAAGATATCCCGATGGCGTCGTCCCATAGGTCTTATGAATTGCTCAGGTCGATTGAAAGTAAACTCGAAAATTTCAAGGAAACACCATCCCTCATCATGTGGGGAATGCGCGATTTTTGTTTTAATGTCCAGTTCCTTGATGAATGGCGCAAGCGGCTTGGTAAAGCTGATGTTCACATGTTTGAAGACGCGGGACATTATATTGTGGAAGACGCTCATGAACAAATCGAGCCTCTGCTCTCCTCTTTTATCGAGAGGACATTATGACAAGCCCCGATACCTTGAATATAGCCTCTTGCCTGGCGGATGCGGCCAGCCGACACCCTGACAAAATCGCTGTCCACGTTCCAGCGGGCAACAAAACATACAATACATGGACGTTCCGTGAACTGAACGAAGAGAGTGATTGCTATGCTCATGGTCTTCGTGAAATGGGCATCGGCGTAAATACACGAGTCCTCCTTATGGTTCCGCCGGGGTTTGATTTCATGGCGCTGACTTTTGCGTTATTCAAGTCAGGCGCAATACCTGTGCTGATAGACCCCGGCATGGGGAAGAGTAACCTTCTCAACTGTGTCATCCAGTCCCAACCGGAAGCGATGATAGCCATTCCAAAAGCGTATATTGCGCGGTTTATTTATTCCCCATATTTTCGGTCTGTAAAGCGACTTGTTACTGTAGGCAGAAGATATTTCTGGGGCGGGAAAACTCATAAACAGCTTAGGTCGAAAAATCAGGGGCCGTTCAGGATTGCGGAAACAAAGGCTAGTGACACCGCATCGATTATTTTCACCACGGGCTCCACCGGCCCACCCAAAGGCGTTGTGTTCCATCACGGAATGTTTGACGCGCAGGTAAAAATGATACGCGATCATTACGGAATAACGGAGAACGATATCGACATGCCTGCGTTTCCGCTGTTCGCTCTTTTCTCGGCGGCGATAGGCATGAGCGTGGTCATACCGAATATCGATTTCACCAACCCCGGAAGCGTCAATCCGAAAAAATATACCGACACAATTAACGATAAATCGATCACGTTCACCTTCGGGTCACCTGCGATATGGCGAAAAGTGAGCAGGTATTGCGTAGAAAACAATGTGAAACTGCCGACGCTTAAACGTGTCCTCATGGCCGGCGCTCCGGTGGAAAGCAAGATTCATGAAAGGTTGTTAAACGGCGTTCTGCCGGATGATGGAGAAACGTATACACCTTTTGGGGCCACGGAGTCTTTGCCAGTGTGCGATATCAAAGGAACAGAGGTATTGGAAGTAAACTCCCAAAATCTCGACCAGGGTGTTTGTGTTGGCAAACAACTACCTGGAATGACGGTTGACATAATAGAGATTACGGACGAGCCGATCAGCGATTGGGAAAACGTTTCGCTTATGCCGAAAGGAGAAGCCGGGGAGATCGTTGTTAGTGGCCCTGTCGTATCGAGGGAATACTTTAATTTGCCGGAGCAAACTCGCCGTTCCAAAATAGCGGATAAAAAGAGCAATGTAATAAAGCACAGGATGGGCGACATAGGCTATATCGATGACAACGGACGGCTATGGTTCCTTGGCAGAAAAAGCCATCGGGTGGTCACATCTGAAAAGGTGATGTTTACCATTCCGTGTGAGGCGATATTTAATCAACATCCTGATGTTTTCAGAACGGCTCTTGTGGGAATCGGCGACGCGCCAAAGCAGCGGCCTGTTATCATCGCCGAGCTTCGGGAAGATAGTCAAATGCGCAATAAAGACGATATCGCGGCGGAGCTTATAGAGTTAGGCGCGACGGATATTTTGACGTCGTCGATCAAAGATGTGCTGTTCCATCCTGATTTTCCAACCGATATACGCCATAATGCTAAGATATTCCGGGAAAAACTGAAAATTTGGGCGGAAGCGAAAATAGAATTGTGAGAGGATGTCTTGAATTAGGTTTCTTATCGTCATTGCGGACTATTGGCGTTGTCATCCCGCGCGTACCCTTTTAGGGTGGATCCCGATCCGGGATATCTATTGGTCGATTGGCGAGATGCCGGGCTGAATCCGGCATGACACTGTGGTATGCGAGATTGCCACAGCGCTGTCGCTCCTCACAATGACATTTTCGTTTAAAGGATAAAATGAAAAGCATGTTCATAACGTTCGAAGGCATCGAGGGAAGTGGCAAGAGCACGCAGATCAACCTGCTGGCCGAAAAGCTTCGTGTTCTGGGCCACTATGTCATAACAACGCGGGAGCCTGGCGGCACGGAAGTGGGAACAGCTATACGTAAAATATTGCTCGACCCGGACACCGGGACGCTGGATTCGATGACTGAGCTTCTGCTTTTTTCCGCCGCGCGAAGAGAGCTTGTCGACAAGGTTATCGCTCCGGCTCTGGAGGCTGGGGGGATAGTCATTTGTGACAGATTCGCAGACTCCACGCTTGCATACCAGGGATACGGCAGGGGGATGGAACATATGACCATAAACAAAATAACGGAAACCGTTTGCGGTGAAATCTGGCCGAACAGGACAATTATCCTCGACCTGCCGGTGGACGAAGGGCTTTCCCGCGCTAATCATAGAATGATGGATGAAGGGCGCGGCGAGGCCCGTTTTGAGGATGAAACCATAGAATTCCATACACGAGTTCGCGAAGGTTTTTTGAAAATATCGGAATCCGACTCTGAACGGGTCAAGGTAATCGACGCAACCGCCTCTCAGGAAATTGTTCATAATAAAATATTCGAGGCGTTAAAAGACGCTTTGCCGCGGCGGAAGGCATAACATGTTGAAACTGGACGAAATCATGGGCCAGCGGATGGCGGTCAAGGTTTTAAAAGCGGCCCTTAAAGGCAAAACCGGGATTTCTTATCTTTTCACAGGGCCGGACGGCGTGGGCAAAAAGACCGCGGCTTTTGCCTGGATAAGAGCCATGATGTGTGAGCAAAACGGGGACGACGCTTGTGGAGTATGCAAGACTTGTCTGAAAGTTTCCGCCGGGTCACATCCTGATGTCATTTATCTCAAGCCTGAAGCAAGAGATAAAAAAGTAAAGGAAGAAATCGACATAACGCATATACGCGAGGTCATTCGCAGGTTTTCATTCAAGCCGTACGAGGCAAAAAAAAAGGTATTGATTATCGATGGCGCCGACAGGATGAACATCCCGGCGGCAAACGCTTTCCTTAAAACATTGGAAGAGCCGCAGGGGGAGGCGATAATAATCTTGCTTGCGGAAAACATAAGCAAACTTCCGCTTACAATAATTTCACGGTGCCAAACCGTACGGTTCCGCACATTGGCGGAGGAAGACATGATTGGCCTCATAATGTCCAGGCAAAATGTCCCGGAAGATCAGGCAAAAACAATCGCGGCGCTGTCAAAAGGCTCTTGCGGTAGAGCGCTGTCGGATTCTCTTGATGAGGAGCGCCAGATACGCGATGAGGCGATGGCGCTGATATCAAGAGCCGGCAAGGGAGTTGCGGAAGCGTACAAACTGGCCAAAGCTCTGGATAAAGCGAAAGACCGGAGACGTGTGGACAGGCTTCTCGAAGCTGTCCAGGAAATATTGCGCGATATGCTGTCGGTGAAAATTAAAGGAAAATGTGATAAGTTGATAAACAGCGATATTAGGAATGAAATATCAGGGGCCGCATCCAGCTATTCAAGACGTAGATTATTCAGAGCTTTTAACATTACGCTTAAGCTTGGACAAGCCCGACAATGGAACATAAATCCGTTTCTTGTGGTAAGCCTGCTTGCTCTGGAGCTTGCGGAATGAAAGCAAATTCACGGATAAGTTAAGATAACGCCCTATGGACAAAGATAAAGACGCTTCTGAAGACGCCGATACCCCGACTAACAACGATCTTGGTTCCGGTGAATCCGCCCATGCTGGCGACCCACCCGTATTTCAGGATACAAAAGCGGAAGCTTCGGTGGATACTGTAGAAAAAGTGAAACCACAGGAATTCGTCTACGGTATCCTTATCCGTTCCGGAGAATTCGTACAGGATTACAGCTGGAACAACATCAGACTAAAAGTGGGAGAACCGTGCATCGTAGAGAACGAAAACGGGCGACATTTTGGAACGGCGGCAAGAGCGCGTCGCCCTGCGTTCCCCTCTTCATGCTGTAAAAAAAGCTTACGCAAAATCGCTCGTAAAGCCACTCCGAAAGATATAGAGAATGCGGAATCTTTAACCGTCAAAGAAAAAAAGGCCATGGCGTTTTGTCGTGAAAGTATTCTGGAGCGTGACTTGCCAATGAGCCTGTCGAAAGTTCAATACGCGTTTGACGGGAAAAAAGCCACTTTCTTTTTTACGGCGGATGGGCGTGTTGATTTTCGGGAGCTTGTAAAAGACCTTGTCAATCATCTCAGAATAAAAATTGAAATGCGACAGATAGGTGTGAGGGATGAAGCCAGGATGCTTGGAGGATGCGGGCCGTGTGGAGTTGAGCTATGTTGCTCAACCTTTCTCAATGATTTTGCGCCGATTTCTATACGCATGGCTAAAGACCAGAACCTTTCCCTTAACCCGACAAAGATATCCGGGGTGTGTGGAAGGCTTATGTGTTGCCTTGGCTATGAACATAAAAACTATAAAGAATTGCAAAAAAAATCTCCGAAACTTGGCAAATCTGTTGTCACTCCCGACGGCCTGATTGGCCGTGTATGCCAAATCAACCTGTTGCAGGAAAACGCGACAGTGGTATTTGAGGACGATAGTAAAGAAGATTTCAATACGTGGGATTTGACCCCTTTACATCTTGCTGACAAAAGCCAGATAAAACAGGAGCAACCACAAAAAAGGGTCGCACGGGAGAGAAATGACCAAAACGACAGGACCGCCAGAAGGAAAACAGCGCCAGTAAGACGGCAGGACGTATCCCGACCGGCCCAAAAAGTAGATAACAACAAGCAAAAACAGAATAAAGAAAAAATTCAGGGGAAAATTTCCACTGGCAAGGCTGACGACGCGGAAAGTAATGATACGACTTCGCCCAGGTCCAAGAGACGACGTAGAAGACGACGAGGCAAAGGGCGTGGCCCAGCCCCGAAAGCGGAAGGA
>CAYNDB010000019.1:26843-29098 GCA_964395915.1 uncultured Nitrospinota bacterium | reverse complement strand
ATAAGGCTTGTTTCAGTGTTTTTTTGATCGATGGAATCGTCCTCTTTGGAGCCAAGATTCTTAACAGCGTCCAATAGGGCTTTTGTCACCGACAGCCCTTTTATCCGCTGTGCTCCCCACTCCGCCGGAATTTTATCGCATGGCACACCCCACACTTTTTCCGTGTAATCCTTGAAAAAAGTTTCATACAACTCCTTGCCGAACCGGTTTATAAAGAAATCCTCAAGTGATTTTTCATTACGCAAAGGGAAAATCACGCTTTTAAAATAGCTTATCCCCATTTTGAACATCTTCCACAGCCCAAGGTTTCCTATTGTTTTACCGTTCAAGGAAATGGGATAGTCGAAAAACTTTCTTAAAAACAGAATCCTGGAAATTCGTTTTCTTATCAGGAATGTCTTATCGGTCTGTTCAGGGTCCGGAGCGTTAGGCTCTGTGGAGAGGGGAATTTTTCGACCCAGCTCTATATCGTCACATGACGGCGCTCCCTGGATCGGAAAAATGTCGCGCCACCAGTTCATCACCTTATCGGACTTCGAGAAAAACCTGTGGCCGCCTATATCGATGCGGTTTCCTTTGTAATTTACAGTTTTAGAAATACCGCCGATCTCGTCCGTAGCTTCATAAATAACAGGTTTGACATCGCTGTTTTTAAGAAACTCGTAAGCCGCCGTCAACCCCGCAGGGCCGGCGCCGATAATTATCGCTGTTTTCTGGGACATCCAAACTTTCTAATAATGGTAATCAGACACAAACCCCCGCCATGCGTACTGGATAATTTGGATATGCAGTGCGAAGCGATCAACCGCTTCCTCATCTGTTCAGCAGCTTGGAGTATATCTTTCTATTTTCCATGCGTATCCAAACTTTTTCAAGCATTTTTTTGGTATGCGCAAAGCTTGCTCCACCCCTCTGCTATAATTATTCAGTTTTTATATAGCTTTCATAATACAAGTTAACTGAAATGACTCGATATACACAGCCGAAACCAGCCATGCGCCCTTTTCTTGTATTCTTGCTGTTCACGGCGCTGGGCGTCCTGTATTCCTGGCCGCTTGTCACACGCATGCATGACGCCATACCATACGGCTACGACGCGGACCCCGCATACGCCACAGCGTTGTTATACATGGGCGACCACCTTCAATATTATTATCATCTCGGGCTTTTAAAACACGCCGCGCTCGGACATATAGACTGGTTTACAAACCCTCTCGAGTTTACAACAGAATATCAGCCCCAATGGTTTACAAGCTATGGTCTGCCTCTGTCGCTGCTCTATTTGCCATTTGCGCTTTTCTCCATGCCATTGGCATACAACACGCTTGTCCTTATATCGCTTGGGCTGGGTGGGCTTTCCATGTATCTGTGGGTCACTAAGCTTACGAAAAACCGGGCGGCGGGCTTGGTCGCAGGAGTCGTGTTCAACTTTTTTCCTCTCAGGCTGGTGGAGCTTTTCGGAGGACACCCGGCAGGCCTTAGCATTTTCCTTTTTCCGTTAACGCTCTATTTTTTCGACAGGGCGGTGGCGAACCGTTCCGCGTGGAGTTCTGCGTTTGCCGGAGTGTGCGCTGTGACGCTCACAGTTCAATACAACTATTTTACATATTACCTGCTGATGTTTTTGATGGTGTATATCCCGTGGCGGCTTCTTCCGGAGATCAAGTCCGGACTTAGAGAATTCATACGCCTTGCAATCGCCGGAATCCCGTTCGCCCTTGGGCTTCTGGGCTCTATCTGGATGATGTTTGATTTTAAAAAAATCGTGGCCGAGAACACTTCTTTCGGCTCCGGCAGGACGCTTGGCGAGGTAAGCCTCTTCTCGCCCAAGCTTGCGGCCATATGGGATACGAGCCTGGGGTGGCAAGTGTATCTTGGCGGAGCCATGTTGGCGGCGCTGTTCGGCTTGTTTAGCTCTGTTTTTAGCTCGAGTAAAAAAGAGCCGTTTAAATGGGACATACTGCTTTTTACAATACTTTTTTCTATTAGCTATATCCTCGCTTTTGGAACAACACTCGATAAATATGTCCCGCTCTATTCGGTTTTCTACGACTACTTCCCATATTTCAATTTCTCGCGTTCCCCAACAAAAATAATGATTATTTCGATGACTCTGCTTTCAGCGCTGGCGGGTTACATGACCGTCTGGATTATGCGAAAGGAAAACAACAGAGTAATTTGGCGTGGGGCGGGAGTCATCGCGATTGTGGCGACGGCGATAGATTTTCATCCGAAAAAAGATATCGGGCTTTGTG
>CAYNDB010000019.1:0-26743 GCA_964395915.1 uncultured Nitrospinota bacterium | reverse complement strand
GCGATTGTGGCGACGGCGATAGATTTTCATCCGAAAAAAGATATCGGGCTTTGTGTTCTTGATGAAGGCAACGAAGTCTATCAATACATAGCCGACACCGCTAACGACAAACCTGTGTTGAATCTTCCAATTTGGCCGGGTGAAAGCTCATGGGAATCTATCTACCAGTATTACACCATACAAAGTGGTGTGCCGATGATAAATGGCTATTCACCGCTTGTGCCACAAAAATATACAGACAATATTTTCAGGCCGCTTTGGCCGATGAATTCAGGTGACGTTGCGGAAAAACAGGTTCAGCTTATGCGTAAACTTAACGTAAGCTACATCGTTTTTCACGCCAACGCCTACCCTTCAAAAATATCGGCCTATTCTCCCTATTTCGCTATACGTCGTCTGTTGGCCTCGCCATACCTTAAGCTTGTGAAGAAAAATGACCCGCTTTGGGTTTTCAGGTTAGTAGACAATTCCGCCAAGCCAAAGCCTGAAAATAGCATTGAAGAAATCATTTCCCCTGTGGGAATACTTTTTCAGGCGGAACACCAGACACGAATTTCCGGAAAGCCCGTTGAAGATAAAGACGCGTCCAACGGATGGACGTTGCTGGGCGACCCAAAGGCCAAAAACGCTCCGGACGGAATATTGAACGCCGGCCCTTACCTCACCTTCCCAAGTGGCGATTATAAGGCCACGTTCCGCGTAAAAGTGGCTGACAATACTGTTGACAAGCCGGTTTTAAAGCTCGACGTGGCAGGGCAAGAGGGACGAGCTATCCTTGCCAGCAAAGTATTAAATGGAACCGATTTCACCAATGCCGGGAAATATCAGGAGTTCACACTGGAATATTCCCTCGCAAACGGGGAGCCGTGGCAGATTGAATTTCGAACATACATCTCAGGCCCGGTCCCTGTTTCGGTAGACGACATATATGTGCGCTTCGCAAAGACAGAAGACCCATCCTATAAATATGAGGCTGAAAATTTACAATACTATTCCGGACGGCTTTTAGAGGAGAAAGACGCTTCCGGAGGAGAAGCGATATTATCCACGCCCGGCTTAAATCCTGCCGGAATAATGGTTTTTGGGCCGGGAAGAATGTTTGGGCCGGGTAGTTACAGGGCGCTGGTCAGATTAAAGGCGAAGAAAACTGAATCCAAAAAACCACTGATAACCATTGCTATTATTTCAGGGGCTACACGTAAAGAAATGGCGCGACGCGACATTACGCTAAACGATATCGGCGTTGCGGGAGAATACAAACAGGTGCCGATAGATTTTACCTTGAGCGGGAAGGAGCCTGTTGAGGTTCAAGCGCTGTTTACAGGCGTTACGAAGGTAGCGGTAGACGCTATCCTTTTCAAGCCTCTCCGCTAAAAAACCGCCTCGTTGTTATACCCGTTACACACCGTCGCTATTTGGTAAGAAGCGGCTGGACTAAGCGCCAGTAACTATCCAGAAACAGCTCAACCACCCGTTTAACTTTAAGCATAACGCCACCTGGGCGCTTACCGGGGGCCATAAGTATTTCGCCTGTGGTCAATAATTCTTTGTCAGAACGTTTTTTTAATTTCTGGACTGTTTTCCTCTTATCCATGATATGACCAAAATTTTTCATGACAAGCGACATCCCGCGAAACCATTCAGCGCCAGAGCCTTTGCTGGCAAGAAACAGAAAAAGTAAAAGCTCGAACAGAGCAAGCGCCGGGCTTAAAAGTAAAAGCGATCGAGTGGAATAGGTTTTGAGTATAAAGTCCGCCCTGCCCCTGATCTGATATCTTAAAATATCGGTCCGTCGACCGGCCTTTTCGAGATGGTATACCTTAGCCATCGGAACCTGCATAACCGAGTAACCGACCAAAGTCACCCTGTAGGTAAATTCACCGTCATCGTATCCGAAATAAAAATCCTCATCCAGCCACCCAACATTTCTGGCGACACTTTTCCGGATCAGCATGATTCCTCCTGAGCCGCAGACACTTTTTCTTGGACGCAAATCCATATCCGAGGTTACATTGTGATACCTGTCCGGAACCATGCCGAAACAAACATAATGAAGCTCCGCTCCATTCGAATAAATTTTATCCCTGTTTTCAGAATCAAGGACCATTGGAGTGGCCACCCCTGTTTCGCGCGAAAGCGTCATGGTTTCGACAAGCAGCTTCAGGCAATCCGGCGCAAGAGTAATATCGTTATCGGAAACAAATACTATTTCCTCCTTCGCTTCCTGCAACACCCTGTTGCGCGCGGCGTTGGGTCCTTTGTTTTTAGGCTGAGAAAAAACCCGAACATCGGGGAATTTTTCTTTTATGAAAGAAACGCTATCGTCTGTCGAAGCGTCATCCACCACGATAACTTCAAAACTCGGATAGTCGCTCTCAAAAACCGAGGTCAGGGTTCTCTCGATAATTTCCTTGCCGTTGTAGTTAATAAACCCCACAGAGATGGGAGGAAGAGCTTTGCTCATAGTAAATCTGTTAAGTTAAGCCGTTAATATCCGCCACACTGCCCCACAGAGTCGGTCACCCAGTTTAACGCTTCCACCGCATGTATATCGGCGCCGGAAGTGGAGTGGCAACTGTTAGGAAGAGGCCAGCTGTCTTTAATGCGTATATACCGCGCATATGACAAGGGAGACGCGCCAAGGTCCCAATCGCAATAAGGATCGCACCACCGTAATCCAAGGGAATACCATGGGCCGATCTCTGAATTGGCAACGAACAATTCAATCGGCTCCTCAGTTACATACTCATACACCCTAATGTCATTTCCCCACCCGTTATAGACCGTTTTCCCCATCTCAACCCCAAGAATCCCACCAATGTCGATTGAAAGAAAACCGTAATAGGGGTCTGACGGGATTCCGTCACCACCGGCGCTCGGAGGGCCAAGAGCTTGGGAAACATCCGTAAACTCAATATTGGGACAGTATCGCGCAGGCGTAAGCTCCGTTACGTGCTCCGCGTATATGGAGCCTGATATTTCGCAGATATCGACAACAGTAAATGAATAAACATCCGTCCAGTTCCCGGGAACATCGGCGATAACTTCTCTTGCGCGCCAGTAATAAGTAGCCCCAAGCTCAAGGGCAAGCGGCTCGGCCACCACAGGGTCTTCCGTAGTCGGGGCGTCAACGGCAGGATCCGCAGAAACTGTATTAAACTGCAAGGCGGCGGGAGAATCAATGTTCGTGTCCACAGACCATGCGGTATAGATTTCATCGCTTTGCTGCTCCACCCCTTCGATGGATTGTAGTAAACCAGTCATTCCTTCATCGCTGTATAGCTCAAAGTCATATTTAATATCAACGGAGCTATCGCCGGTGTAAAGATTCCACACTGCCAGCCGCGGAGAAGTGGTATTCCTGATATCCATATACCCGTCGTTTCTTGGTGACGCCACTTGCATGTAGTTTTCCCTTTTTACGCGTACCATTAAAAGGGGCGACTCTTCTGTTACTGGCCCGGTGTCCTTCATATATGTAACGCTCCAACGCCACCAATACGCTCTATTATCATAAGGGCTATCGTCATAAGTAATGTTATATGGATAATCTTCAAAAGATTTATCAGCGTCTTTTTTTATGTTATCAATAGTCCACCGGACGGTCCCAGTTGAGTCTTCCCGGTAGCCTTCCACCGCTTCAAGTTTTTCCAGCATCCCTTCATCATTATAAAGTTCAAATGAATAAACCGCATCGGGAGCCAGTTCAGGAGTGGTATTTGTTACAGCAAACTCGAGAGTCTTTTGGGGCTCTATAAATCCGCCATCGGAAGGAGATTCTACAAATAGTGGAGCTGGAGGGATAGCCTCCCAGTCTCCCCCTCCACACGCTGAAACTACTGTAACCAAGAACGCTAAAAGAAACAAAAACACGTTTTGCCTGAAACCCATGTCTGCTATCAATACTCTCATTAAGCTTTACTTTAAGAAACTCCGAGAATACTTACCCTCCAGTTGTAAATCCAGTAGTAATCCGGGTAAATATCCGATACCCGTTGAATTCCGAATCCGTCATCGTCCGACCATATTCGCCCGAAATCCATAGAGCCGATAAATGTTGGTATATCCCATTGAACGCTGCAATCTGTAGACTCTGTCATCTCCAGTATATACGGATTGCTCGCATACATCGGAAGCTCGCTATCCATTGACAACACACCATACACGTCACAATCGGGATAATGGTATTCAAAGTGGTCCTTTGTGATGACCAACATCATTTCATAAGAAGAAACATCGGAACCTAATTTTAAACGAACAGCTTGCCATGTTCCGATCATCCATGATGGCACAGAGTGAGACACGCTGGCCAAATCATATTCACTTTTATCGCTTCCGCATGAGCTTAGCCCGACAAGCGCAACAAGCATAAACGCGAGCGTTATTTGTTTCAGTTTTTTCAGATGGTTTGGCATTGTATCAGGTCAGAGGCTACATTAAGGCCGATTATCGCATCTATATCCGGGCCTGAGGTGGAGTGGCACAAGCCTGCGAGAGAATAAACATCCTTTACCTGTATAAAGCGCGCGTATTCCATTTCAGCAAGCGCAAGGTCAAAATCGCAATAAACCCCACACCATTTCACTCCAAGCGATACCCAGGGTCCAATTTCCGTCGGACTCACGAAGACTTCGAGCGGCTCCGAAGAGACATATTCATATATTCTGATATCCGGGCCATCGCCATCAATGACAGTCTCCCCCATCTCCACGATAAGTGAGCCACCATAATCGAGCGAAACAAATCCTTGGTAAGGATCGGCTGTAGTACCGCTTCCTGAGGCGTTGTTCGGGCCAAGCGCTTCATAAGGATCGGTAAAAGCCAGGCTGTCACAAGTCCTGACGTAATTTAGCTCGAGGATATCGTTTGCATACGGCTCTCCGCCAATTGAGCAAAAATTGACAATCGAAAAAACATTTACCAAAGACCATGTCAGAGGAACATCATCAACGACAGCGCGCGCGCGCCAGTAATATTGTCTATCGCTGACAAGAGTGACCTCTGGCGCACAGGCGCCAATGGCCCAAGCGGTGGAAAACTGATTTTCGTCTTGTGGAATCGCGGACACACCGGCGACAAGATCAGTCAGACCAGAGTCCGCATATAGCTCAAAATCATAATAAATCGATTTATCGTCCAGGCCTTTGCTGTCGATATTCCATATCGCCAGAGCATATGAAGCTGTGTTCACATCTACAAACCCACCGTTTCTTGGAGTTGCGGCTATCGGATTTCCCGGAGTGGACGTGAGCGCCGCCCCATAACCTATCTCAAGTGAAAATGAAGCTTCCGCTGAAGACGGAGTTTCCACCTTGACGCCGCAAGACTGTAGTGTATTCGAGTCGCTCCCCCCTCCGCACGATGCCAATAAAAGCGCTATTGGCAAGCAAAACAATGCTAACGCTCTATTACACATTGTCACCCCATAATAAACCTTAATACAGAAAAACCTGGCGTCCAACCCAGGATTTCCAATCAATTAACCTCACACATATTTTCTCTATTATCAAAGAGCCCGATCCTGAAGCTTAACGTTTCGATAATAGTAACAAGCGCAAGAATAGGCTGTTCCAATCGGGGATTGTAACATATAATTTTTCCCTTTAGAAAGCGCCCGTATATCGGGTGGTGTTTCAGTTTGAAATAATGATTCTGTTAAGTTTTAATTGTGAAGCTCCACTTCGTGAATGACGACGTTATGTCATCCTGAGCCAATGGTGGAGGATTTCGTCACTATTCTTTTTTCAAGCTGAGACACTATCTTATGCCGGCATAACTTCAAAAAATTATTTACTATTATGAACCGCGCCTCATATATCGCCATACTGATTTTTGCTGTATCGTTTGCCCTGAAGCTGCCATACCTCGCCTCCTACTATGACGTCGCCAACCTTGACGAGGCGAATATAGGGGTGATGGCGATGGATATACTGCGTGGGCACATCCCGATATTCATGTATGGGCACAACTATTTCGGCCCGCTGGAAGCCCTGTTTATCGCCGGAGGATTACTTGTCTTCCCCAACGACCCGCTTACGTTGAGGATGGCGATTGTTGTGATGTCGATTCTATCTACGTTTTTCGTATGGCGGGCGGCCCGTCTTCTGCTGGATGAAAACGGGGCGTTGATGGCGCTTGCATGGTTCGCTATCCCTCCTGTAATACTGGTGATCTGGTCAATCCTCCCCAGCGGAGGGCATATCGCAGGCCTTCTTACAAGCAGCGTGATAATCTACCTCACCGCCAGGATTATCAGATATCAAACCACATCAAACATTTTCTATTTTTTCTTTGGAATTATCATCGGGTTTTCTCTCTGGAACCACCCGGGCAACCTGATCTGCGTTATCGCGGCGGCGATAATAATTATTCTAGCGAATTGGCGGATTCTACGTTCATGGGCGATACCGGTATCTCTCGCCGGTTGCGTAATTGGCGGAGCCCCTTTCTGGTTGTCTATTTTAAGAAATATCAAAGTTATCGACTTTGGTCAAAGCGCAAGCTCAGGCCCAGGCTGGAATTGGGACGCCCTGGCGAACGGATTTTCAGAGTCGATACGCCATATGCCACTTTTTCTCGGTTATCAACTGCTCCCTCCATTTTTGGAGCAAGCGGCTTTAGGGCTTCTTGAGATATCTCTTTTGGCAAGCCTTGTCTTCATGGTCAAAGGGGCAATGGAACGTTCAAGAGCCGCGCTCCTTCCTCTTTTTGGATGGCTGCTGATAGCAGGCGCATTGAGCGCCTATGTATTAATAAACGCGGATAAATATCAGTGGATACAATACCGTTACTATCTGCCGATCATTATCGCCCTGGCGTTTGTTCTGGGATATACGTTCCAGAAGGCGTATTCGAAAACGAAAACCGGAGCCATTGCGATAGCCTTCTGCCTGATTCTCCTTAACGCCGGTATATCCGTTTACGCATACGCCAGCGGGTCATACCACGCTTACAGGATGGACACCAGGCTGGACGACCGCTTTTTCACCTATAAAAATTTGATACCGGCGCTTGAGGAGCTGAACATTAATACGGCGTACGTCAGGTTTCTGGACGATACGAGTATCGTATATGAAACGAACGGTAAAATAACCGCAAGCGCATACTCGGGCTCCAGGCTTAAAGAATATAGCCGCATGGTCGACGCGTCCTACAACCCGGCGTTTGTTCTGGAGGACCACAATCTCGACGCGTTTGAAGCGGCGTTAACAGCGACGCTGGCCGGTTACAAAAAAAAGCGGGTCAATCCCTACACTATTTTCTACGACATAAAGCCACCATCCGCGCAGTTTGTTCCAATACCCAGAGAATCTATCAAAATAAGTGGGAAGCCACATGGTCAAGACGCATGGAAAGCGTTGGATGGCGACTTTGACACTCTCTGGAACTCTCAAAAAATGCAGTCCGGCGACGAGTTTTTAACGCTCGATTTTGGAGAGCCTGTCGACATCTCACGAATCGATCTTATCTCCTCATGGGAATCCGATATGCCAAGTTATGTGGTTGTAGAGCTATCTATGGATAAGCAGAAATGGACAAAGGTGGCCCAAGTTCCAAACATCGGCGCTCTTTACTGGGCGGGGCCTCATCTTCTGTTCAAGGCTCCGGACGGATTCAACCAGTACATTTTCAAAACAGAAAAAGCTCGATATGCGCGAATCAGGCAGATCGGCGCTGCGGGACGACACTGGCATGTGCGTGAAATATATCTTTATAAAAGCGTTCCAGTTCCAAAAGAAACAACGCAGGATATCGACTGGAATAAAACGATCGCCTTCCTTGAAAATGAAAAAATCAAGAGAGTCATAGGCGACGTCTACTTTTCCGCTAACGTCTTCTTGAAAAGCGATGGAGATATATGGGCAAACTTGAGAGAAAACAATTTAAACAAAGACCCGCTAATGACGATTCGCGATTTTGCCATTGGTGATTTTGACGCTATAGCGACGCATGAGCGTGAGTTACCACAAATCAAACGCTATATGGATAGACAAGGGTTTGGTTACAAAACTAAAATCTTCGGCAAGTATCACATTCTCTATCGAATAATAACGCCTGCGGTTTTGGCGCAAGAGCTTGGCCCGGACAGATGTAAGGCAACCGAGCATGAATCCTTATTATGCGATTTTGGGAAAAGCGTTCCGCTTGCAGGTTTTAAACTAGCGGGAGTTTTAGCCAAGCTAAAGAATCGAATAAGCGGCCCGGTTAAATATTCCGACGATGGACTAGAATGGACGCAGGGGCCTACTCCTCAGATTTTCTACCCAAAAATCAGATGGACCGGAAGCCATATCATAGGGGAAAACGAATCTGACACATATACTTTCCCACGCCTGACCACACGATACCTCACCATCCCGCTTACCAATCAATCAATGTAAACCCTGTCCACCACCCGTCGCCAGCGCCGCCTGTAATTGTAAAAAGTTGGGAGGCAGACAGCTTGGTTTCTGAAAATTCTATCTTTTTCTTATTTAACCTGTCGGAAAGCTCTAGAGCATCACTCATTTCCACCATAACTCCCAGGCCAGGCTCTATCGCGATTCTTGAAGAGCTATATACAGGGTCCACCGGACGCAACGTCGGCTTAATGACGTTGAACTTCCTATTTTCAAAAAACAGAAGGTTCGCCGCATACCAGCGATTGGCCGCAAGGAGGTTTACCGCTGCGTTTTGCGCGGCTTCATATACGCTCTTTGGAGATGGGTCTATAACAGGTTCCTTTGCCGCTTTATAAATAAAAAGCTCGTGTATATCAAAAAGCTTATCTTCGGGATGTTCTATCTTAAATTTTATAAACTTCGCTTCAACCGGCGGAAAATTCCATTCCTGATGCTCCCTGTCATATCCCAGCACGGCCCTTGTATACACCTTTGGCCCCGCGGGGACAAACAACGATGGCCCCACGGCTTTCGCGGCCGTAAGCCAGTTACTACCATCAACCGAAACCATTATGGCGGTCGACTGAGGCTGGCGGCCACCTATAATGGCGCGAATTTTTGTTATCCTCGCTGGTTCCTTAAGCTCCACAGTAAAAGATTTATTCGAAGCTATCGTGGTGGAAAACCGCCTGTCTCCCAACGCTTTCAGTGTTTCAGGCAGAATCCATTGTTCAGGAGGGATGGATAGAGCTGGACGGCGCACAGGTTTCATGCCGCTCAAAACTTTCGCGCCAGCCGCCTTGTTTAGCTTATAATCATCCTGACAGCACGACTTTAACTGATTTAATATTTCACTTTCCGCAGTCGTGATGACGACACCCGTGTTCAGGTCTTTTTCCACCTCATATGTAATCACCTCGCTTCGCGACCCCTCTATATCCATGCAACGAAGCTTGACGCCGCGTATCATCGCTTCGTATGTGGTTTGATGCGCCCGCTCATAATCCACCCAGATCACTGAAGAAAGTCCCAGTCCAGAAAACCGTGTCACTGCGTTTTCAATTAATTTTCTGTCGGCGATATTTTGCTTTTTAACATTTGTGAAAATAAAATCGTTATTGAAATAAGCTGAAACGATGACCACCATCGGTAGAATGAGCGCGACGATCTTCCTGTTCGACCATATCCTGGCGAACATCATTGCGGTCGCCACGATAAGCGGAATAAAAATCGGCAAAAGATAGCGCGATTGCTGGCTTAGAGAACTTTCGTTTAAAAGGTATAACGCGAGAAAAACCACAGTGAAAACTGTTAAAGGAATAGCGTTGCGCCACTCTATATCGGAACCGGATCGTCGTTTGGTAATTGAAAGGATTAGCGCCATAATCAGGCAAACAGACATTATAAAAAGTGAAGCCCATCCAATAAACGTTAACAGTGTTGATGGACCCATACTGGGATAAGGCAGGAAAAGTGACTTTAACGTTTCAAAAAAAGCGTCGGCCCGCTGCCATGGGTTCGAAAAACCTATTTTTGTAGTCGTGTCCCCCTTGACAAAAGAAAGGATGGCCAGAAAAGGAGCCGCGCCTACAGCAAACCCTACCGCCAATATTATATTTTCGCGTTGAAAGATTTTTAAACGACTTGCCCAAACAACAGAAAGGGCGACTACTGTGATGGCTGGAACAGATAGCAGGCTCGTCCATAAAAGAAGCCCTGTAAGCGCGCCAATAAAAAATGAAGGGACGGACCCGAACGAGGCTCCTTTAAAACGCTCGGTGGCGTACCACAGTAAAGCGGCTCCTCCGCACAAAACTTCCGGATAACATCCTCGTGGACTGATATTGTAAAAATTGACGGCGAACGGAGTAATCGCCCAAAGTAACGCCGCCGCCATCCCCGAGGCTTTTCCGCCAAGGCTTTTGCCTAGAAAATAAAAAGGGATCACACCTATTGTGGAAACAAAAATCGGCGCAAATGCGATGCCCCACCATGTCGGGCCCGTAATCATAAAAAGTGGCGCGGTAATCCACGCCTCGATAGACCCCATATAAAATTGGCCGTAGTATATCAGCGGGAAATTCACACCCTTGGCGATATCGTCCGCCATCATTGCTATGACGACCCCGTCCGCTTTCTGAAAATATCCGGACGCGGATAAAAACCTGTAGATAAAAGCGGCAAGCCCGACAAGCAACAGGGAAATAAACTCGATGCTGTGATTGCGTAAAACTTTGTTCAATGGCGAATAATCCTTTAAAGGGAAAACGCTGAAAGCTTATTTCAACCGATACAGCCTTGGCGAGTAAAGCAGAATTATCTTTATAAGATCCCAAAACGCGGTGATGAAGGATGTGGGGCGCAACTTTGACCCTGCGATATCCTTCCATTCATGAAGTGGATATTCCACTATCAGGCCGGAAACCGCTTTTTCCTTCGAAGCTCCCTCTTCGATCCTGAATCTCGCCAGCATTTCAACATCGAATATCCAGTCGGTCATAAACGGTTTGCTGAAAACCTTTTTTATCGACTCCGAGTTTTTAAACATCTTGGCGCCGCACTGCGTGTCATATACGGGAAGGTTCAACGCCATGCTGGCCATCGTCGCAAACAATCTCCCCAAATAATGTCTCACGATCTTTCTTTCTATATGCCTGCCCATAAGCTTCACCCTGGAGGCCATAATCATGCCTGGGCTGGTTGGAGCCTCCATCATTTTAATAAAATCGTTAAGTGTGTCCAAAGGTGTGGATAGATCCGCATCCCAATATCCAACGTAGTCAAATCCATCTTCCAGGGCTTTAACCACACCGCGCCGCACCGCCTCCGCCTTGCCGACATTTTTCACAAGTTCGATTGACGATATACGCCCTGGCTTGGCCAGGCGCATTTCATCGAGAATTTTCTGAGTGTCGTCAACGCTTCCGTCGTTTACAAAAATGAAGTTTAAACTTTCCAGCCTGTCCACAATCTCTGTAAACTTACCCGGATCAAGACGCCCGGCCTCGTTGTAGCATGGGACGACTATCGCCGTTTTATTCATAACCGCGTTAACCACTCAATAACCTTTCGCTCATCGAAGCTCCCCTTTGCCGCCAAACGCAAAGTTTAACCGGCGTTTAAGTTTCGCCGCAAATATTTTTGACAGGGGCCATCTACCATCACCGGGAAGACGAAACAGGTAGTCGTCTTTAAGTCTTGTCACGGCTTTGGGGACAGCTCTGTTCTCAGCATAATCTGGAGCTGACACCCCCCAATACATGGCGCCGTACCCGGTCTCCTCAGCGGCGTTTAGCACGGTTTCACCGCCTATCCCGAACGGCAGGCAGAGATGGCGAACCTGCGTCCCAAGCCTCTCTTCAAGCAATCTTTTAGATTCGGACAGGCAGAATCGGACACTCTCAAGCCTCGCATCTTCAGACTCAAAATCAAACCGCTCTTTTTCAGCCGCTTTGTCGTGTATCGCTTTAAGCTCTTCAAACCACTTTTTCCGGAGGAAAAATTCTTTGCCGCCATTTTCCGATACATGCTTTACGCACACCATACGAACGCTCGCAGGCTCATACATCCGCAGGCTGTCGGACAACCTCGAGTTCATTTCGTAAAACGGCGTTCCAAGAGGATAACATCGCTTGAATTGGTCCACCCCGTCATCACGCGTCACAGGATGGTCTATGGCCGCCCATTTACTCTGAATTTTGGGGCTGAAAAAGCCCGTGACTTTGGGAGATGTAAACATTATCCAGTGATACAGTGAATGGGACTGGATATCAATCACCCCTTTCATGGCTTGAAACTCCGCCCAGGTACATAACGGGTTGTCATCAGAGCCTTCTCCCAAGGCTCCGTCATATGTCAGTCTTGGCGTAACGGCTTCCGATGTTTCTCCTGGTAGCATAAAAGCGATAGCCTTCATACCATATTTTTTGAGAAGCGGATATACGATAGTCCATAACGATTTGTGTCCATCATCGAAGGTAAGCGCCACGACTCTTTCGTTTTTTGTTTTACCGCAACGGTCCAGATATTCATCGGCAGTGACCGTTTCATACCCGTTTCTCTTAAGATAATCAAGCTGCGTCTCGAAACTTTCTTGCGTTACATTATGAAACGAGAAGACCGGTATCCTCTCCGGGGCCTTCAGCCCTTTGCCACTTGTTACAAAGCCCGGATATAACTTTTTTCTAAAGTTGGAAAGCTCCACTTTTGGCTCGGCCAGCAAGTTTTTCGCGTTATAAAAGTTCATGCTTTTTTAATTTTTCAGAATATAAAGCTGCAAAGTCGACAGTATATCAACTATAGCTGTGTCTCGGATGTCAGCTTATCCAACGACTCCCGGTTCGGGAAACCAAATTTCCAGTAAACCGCCCCGCATATCGGAACAAAAGTCAGATTTAACGCCAAAACAGATAAAGACAGCCCCAAAGCCTGATCCATGCTAAGCCCTGCGTAGCCGAACAGCAATACGTAGCCGCCTTCACTCACCCCTATACCTGAAATAGAGACAGGCATCATCATCGCCGCGGTGATTATTGGAACAAACACACACACCGTAACAGGGTCTAGCGGAATATCCAACGCCAGCGAAGCTACGTATACCACCAGAAGCTTGTTAAACTGAATAATGAAAGTGCCGACGATAGCGGCTCCCATGGCTTTAGGATGTTTAAGATAAAACATAAACGCGTCATAACATTTCTCAACTTTCAAATAGAGACCCGGAAGCTTAACTTTTCGCAGCAAAATATTTAAAACCTTGAGAAATGGTCGGGTAAAAAAAAGGCCTGCCAACGAAGCTACAAAAAAAACTATGAGAAATATTTTAATGACAGCTATAACAGGCTTATCCGGAAGACGATCTGAAAAAAAGATGATGGTGAGCAATGCGATCAAAAATAGTATGGCGTAACCTAAAGCCCTGAGTAGAAACAACGATGTCAAAGCGTCAGTCGCGCTGCCGATATATCTTGAAAGCCCGACAACTTTTACAACATCGGAGCCAGCGGTGGACGGTAGCGCAAATCCAAGAAAGTTCGACGCCAGAGCTATTCGTAATACCGTCAAAACAGGCGCCTCAAACCCTTTTGCGGCAAGCATCACTTGCCAGGATACGGCGACCGCCACCTGGTCCAGCAAAGTGAGAAACAGGCCAAAGGCTAATATCCAGAGATTGGCGTCAGCTAGCAGCCTGCCTATTTTTAATATATCAACCTGGGTAAAGAGAAAAACCAATATAAGAATAGAAATCGCCCAACGTATAAGCGTGGCCGATCTTTTTTTGCCTTCTGTGCCGGATATTGGAGCTTCATTTTGTACATTCATACGGTTTAATCAACTTTGCGCGTTGCGCCATCGAATCGATAACAGGTATTTAATCTCGTTACAACTTGCTTGTAATCCTGCCGCCACATTCAGCAAACCGCTCCGCAAAATCAGGAAAAGTTATATTCACAGCCTCGGCCGTATCGATCTCGGTCACCCCATCTGAGGATGACGCGAGAAATGCAAGGCTCATAACAACACGATGATCGCCATGACCGGAAACCTTCGCGCCTTTTGGTCGGCCTCCATGAATGATAAGCCCGTCTTCAAGCTCTTCGCAACGAATCCCCATTTTGCCAAGCTCTTCAGCCATCACAGCTATGCGGTCGGTCTCTTTTATCCTCGCCTGCGGAACATTGCCCAGCGTTGTTTTGCCTTCCGCAAGAGAAGCCAGCGCCGCCATGGCAGGCAAAGCGTCCGGTGTGGAGTTAAGGTCAAGATCAACGCCCTTAAGAACGCCGCCAGTCACAGTGACACTCCCTTTCTCCTTATCAATATCAACAACTGCGCCCATTTTGGAAAGATACTCAAAAACAGCTTTGTCCCCTTGCGCGTCGTCCATGTCGAGACCATGCAAAACTATGTTGGCCCCAGGAACAGCGCCCATGCAGGCAAAAAACGTGGCGGATGAAAAGTCTCCCGGTATCCTCTCTTTAAACGAAGGGTAACTCTGCCCTCCCGATATTCTAAAGCTTTTAAATCCGTCACGCTGATACTCTATCCCCATTTTGTCGAGCCACCGCAGGGTCATCTCCACATATGGTTTCTCGTTAAGATGATCCAGCGTAAGCTCTGTGTCGTTAGCGGCCAAAGGAGAATGAATGAGCAGGCTGGAGAGATATTGCGACGTTACACCGTCCACCAAAGTCGCGCCGCCTAGCATCGGCCCTTCCACTGTGGCTGGCAACTTCCCATCCGCGCTCTTAATCTTTACTCCAAGATTTCCGAGAGCCGAAAGTAAAGGGCCCATAGGACGCGACCTTGTCTGCTCATCACCGGTAATGGTTACAGGTGTATCCCCAAGGGAAGCCATGGAAAGAACAAACCTCGCCGTTGTCCCTGAGTTACCTACGTTGAGAGGCATATCTGAGCCAAACACGGAGCCGCCAGTTCCGGTTATACGCCAGGCATCCCCGGACATTTCTATATCCGTCCCCAGGGCTGTGACCGCCGCAACCGCGGAACGCCCGTCGGCGGAATCGAGAGGATTTATAATGGTTGAAACTCCATCCGCCAACGCGGCTATGAAAACCGCGCGAATGGTATGGGATTTTGACGCGGGGATGAGCGCCTCTCCACGCAAGGGGCCCGGCTCTACGATAAACCTCATCGATACCTGCGATTATATACGGTCGTCATAATCCCCATTTTTCCATCGAATCAAGAAAATCGTAACGTGTAAGATCGAAATGTATAGGCGTAACAGTGACCCATCCGGCGTCAAGCCATTTTATATCGGCGTCATGATCGCCATCGTCATGAACCATGGCCCCGCCCTGCCAATAATAGTCGTTGCTTCGCAGATCCAATCTTTTTTCAAACACCTCGTGAAACTTGCTCGAACCCATCCTGCATACCTTGACCCCTTTTATGCTGTCGCGATGAACAGCCGGCACATTTACATTTAAAAGTGTGCCTTCGGGCAGGCCGTTCTTAATGACTTTTTCCACGATCCTGGCTCCATGTTCAACCGCCGGACCAAAATCCATTGCGGTGAACGACGCCAGCGATATGGCAACCGATGGAATGCCCAGTATCGTGCCTTCGGTGGCGGCTGATACAGTGCCTGAATAAATAATGTTTGTAGCAACGTTCTGACCGTGATTTACGCCGGAGACCACTATGTCCGGCTTCTCGTCAAGAATAGCTCGCACCGCAATCTTGACACAATCGGCAGGGGTGCCATTTACCGCCGAACCGATCGACTTTCCGTTGACGCTGACTTTACGAACCCGTAGTGGATCAGCAAGCGTAATGGCATGCCCTACAGCGGACATTTCCGACTCCGGGGCGACTACCGTGACAGAGCCAATTTCAGATAACGCCTCGCGCATGGCGTTGATGCCTTTTGCGTTAATACCGTCATCGTTGGTAAGTAATATTTTCAAAATTTCATCCTGCTTGGGAAATGGGAAAATTTTCGAGCCCGCCAATTACCTGAGGGCCACCTTGCTCACCCAAAGCTTCCCATTCTTTCTATCATCTAAATGGTGAACCTGGAGATAAAATCGCACCGAATCGATTTTTTTCGGATAAGCCCACTCAACCCCCTTGTTGTATTTTAGCTTTTTCATATCGTAGCTCCAATGCTCAAAATCAACGAACGGTCTGGTTATGATAGTCCAACCTTTGGGAGCCTTAACGTTTTGGATATCCCAGCCGATCCAATCCCTTTCATCACTTTTTAATATAGAAAAACCAAAACTTTTTATCCCTGAGCCTCGCACCGTAATTTCTATCGCCTGCATTTTGCCAATTTTAACTGATTTACGAAAATTAATTACACCGGTGACAAATCCGGCGCGGCTGGATTCGCCCACATTATCAGCTTCAAGCAAGACGGGGAAGCGGCCGTATTTATCTAACTGACTTTTATCGACCGCAAAGGAGCCTTTATACCCTTTCGACTGCATCAAACTCAAATCAAACAACTGACTTTCTTCACCAAACTCGGCGATTACAAGCGGCTCTTTGGATAGTTGGTCAAGGGTCGGTCTTTTCATCCGCGCGGGGGCGGATTGCCGTTCTGTGCGCGCTTGCCGCTTTTCTTTTTTCTTCCCTTCTATCGGTTTTTTAAATTCTTCAACAACGGACTTTATTTCATCGATTGTTTCTTTGACGTCCTCTATTACTTTATTAAACGGTCCTGCGCCCTGAATCGCGCCGATGTTTTGTAATGCGAATTCTGTAGCGACATACGCCGCCAGCGCGCAAATAAAAATGAATATAGCGGGGACAAATTTAAGATAAGCCGGCGGTTTTGACTTCATCAGGACCTCTCATAAAACCTGCGATAACACAAATCGCAAGCCATGCCAAATATCCCGCCCCACAATCCGCCATGCCGCATAGACCACGGCTGAATAAAAATAGTCAGGACAAAACTGGAGCTTGTGTCCCTCCAACGCCACCTACAGGGTCAATCCCTTTTTCTTCCGGCTTTTCCCCAGCGTCATTGGCTTTTGGTTTTTGTTTAACCGGCTTCACCTTCGCTTCAAAGCCCGGAACCTCAACCAAAGGCTTTCCTGCTTCTGAACGGTATTTGTTTAATATATCCGCTATTTCGCGGCCTTCCATAACCTCAAGCTCAAGTAAAACACTGGTCACTTTATCAAGAGCGGCCCTGTTCTCCGTCAGCAGGTTTTTAGCCTTGGCGTAAGCGTCGCTCACAAGCTTGCGCACTTCCTTGTCAATCTCGATAGCCGTGCTTTCGCTGAAATCACGGTGTTGGGAAATCTCGCGGCCAAGAAATATTTGTTCCTCTTGTTGACCGAAAGAGACCGGTCCCATACTTTCGCTCATACCCCATTCACACACCATTTTGCGGGACATCTTGGTCGCCTGCTCGATATCGTTGCTGGCTCCTGTAGTGAACTGGTCAAGAACAATTTTCTCAGCAGCTCTTCCGCCCATCAGAATGCCAAGACGGTTAACGAGGTATCCTTTAGGATGCGTATGTTTCTCATCCACTGGAAGCTGCTGGGTTATACCTAGAGCTTGTCCTCGAGGAATGATGCTCACCTTGTGTATGGGATCCGTTTCCGGCAGTAACAACGCCACAAGCGCATGCCCCGCTTCGTGAACCGCGGTGCTCTTCTTTTCCTTGTCGCTTATTATCATCGACCGGCGCTCTTTCCCCATCATCACCTTGTCTTTGGACTGCTCAAAATGACGCATGCTCACCATCTCAGCATCTTCACGGGCCGCCAAAAGGGCCGCTTCATTGCACAGATTGGCAAGATCGGCTCCAGTGAATCCTGGTGTGCCACGGGCCAGCACTTTGAGGGCTACATCTTCATCAAGAGGGATATTGCTGGCATGCACCTTCAAAATAGCTTCCCTGCCACCAATGTCCGGACGCGGAACAACCACCTGCCTGTCGAACCGGCCCGGCCTTAAAAGCGCAGGATCCAATACGTCCGGCCTGTTCGTGGCGGCGATAACTATCGCCCCTTCATTTCCTTCGAAGCCATCCATTTCTACAAGCAAGGCGTTTAGGGTCTGTTCCCGCTCGTCATGTCCGCCGCCCAGACCGGCGCCACGGTGACGGCCGACAGCGTCTATCTCGTCGACAAAAATGATGCATGGCGCATTTTTCTTCGCCTGGTCGAAAAGGTCCCGCACGCGGGAGGCGCCGACCCCTACAAACATCTCCACGAAATCAGATCCTGATATGGAAAAAAATGGAACAGCAGCCTCTCCCGCTATCGCTCTTGCAAGCAATGTTTTGCCAGTGCCCGGAGGGCCGACAAGCAGAACGCCTTTCGGAATTTTCCCGCCAAGTTTTTGAAACTTTTGAGGATCTTTAAGAAACTCGATTATCTCCTGCAAATCTTCTTTCGCTTCCTCCACCCCGGCGACATCTTTAAATGTCGTTTTAGACTGAAGATCAGTTTGCATTTTGGCCTTGCTCTTGCCGAACGACATCGCCCTCGATCCGCCATTCTGCATCTGACGCATAAAAAACACCCATAAACCGATGATAAGGATCATTGGCAGCCAGGAAATCAACATGCTCAACCACCAAGGCATCTGCTCGGCGGGGCTTACCGTAACCGACACCCCCGCCTTGCGCAAGTCGTTGAAAAAGTCCGGGTAATTCATTATGTACAGCTGGAATCTTTTGCCATCGACAAATCTTCCGCTTGCCATGTCTCCCTGAAGAACCACTTCGGCGACTTCTCCCGCTTCAACTCGCTGAATAAACTCACTGAAAATAACCTTGTCCTGAGTTGTCTGCGGCAGGTTGAACATATTAAACAACGCCACCATAATCAAAACCACCACGAGCCAGATGGCAAGGTTCTTATATAACTGATTCAATTTTTTCTCCCGAACTCTAATACTTTGTAATAATCTGTAATCGATAGAATTTCATCTAGATATATTATCCACGAAGCGTCTCCATACATTCAACATAAAACGGCGCCGACGCCAAGGCAAGCTACAGCCAGATTTCAGGTATCAACTGGATACGCTAGAACTCGCCGCCAGCGCTTTGGTCTCTTTCATGGGCGCAGGTAACTCCGCCGGTTTATGCTCAGCGTGTTTGGAAGGGTATACGTGGGTCTCATCCGGCAGCGGTTTTTGTCTTAATTCGTTAATTTCCTCTTCAAGCTTTTTGATTTTCCTGGAAAGCCCCCAATTCTTGCTTTTCTCCCTGACAAAAGAAATGCTCCATCCAATACCGGATAAAACGATCCCCAAGCCAAATGAAACAAGAATGGCTATCCACAGCTTAACGTTGTAATCATATCCAAGATAATAGGAAATATCGACCGGTTGCTGATTTTTCGCCGCAAACGTAACAACGAAAAATATAAGCAAAAGTCCGACGATCAGCTTTATAGCCAACATATTTGCAATCCACCTGTTTTCATTATTATAAATACGTTCTGTTAATCAGGGGGCGGGTCGGTCTCTTTAACCGGAACGCCTTTTTCCCGAAACTCACGCCTTTCCTTAAGCCCTTTAGCTTTTCTTGCGTTTATCTCATCTTCAGCTTTAGTTATCTCATCGGAAGCTTCACGAATTTGATCGACAAGCCTCAACGCCTCCGCATCATCGGTAATAGACGAACCTGCCTCCATAGCTTTAAAAGCCGTTTCTCCCAACTTGGTCATCAAGCCGCTCCTTTTATTGGAGAAACCCAGTATACGAAGTTTTAAACGCGATATATCGATAAAACCACGCGCCTGACTGACCACCAGGCCTGATAAATCGCTGATTCCATATTTCATCTCCAAAAACAAAAACCCTTCAAGCTAATTTTATTGAGGCGGCGCTTCATTAGGCTCAACTACCGGCTCCACCGGTTGGGACGGCTCATTTTTTTCAGGAACGCTGTTTTGGCTCCCTGCCTTGTCCGCCTCAGGCGCGGCGATAGAAGAATCCTCGCCATGAGCGTTATGATCTTGCGCCGGTTGCGGATTCACCTCAATTGATGATTCCTTAGGCTCCAATCCCGCTGACCCCAGCTCCCCCTCGGCTTTAACTTCAGGGGCCGTATTTTCAACTATTTCTCCTTTTTCACCTTCCGGCAAGGCCGGCTCCTCCGCTATGCCAGAAGCCTCTTCATCCACAGTTGGCGCCTCAGGCTCCAAAATCGTCCTGGCTTCAGTTTTTTCTATTCCGGAGGGTTGTGCAATATCCACCATGGGTTTTGATTCGACAGGCTTTTCCAAAGCTGGCTCAACCGCCCTGCCCTCCATTGAAGCGAGCATATTGCTAACTTCATCACGGAGTTCCAGAGCCCTTGCGGTTATTCTTGCGTCACCGAGAGCTATCGTCCTCTCAAGAGCGTTTAACGACTTTCTTAATTCCATACGGATAATCGCCTTACCAGTAAGCTTGCCTGCCTCCCGCTGTTCAATCAGCTGGCTTGATAGCTCCGATACTTGCAACGTCATATTTTCAAGTTTACCGGAAACATCCTCAAATTTACTCCAGCCAAAAGCCACCGCCACAGCGACAACCACTACAGCCAGCGTTAAAGCGACTACGCCTATTGAAGAATCCGCGGTTTCCCCTGAAGGCCTTGTGGTTTCCCCGTCTTGCGCGCCGGCAGGGCCGTAATTATAGGGGGATCGTCCACTTTCAATATCATCCGCCATTTTTTGCGTGGCGTCATTTACTGTATCATCCACGCTGGAATCGTTCCCATGTGTTTGACGTAATATTTGATCATCGGCGACCGGGACATCCGGGGCCGGAGGTGTTATGTCTTCCGGTGGGGTAGCTTTTTTCTCTTCAGACATTACAGATGATAACTCCTCTCTTGAACGGTAATTACGATTGACGCGACCTGAGCCTCCGCATCATAATGCTCACGGCGGAAGAATTACAGGCGCTATTGTTATGATATACCAAAAGAAAATCGTACTTGAGCTTTATTGGAGCGTCAAGGATAAATGGGGCTATATACCAGTATTTAAAGGAAGAGAAATTAGGTAATGACTCAAAAAATCGATGGAAAGGCCGTGGCGGCCTCTGTAAGAGAGGACGTTAGAAAAGAGGCGGAGCGAATATGTGAACGGACAGGCGAGAAAATCGGTCTGGCCGTAGTATTGGTGGGAGACGACCCCGCGTCACAGGTATATGTCAGGCTTAAAGACAAAGCATGTAAAGAGGTCGGCATGGAGTCATTTCAGCATATTCTTCCGGAAAATACCTCGATGGAAGAGCTTCTCAAGCTGGTAAGCAAGCTAAACGATGATCCAAAAGTAAATGGCATCCTGGTGCAATCGCCTCTACCTGGCCATCTGGATGAAAATGCGGTTCTCGACAGAATAGACCCCAACAAGGATGTGGACGGGTTCCACCCTGTGAACGTCGGCTTGCTTTCACAAAGGCTGGCAAAGCTGATGCCCTGCACTCCTGCAGGTTGCATCGAGCTTTTAGACCGTTACAAAATCCCGATAGAAGGCGCTCATGCGGTTGTGCTGGGCAGGTCGAACATAGTCGGAAAGCCCATCGCCATGATGCTGTTACACAGAAACGCTACAGTAACAGTCTGCCATTCGCGAACTAAAAACCTGGCCGAAGTGACATCGCAGGCGGATATCCTTGTGGCGGCGATCGGCAAGCCGCTATTCGTGACAAGAGATATGGTAAAAGAGGGCGCGGCTATTATAGATGTCGGTATCAGCCGTGTGGACAACAAACTTTTGGGCGATGTCGATTACGATAACGTCTGCGACAAGGCGGGGTGGATCACGCCAGTTCCGGGGGGCGTGGGGCCTATGACCATCGCCATGCTGCTTTACAACACTTTGCTGGCGTACAAGATACAGCGCAACCTGCTGGTTTAACTACCTATGCCAAACAAAAAGCCGGGCCGCAAGGTATACACCGTCTCGGAGCTTAACCGCGACTTGAAAACGGTCGTTGAAACGAGTTTCCCGTCTATATGGGTTGAGGGAGAGATATCGAACTTCAAGGTGTATTCTTCCGGACATTCATATTTTACGCTCAAAGACAAAGACGCCCAGCTTCGCGGGGTAATGTGGAAAGGGCGTCGCTCCTACCTCAAGTTCGAGCCTAAAGACGGCGATCGTGTTGTATGCCGCGGGCGCCTCTCCGTTTACGAACAGCGGGGGGAATACCAGATGGTCGTGGAGTCGATGGAGCCTAAAGGGCTCGGCGCATTACAGGCGGCGTTTGAACAGCTAAAAAGAAAGCTTGCCGCCGAAGGGCTGTTCGACAAGGAGCGCAAAAAAAAGTTGCCGTATATTCCCTGGTCAGTCGGCATAATAACCTCCCCCACTGGAGCTGTGATAAGGGATATGATCCGCACGTTAAACCGCAGATTTCCAGGCCTTGACATCGTTTTAGCCCCCGTGCAGGTGCAGGGCGACGCCGCGGCGGGACAGATTGCGGAGGCTATCGCCGACATGAACAAATATGGCAAGGTGGATGTAATTATCGCAGGTCGTGGCGGAGGGTCGCTGGAAGACCTTTGGGCATTTAATGAAGAAATTGTAGCAAGAGCCATCGCGGCGTCGAAAATACCGGTAGTGTCCGCAGTTGGGCATGAAACAGATTTTACAATCGCGGACTTTGTCGCAGACCTTCGCGCCTCAACGCCGACGGCGGCGGCCGAACAGGTGGCTCCGGAAAAGGAAGCTCTGGAAGACGTTATTGAAGAACTTACTCGCCGAATGATCGTTGAGGTTAGGGATATTCAAGAATCACTCAACCAGCGTGTTGACGATATTGACGAAAGGACGCACCGCGCCGTTTCAATCTCCCATAGTCATGCCAGGCAGGAAGCGAATGGAGCCATACGCCACCTTGGCGCCTTAAACCCCGTCAATCGCCTTAACAACATTAAAACGCGGTTCGCTTCGCTTGACCGGAGCCTGACAATCTCTTTGACACGCCTTGCGAAACTGAAAAAGGGGGACGCCACGGCGTTGAACAGGCGTATGCAGGCGCTCAAGCCGGCTCTTTGGATAAAAGCCCGGCGAGAGATTCTCGAACGGAGAACCGGCGAGCTTGTAAACAGCGCTCAAAACGTGGCGCAGGATTGCCGCAAGCGGGCAGAAATCGCAGGTGGCAGACTTGGCGCCATAAGCCCGCTGGCTGTGTTAAAACGAGGTTACAGTATCGTAACCAGCAAGGACGGGCGCAGGATAATAAAGTCCGTAAACGATCTGAAAACAGGGACGAAAATAAAAATCCGCTTATCCGACGGGCAGGCCCAGGCGACAATAAGCGGTGACAACAGGGAACGGCAAGAAAAATTGTTTTGATATGGTAGACTTCCACCTATGAGCGAAAAAAATAATTCGAAAGAAATCAAATTTGAAACGGCGTTGAAAAAGCTGGAGGAAATCGTATCCAAGCTTGAAGATGGCGACCTGGAGCTTGAGAAATCTATCGAGCTGTTCGAGGAGGGGGTCGTTTTGTCTAAAGCGCTACAAAAAAAGCTCAATAACGCGGAAAAGAAAATAGAAAAGCTGGTAAAAGACCGCGGAGGGGAGCTTGCCGTGGAACCGATGGAAGACCCTTCCGACGACGCCACTTTCTGACACATGCCTTTATCGGAATATTTCAGCGCCATCCGAGATCAGGTCGAAAAAACGCTAGAAAAGCTGGTTCCTCCGGCTGATACGTATCCGCAAAACCTTCACGAGGCGATGCGATATTCCCTTTTCGCTGGCGGTAAAAGGCTCCGGCCGATGCTGGCTATAGCCGCATGCGACGCTGTGGGAGGGGAAACTACACCGGTAGAGCCATACGCCGCGGCCCTTGAAATAATACACACCTACACACTTATTCATGACGATCTGCCAGCTCTCGACAACGATGAGTTGCGGAGAGGCAAACCTACAAACCATATAAAATTCGGCGAGTCCACAGCCATTATGGCGGGAGACGGGCTTCTTACGCTTGCGTTTGAGATCATGACAGACCTCAAGCTTTATGATGGTGTCGCGGCCAGGACAGTTCTTGCGGTCGCATCGGAAACCGCTCTGGCCGTCGGATCGAAAGGAACCATTGGCGGGCAGGTTGTCGACCTTCAGATGGAAAAGGCGGAGCCGGACGCCGCGGCCCTTGAATATATTCATACCCATAAAACCGGGAAACTGATTGTAGCGTCCATCCGTGGGGGGGCGATGCTGGGAGGGGCAAACAGCGAACAGCTTGAGGCTCTGACTGAATATGGAAAGCTTGTCGGGCTTGCTTTCCAAGTGGTGGACGACATCCTTGATGTTGAAGGGAACGAAAAACTTCTAGGCAAAGAAGTCGGGGCGGATTCCGCAAAGGGGAAAATGACTTATCCATCCATTATGGGTTTGGAAGAATCAAAGAAATTTGCCGAAAAACTTATCGACAACGCGGTTGACAGCATTAAAATGTTTGGTGTCGCAGGCGCCCATTTAGCTGAACTTGCAAGATATATTAACTCCCGGGTTTTTTAAAGTATTACCAAAGCTTTACAGCCTAACCCATGCCCCGGCTTCGAATATGTTGCGTTTCCCATGAAAACTATGTTTAAATCACCAGTTGCTGATTTAAAGGTAAATTAGCGATAGTGATGGATAACTCATGTTTTCCGATCCATTTCCCTGCAAGTGTGGCTATGTTCGGCCTTTATACAGGAAATGGAGAAGACGAAAACAGCGGCATAACTTGCAACAAAAGGAGACAACAGAAAATGACGGATATTTCTATCGAGCAATTGATGAAGGTGGGGGTTCACTTTGGCCACAAGACAAAGCGCTGGAACCCGAAGATGAAAAAATATATTTTCACAAGCCGTAACGGCATCAGCATCATTGACCTTCAGCAGACGGTCAGAAACTTCAGCAAAGCCACTGAATTCATCAGAAAAACGGCGGCCAATGGTGGCACGCTCCTTTTTGTGGGGACAAAAACCCAGGCGCGGCAAATACTGGTTGAGCAAGCGACCCGTTGCGGCATGCCGTATATAACGGAACGATGGTTGGGAGGAATGTTGACCAACTTCGAAACCATACGAAAAAGCGTGGGAAGATTGAAAGATCTGGATAAAATGGCTGATGACGGAACATTGGCTGTGCTGTCCAAAAAAGAATCCATAAAACTTTCAAAAGAACGAGCCAAGCTGGAGCGAAACCTTGGCGGCATAAAAAACATGGAGAAGCTACCGGACGCGGTCTTTATATTGGACACTAACAAGGAACATATTGGCCTGGCTGAAGCGCTGAAGCTGAAGATCAATGTTGTGGCGGTGGTGGACACCAATTGCGATCCTGATGGAATCGAATATGTGATCCCTGGCAATGATGACGCTGTTAAAGCGATCACATTGATGGCTTCTGCCATGGCGGACAACATGTTGGCTGGCGCCGAGGAATATGAATTAAAGCGTCAAGCCCTGGTGGAGGAAAAGGCAAAGGCAGAGGCGGAAGCCGTAAAAGCCAAGGAAGAGAAAGCCGCAAAGATAAAAGAAGAAAAGGCTGCAAAAGATGCTGCGGTATTGGCTGCTGCGAAAAAAAATAGAGAAAAAAGCGCATCTGACAGGAAAGCTGACGAAACCAAGAAGACGGCGTCAAGCGTTACCAAGAACGCCAAAGATAGCGATAAATCATCCTGATCGACAACATTGGGAGATTGTATCCTGGGCATTCGATATTAAAACCGAATCTATTAATTAAAAGTATAGTAAGAAGGACTAATTTTGAAATGACGATATCCGCTGAGATGGTAAAAAACCTGCGGCGACAATCCGGCGCGGGGATCATGGAATGTAAGGACGCATTAAAAGAAAACGATGGCGACGTAGATGCGGCGCTTGATTTCCTAAGAAAAAAAGGAACCGCCAAAGCTGCGAAAAAAGCTGACCGATCGACCAAAGAAGGCGCGATCTCCGGTATCGAAAACGGTAAGACCGCTGTCATGGTAGAGATAAAGTGCGAAACTGATTTTGTCGCGCGAAATGAAAATTTTCAAAAGTTGTGCGGCCAGATAGCGGATCACCTTTTAAACTCCGAATTTACCGATGATGATGAAGCGTTTTCAAATCAGGCTTTTTCAAGCGACTCATCTAAAACTGTCAACGATATCTTAACGGAGAATATCCACGAGCTTGGAGAAAACCTTGTTATCGGAAGACGCGTCCGGTTTGACATGTCCGGGCCTGGAAAATTTTCAATTTATATTCACGGCGTCGGGAGCATAGGCTCGCTGGTGGAGCTTGGATGCGAATCTGAGAATACTGCGGATAGCGACAAGTTTAAAGAACTGGCTAAGGATATTTCCATGCATATAGCCGCCGCCAACCCTATTTCCATCACCAAAGATGATGTGCCGAAGGGAACCTTATCCAAAGAAAAAGAGATTTTCGAAGCGCAGGCTAAAGAGTCTGGCAAGCCGGATAATATCATCCCTAAAATTGTCGAAGGACGGGTGAAAAAATTCTTTAAGGAAGCGTGCCTCCTTGAGCAGGCGTTTGTGAAGGATACGGAAATAACCGTTGGCGCTCTTTTAAACAATATCGGGAAAGAGCTTGGAGAAACTGTCACTGTAAGAAGGTTTTGCAGGTTACAACTTGGTGAATAGGAGAAAATCAGCATTGGGATCGGACAACTTGCCTTATAAAAGAGTTCTCCTCAAGGTTACGGGGGAGGCTTTCTCCGCTCCTGACTCCCAGGGAATAGATGTCAAAGCCCTATCCCACCTTGCGCAGGAGATAAAAGAGGTTCATGACCTCGGTATTGAAATCGCCATTGTCGTGGGAGGCGGAAATATATTTCGTGGAGCGGTAGCAAGCGAAGGCGGCATGGACCGTGTCAACGCGGACTACATGGGAATGCTGGCCACAATGATAAACG
>CAYNDB010000018.1:0-29844 GCA_964395915.1 uncultured Nitrospinota bacterium | reverse complement strand
ACGCTGGGTCTTGCCGCTTGTGGCTCAGGCGTGTCAGACGGCACATCCGCTTCTGTGGGATCAAGCGGCGCATCCGCTCAATCCAGGACTGTTAAAGGTACTTTAACGGGCGATCTCTCTGGTATTTCAGGAGTTACGGTTACCAGCCAGAGCGACGGCTCCGTTTACGAAGCGACATTAACTACAACGACTTCGCGCATGAACGCCCTTGCAGGCTCCTCGATCGATTTCAGTGTCGATCTGCCGGTTGGTCACGATTATTCGCTGGATTTGACAGCGTCAGGAGGAACGACATCAGCGACAGCCACGTTCCCGACTTCGCCAGCTGGAACTACTACAACTACGACTTTCAATGTATCAGCCAACAGTGGAACTACCACTCCAATTGATCTTGGCGCCGTGCCTGTTGCAGCCGGAGCGGCTACAGTGACGCCTCAGAATAACCCCCTAAGCCAAAATGACCATGATGGCGACGGTGTGGATGATCTGCTCGACGATGACGATGACAACGACGGAGTTCCTGATGACGATGATGATAAGGACGACAATGACGATAGTGACTCCGACAGCGATAGTGACTCCGACAGCGATAGCGATTCCGACAGCGATAGCGATTCCGACAGTGATAGCGATTCCGACAGTGACAGTGACTCCGACAGTGACAGCGATAGCGATAGCGACTCCGACAGCGATAATGACGATAATGAGTAGGTGACTTCCTTGTAAACTCAAAAAGGGGGGGATAGTCGCCTTTTGTTATCCTGGAAGGCCGCTATTCCCCCCTCTTTTTATCCATCGCTATTGGTGGATATTTAATGATTACCCAATAATGGGGTGGTCAAGACGACGATTAAGGCGTATACCGAAAAAAAATCACTAATCCCGCCATTGATTATTTGCGCGCCCTGCCTCTAAAGGTTTATCCTGCTAGAATTAACAATTTTAATTCAAATTATTCTTTTGCTGAGGATGGAATGTCCAAAATAAAAAAGGTTGTTCTTGCGTATTCGGGAGGGCTCGACACATCTGTTATCGTTCGCTGGATTATAGAGACATATAAGTGCGAGGTTATATGTTTTGCCGCGGACCTGGGGCAGGGCGAGGAGCTTAAACCGCTTCATAAAAAGGCGAAAGCCGCCGGAGCGTTGAAGCTTGTCGTAAAAGATTTAAAAGAGGTTTTCGTTAAAGACTATGTTTTCCCCATGTTGCGCGCAAATGCCGTGTATGAGGGAACATATCTGCTCGGCACGTCTATCGCCCGCCCGCTTATCGCAAAGGAGCAGGCCGCCGTCGCCAAAAAGGAGAAGGCGGAGGCGGTCTCCCACGGAGCCACGGGAAAAGGAAACGACCAGGTGCGGTTTGAGCTTACATATGCCGCTTTATACCCGAAGCTAAAGTGTATCGCCCCGTGGAGGGAGTGGGACCTTAATTCCCGCGAGTCGTTGATCGCCTATGCTAGAAAATGGAAGATACCGGTTCCTGTAACGAAGAAAAAACCGTGGTCGATGGATCGCAATCTCCTGCACCTCTCTTTCGAAGGTGGTGTGCTGGAAGACCCTTGGGCCGCGCCGCCGGACGATATGTTTGAACTGACCGTATCGCCCAAAAAAGCTCCAGACAAGGAGACTGTGATAACTATCGACTACAGAAAAGGCGACCCTGTGGCGGTGAACGGCAAAAAAATGAGCCCGGCGAAACTGCTGGCCCATCTTAATAAGCTTGCCGGGAAAAACGGAATTGGCAGGGTGGACCTTGTCGAAAACCGCTATGTTGGCATGAAGGCGCGGGGCGTATATGAGACTCCGGGCGGAACGGTGTTGCACGTGGCCCATCGCGCCGTGGAGTCGCTCACGCTGGACCGGGAGGTGTTGCATATCAGGGACTCGCTAATCTCCAAGTACTCAGAGCTTGTTTACAACGGATACTGGTTCTCGCCGGAACGAGAGGCTCTGCAAGCGTTGATAGACGAAGCTCAAAAACCGGTGACGGGCACAGTACGCCTGTCGTTATACAAAGGCAACATCACGGTATTAGGGCGCAAATCGAAAAACTCTCTGTTCGATAAAAGGTTTGCGACTTTCGAAGCGGACGACGTATATGACCAGTCCGACGCGGAAGGGTTTATACGACTGAACGCGCTAAGGCTAAGGATAAGGGCGATGTTAGGGAAATAGTATTTGGTTAGTTCTATTTACTTACTATTGTTGAGATCCTTCGCATGCGGCTCAGGATGACAGTGATAAGAATGTCATGCCGGATTTAGTCCGGCATCTCGTGGGTAAACGACGGGATCCCGCGTCATAACCCTTTGGGTTACGCGAGCGCGGGATGACATTATTCACCCACAATCAGTTTTCTCCCGTCCTGCACAATGTCGCCACGCGGATAGATATAGGCTTCGCTTTCTTTAGCGCCTTGCAACATTCCATAACCGTTGCGCCGGTGGTATGGATATCGTCGAAGAGAATGATGCGTTTGCCTTTAATCGCGTCAGGGTTATAGACGGCGAACGCGCCTTTGACATTGTCGAGCCGTTCTTTGATATTCAGCCCGAACTGCGGCTTCGTGTTTTTGATCCTTCGCAACGCTCCTTCCGCGACGGTTTGCCTTGTATGCTCACACAGCTTTTTGGCCAGCAGGTATGCGGGGTTGTAACCACGTTTAAACAACCTGCCTGTGGCAAGTGGAACGGGAACCACTGTGGCGTCCGGCCATTCTTCAAACCATGGGAGGAGGCGGTCATGCCCCAAATTCGCCAAAGGGGCGCAAAGGCGTCTGTGCGACTGGAATTTGAACGAATGCATAAGCTCCCGCACTGGCCCTTCATATGTAAGCGCGTGCCGTAGCTTTTCGTATGGAGGCGGTTTTTCGAGACATGCGCCGCAGGTGTACGATTCATAGGTTTCGATCTCGTAATCGAAGTCGAGCGATTTTCCGCACACGCCGCAAATATTTTTCTTTGGATAACAAACCGCGCCAAGACAATCGTTACATAAGGCTCCATCCACAAAGCCTGATCGTGATGACCCGCATCCATAGCAATGCCCCGGAAAAAGACTTTTACGCGCTTGCAGTATCTTTGAGGCGAACCTGCTTAAAATCATGCCATAATTACACCATATTACCGACCAGAAACGCAGGCGAAATTATCACCCTGCTTTTGGCGGTGTGAATATGGAGGGTTATAAATAAATGTCCCGTATGCTTATTTACATGGTCGTATCACTGCTCATTATGGGGTTGGCCTGGCCGTGGATCGAAAAAATAGGGTTGGGGAAACTGCCGGGGGATATTGTTATCAAGCGGGAGAACTTCAGCTTTTATTTTCCAATCACTACAATGATCGTTTTAAGCGTGGCGATATCGGCAATAATCTCGATCATACCGAAGCTTTTCAAATAGCGGATGCAAAATATTGATTCAGGCGGTCGGGCTAGCGTTCTTCTTGTAAAGCTATCCTCCATGGGTGATGTGATACACACTTTTCCTGTAGCGCGGGCCATTAAGAAATTTTTTCCCGATGTGGCGGTGGATTGGGTGGTCGCCGAAGGGTATGCGGAGCTTGTTCGTCTTTCGCCTTATGTGGACAATATTTATCCTTTCAGGAGAAAGGAATGGGGCCGGTGGTGGCGCCCTACGACGATAAAACAAATCTTAGCCTTTATCCGCTTGATCCGGGGGCATGAATATGATGCGGTCATCGATCTGCAAGGGCTGCTTCGCTCCGGTCTTATAAGCTTGGCGGCTCGCGCTCCGGTTAAAATCGGCTTTGCGTACGCCAGGGAGGGAGCGCCCTTTTTCTATAACCGCAAAGTAGGCTCCAATCACGCCGATATCCACGCAATAGACAGATATATGCAAACGTTGCCGGAGCTTGGTATGGAAGCTGGAACAGCCGTGGGATATGATCTTGCCATTCCGCAAGCGGAGCTTGACTGGGCCGAAAAAGCGACGCCGGAGAAGCCTTTTGTGACGATCAACCCGAACGCAAGGTGGAAAACGAAACGGTGGCCGATCAAACGGTTCGCGAAGCTTGCAAAAGAGCTTCACAGACGTGAGGGATTGCGATCCGTAATCATCGGAGGGCCGGAAGATATTGAGCGTGGCAAGGCTTTGGCGGATGAAGCGGGGTCTTGTGTTGTTGACCTTACAAATGCCGGAGGATTCGGGCGGCTTGCCGCCATACTAAATAAATCGAGCGGATTATTTACGAACGATTCCGGCCCCATGCATCTTGCAATTGCGCTCGGAACACCGACCGTGGCTATTTTCGGCCCCACCAACCCCAAGCGGACCGGACCGTATGGTATGGAAAACGCTGTGACTCAACATACGCTGCAATGCGTCCCATGTTATAAAAGAGTATGCCCCACCATGCATGAGTGTATGGAGGAGGTTACGGTTGAAGAGATAATATCCGCTTGGGAGAAGGTAGATAAAAAATAATGGTTTACGCCAATGGATGAGGCGCTTTTTCGCGCGATAAATTCAGGTCTGGACTATCCTGTCATAGGGTGGCTGATGGTGAGGGTCACCACTTTTTCCACCTGGGTCTTACCCCTGATCCTGTTGTTGATCGGGATGGTTCTGGTAGATCGCCGCCGCGGTATTATCGCCATAGCCGCCGCTTCTCTGGCTGTTGGGATTGGCGACCCTTTTACCTTTTACGTACTCAAGTCTTTTTTCGCAAGAGCGCGTCCATGTATAGAGCTTGAAAATATCAATGTATTGGTAGGGTGTGTGGACTCATATTCATTTCCATCGAATCATGCTGTGAACTCTATGGCTGTCGTGGGAGCTATCGGAAGCGTTTTCAGGCCGCTATTATGGGTTCTGCTTCCGATAGGTCTGCTTGTGTGCCTGTCTCGCGTGGTTGTGGGCGTTCATTATCCGATGGATGTCATCGCTGGAGGGGCGTTTGGTATTTGCCTTGGGGTTGGCGTTGCGATGGCTGTGAAAAAAATGATGGGAGATAGCAAAGTTGAAGACATCGCGGAATAATCGTGCGGTTTTTCTGGACAGGGACGGTTGTGTGAATGTAGAAGATAATCATATTCGCGATATAAAACAGTTTCGTTTATATGAAGATTCTTTGACATCCATAAAGAGGATCAACGACGCCGGGTTTAAAGTGGTCATAATAACCAACCAGAGCGGTGTGGCCCGCGGCCTGATGACGGAGGATTTTGTGGCGACGGTTCACGCTCTCCTGTTTAAATGGACGCTTGAGGCTGGCGCCAGGATTGACCGTATAGAATATTGCCCCCATCACCCTGAAGGAGCGGTGGAAAAATACGCGATAAAATGTGACTGTCGCAAACCGGAGCCTGGAATGGTGGAGCGCGCCGCCAAGGCTCTTGATATCGATCTTGGTCGCTCATATGTTGTTGGCGACAAAATATCTGATATTAAACTGGGGCCTGCCACCGGAATGAAATCTATATTGGTTAAAACGGGTTTTGGAGAACGTGAAGCCGGGACTATCGAGCGGGGCGAAGATATAGCGCCAGATTACATAGCTACCGGAATCGGTGACGCGACCGACTGGATATTGAAAAACGGGCAATAATTGCCCAAAATAAGAATTATGGGATAGCATAGAGTAAGGTGTAAGTTTTTGGAGCGATTTTAGTAAGGAGCTTTGAGGTTTTATGGATCATAATAACCCCGGAGAGCGCAATGATGTAAGAGTGGCGGTGTTTTTCCCCATCCGGTGGAAGAAGCCCGACAACGTGGCGGATCTTTCCGCCGAGATCGAAAACCACAGGACGTGCGACAGGTTCGCCATCCCGCCGACCGCTTTCACAGACCTTCCTTCCGACCTTTCAGATATAACCGAGTTTCAGGAGATGGAGCCTCATACGCTAACCATGTGGATGTCCCTGGAACGCAAGCTCGACCATATCATTAGAAGGATCGACCAGAAAATATTTGATAACCCGAAAATGGAGCAGGGACATTGCCTGAATATTTCCGCAGGAGGGGCGTTCCTTGGGCTCCCTGAAAAACTTGCCGTGGGGGACATTATCCAGGCACGGTTCGCCCCGCCCACTTTTCCACTCTTCATAGTGGAGATATTAGGTGCGGTAATGTCTATAAAACCAGACAAGGATAACGAAGGCCGCTTTTTGGTCTCTGTCTCGTTCACCGCAATGAATCATAGCGACAGGGAAGACTTGATTACCTATATTTTCAAAAGACAACGCGAAATCCTGAGAGAAAAGTCGGACTAATCCCTGCTCAAAGTTAAATTAGCGGTAAACCTTTACGTATCCATGCCGGTTTTTATTATCAGACGGTACGATCATTGCTCTAGTTATTGTTGGATATGTGTGCGAAAGCGTCATTTATTTGTCGGCCAACATTTGGAAATGTCTGAAAAATAGTAACTAACCAAGTCTAAATGGCTATTTTGCCTTTGAGGAAAGTTTCGTGTCCGGTTATTTAAAGATTCTCAGTTTCAACTGGCACGAGCCATATCTTTTCATGCTGGCAAAAACAGGCCACAGGTTTGATGTAATAGAGCCGGATCAGGGACGAGGTTTTTTTCGTCAATGGGATAAAAAGACGCGACCAAAACCTGACAATCTTTCCATCATCTCTTTCCCCGAAAGCATGAAAAATATCGAAAACGGGGTATACGACCTTGCTCTTTGCCACAATTTTTCGGATGTGGCGTTAATAGAGAGCCTCGATATTCCGGTAGTCCTGATGTTCCATAACAAGCTTACCTGCGAATTGGCTTTGGGTGGCGCTACCGTGGAGAGAAAAAGGTACTTAAAAGATGTATCCTCCTTGGTCCATAGGGCGTCTGCGCTTCTATTTGTTTCTGAATCGAAACGGGAAGACTGGGGGTTTGAACGTGGCGTTGTCACTCCACCAGGAATCGACGCATCCTGTTTTACAGATTATACCGGCCATGAAAGATCAATTTTACGTGTGGGCTCTCTTATCAGGGAACGCGACATCATGCTGGGTTACAATATTCAAGAAGCGATTTGCAAAGGGTTTAAGACAATTATTCTGGGCAATAATCCGTCTATTAAAAATGCTGCTCCAGCGGACGATTGGCATGCCCTCAAATCGTATTACGCCAAAAGTAGGCTTTATTTGAACATAACACTCGAGCCGTATGAGGATGGATATAACCTCGCCATGCTCGAGGCGATGGCGGCGGGATGTCCTGTGGTTTCATATACGCACTCCAAATCGCCAATTATAGATGGCGTTAATGGATATATATCGGGCGATATTGAGTATTTGAGAATGCGGATAAACGAACTTTTGGAAGATTATGATCTTGCGGCCAGAATAGGCTCGAACGGTAAGGAAACAGCGCTGAAAATATTCCCAATGGAAAAGTTTGTCAGCCGGTGGAATTCAGCTTTTCATGCGACTATTAAAAAATATCACGATTCCATGTCGCAAAAAAACGTTGCGGGATGCTGAAGGATAATATTGATGACGGTTTTTGAGGAAAACCTGGCGGCTATTCGGAAACATTCTCCAGAGCTTGCGGAGCTGTTGGCCAAGACACAACCTTCGGCTCGTATTAAGCGAACTATAGATGAAGCGGGGAGGGTGACTGTAAAAATTTCTGGCCCCGACGGAAACGGGACGCTGCGCCTTCCAGATATCCACAAACCTTCCCTGGACTCCGCCGCTGACGAGCTGGCAAACGCCAGGATGGTGGCGCTTTTAGGTTTCGGCTCTGGAAGCCTTCTTGCGGAGGTTGTGGACAGGGCGTCTGACCAGGCTTTTATTTTGCTCATAGAGCCTGATATTGATTTTTTTACAGCGGTTCTAAAAGAGGTGAACATAGCAAGAATTCTCAAGCTTGAAAGGGTATCGCTTTCGATAGGGGAAAATTCTGCGGCGGCCACTTTCGCGAGAGCTGAAAATGAATTTGGAGTGTTTACATGTTCCAATTTCAGTATTGTTGAAAACCGATGGTCAGCTAAAATCTATTCCAGCTTTTTTAATGAGGTAAAGGAGCGGCTTGAACATTTAAAGGAATACGCTTCACAAAATATTTTGACTCTGGCCAGCTTTGGAGTTTTATGGCAAAAAAATATTTTGCAAAACCTCCCCGCCATTTTAAAAAGCGGCTCGGCGTCCACACTTTTTGAAAGGTATAAAGGTATCCCCGCAGCGGTTGTGTCGGCCGGCCCGTCGCTTGATAAAACAGCTTTCAAGCTATCCGTGTTTAAAGAAAACGGCCTTGTTATAGCTGTGGATACCGCTGTCCGGGCGCTTTTATCTGTGGGTGTCACTCCGGATATAGTAGTGTCACTCGACGCTAAAGAGGAAAATTATTTTCATCTTGCAGGGATAAAGCTTCCTGACACGTTAATGGTATTAAACCCTGTAGCTCATCCGAAAATTGTTGAAGAGTATGTTGGCCCGAAAGTTTTTATAGACTATGCCGACCCTTTATTCAGGTGGCTGGAGACTGTTATCGGTGAGAAAGGGACTATTCGGTCTGGCGGATCGGTAGCGACATCAGCTTTTGACCTTGCGATAAAGCTTGGGTGTTCCCCTGTCGTTTTTGTCGGTCAGGACATGTCATATATACATGGAAGAACTCATGCGGGTGAGACAACCCACGAATCGATGAGACCTTTTACAGGTACAGAAAACAAATGGGACAATAGCCGTCTTGGCGATGACGTACTGGCCGAGTCATATGAGAAAGAGAATATATTTGGAGAATTGGTCTCCACGAATCCCAAGATGGACGGGTGGCGCAAATGGTTTGAGCTTATCATTGGCTCAGAGTCCATAGACGCATACAACGCTACCGAGGGAGGAATAGAAATAAAAGGGGCCAAGAACGTGGCGCTGGCGGATATTTCAACCAGGTTGCCAAGACAAAAATCAGTAATGGCCATATCGGACGAAATATTTCCTGAAAAAGAAGATGATGTCACGCAAAGAGTTGTCGAGGCGTTGACAGAAGCCAGGGATGAGGCGAGGGAAGTGAAACGGGTGTGCGGAAAAGGAATAGCGGTGGTAAAAGAGACGTTGGCGACAATCGAGAAAAGCGCAAATACAGGCGGCTTGGCGATTGGGAAAGGTCTTTCCGCTTTAGGAGATATCTCCAGTGAGATACTGGGAACAAAAATGTTTGTTGAAATCAACCGATGGAGCGTGGACAGCGTTCTGGATAAAGTGGACGCAATCCGGAGAAAGGGCCGAAAGTTAGATGACGCCAACGCAATCTCTTACGCAACTTTGGAGTCGTTCCGCGTTCTTTTTTCTGATATGTACCAGGCGGCTACGGGTTTTGAGCGGGAGGCGGACAAGGCTGTCTCAAGGTTAAAGCGAATGTTGCCGAAAGTTTAAAATAAGAAAATGAACTATCTGGAACAAAATCTTAAGGCCCTGCGAGCAAATGACAGCGAAACGGCGTTGTGGGTAGAGTCCGCTGATATTCCATCAGAGCTTATAGTGGCGGATTCAAAGTCCGGTTTCCCTGTTCCAAAGGTCGGGAATGTGTCATTACACAGCGGTTACCATCCGGAAAAAGAAGGGGTGAAACTCACGCAAGACTACCCTGTAAACTGGGCCGGTTGCGTAGTCGTTTTCGGTTTCGGGTTTGGATATCATCTTGAGGCTATAGACTCAAGCTCATGCGATATTATCGTAATAGAGCCGTCCGCCGGCGTTCTCAAGGCGGCGTTTGAAGCAAGAGACCTTGTGAGCCTTTTAAGCCGAATAAAAATAATTTCGCCGGCAAAATTCGCCGACTCGGCGTCTTCCCTCGATTATACCAAGACGCTTTGGATAGACCACGAGCCTTCCGCGCAATTATATAAACACGATCGAGACCTTTTGGCGGAGCCATTCATTGTCCATACGCTTGCCGCCACGCGTAAATATAAAGCCATGGTGGTAGGTCCGGTTTATGGCGGCTCCACTACGACCGCCGCATCAACAGCAAGAGCGTTAACCGAGCTTGGGTTCATAGTTGATTTTGTAGACAACACCTCTCATCATGCTGAGGCGCTAAGCATTAACGACGTTACGCCGGATGAGATTAATCGCGCGGCGCTAAAGTCCGGCTTCAACAATTATCTTGGCGACAGGATTGTAGCGAGGGCCGATCATTTTAAACCGGATGTGATAGTGGTTCTCGCCCAGTCTCCATTAAACCCGTCCGCTATCGACAAGCTCAAAGTTTTGAATATCCCGGTAGTTTTCTGGTTCGTGGAAAATTACCATCTTCTTCCTTACTGGAAACTGGTCGCCCCTCATTACGATTACTTTTTCGGAATGCAGAAGGGAAGTTTTCTTGATGAGCTTGTAGCCGCCGGGGCAAGTTACGCAGGCTACCTCCCTCAAGCGGCGGATCCATTTGTTCATCGCCCTGCAGAGTTAAGCGAATCCGAACTTGAGAAATACGGGTCTGAGATTTCGTTCATGGGCGCAGGATACCCGAACAGGCAAAAGTTTTTTTCCGGATTTCTTGATACGCCGTTAAAAATCTGGGGAACCGAATGGAACCTGTCCTCTCCTTTGGGACAACGCGTCATGAATGCAAACAGACGTTTAAACCCCGATGAATATGTAAAAATCTTTAACGCGAGCGCCATCAATTTGAACCTGCATAGCTCCAATATTTCCGTGGGTGTCGACCATGACGGAGACTTTGTCAACCCACGAACTTTCGAGATAGCCGCATGTGAAGCGTTCCAGCTCGTGGATATGCGAAGCGAGCTTGCGAAAATGTTCATTATTGGCAAGGAGATAGCCACATTCCAAAGCATGGATGAGTTACGGGAGAAAATAGACTATTACCTCAAGCGCCCGGATGAACGGGAAGCTATCGCCCACGCTGGGCGGAAAAGGGTGATGCGAGAGCACACGTTCGTTCACAGGATGGCAAGGATGATGAGCGTTGTCCTGCCCCGTGAAGAGGAGAGAATAGAAAACGCCCGGGATCAAAGACGAGGGGTAAACGATGTCGATTACATGATAGAAAGGACATCCAACGTTGAGCTCAAAGCCTTTTTAAAAAAATTTAGCGGAGAGGGCAATATTTCTCTAAAGAATGTGATGGATGAAATATCTAGAGGTAAAGGGCCTTTGAGCAGGCCGGAGGCGATATTCGTGATGGTTAACCAGGTTCTGGCTCAGGGATAATATGGGTACGAAAATATTGGTGTTGAATCATACTCGGATGGGCGACCTGATTCAAACGACACCTTTGATAAAGGAACTTAAGGCGATGGAGCCGGATTGCGAAATTACCATGTTGGCCAATGCCAAGTTTTCCGGAATCCTTGATTTCGCTGAAGGAATCGACGAAGTTATTCCCATAGATTTTGTCCGCTTCAGGAAAGGCGTCGGGGATGAGCCGGATGTTCTTATGGTCTATGAATATTTCGAAAGGTTGGCGGACGATCTGAGATCACGCCGGTTCGAAAAAATTGTAAACCTTAGCCACTCCAAGTTTTCGGCCATACTATCGCTTCTTATCGGCGCTAAAGATATCCGGGGGTTTCTTTCCACACCAAGAGGCGAACGGCTGATACGCGACCCGTGGTTGTTATATTTCTCAACTTTTTTAGGTTTCAGAAAGTTCAACAGGTTTAATATCGTTGATCTCTATATGCGGGGAGCCGGGATAAACTCATATTCCGGAGCCAGGCTTAGCTTGCAACCAGACAAGGAAGCCATTAAAGAAAAAATGGCTGAGTTTGGCGTAAGCGATGGGGATGTATTAATTGGATTGCAGGCCGGGGCCAGCAGGAGAGACAGGCGCTGGAGCCCTGAAAGTTTTGCGAAAGTGGCGGATCGCCTTTCGTCGAGCCGTGGCGTAAAAATAGTCTTGTTCGGCTCCGCTTCAGAGAAAGAGCTGGGTGATGAAGTGGAGACCGCCATGGAAACACCGGCCATTAACCTTATAGGAAAGACAAGTTTAAGCGAACTTGCCGCATGGGTAGATAGGGTAGACCTTCTGGTCACTAACGATACAGGGACTATGCATATAGCGGCCGCTGTCGAGACACAGATAGTAGCTCTGTTTTTTGTTCATGCGCGAGCCGAAGAGACAGGGCCGTATTGCGAAGGGGCGTATATTCTTCAAGCCGATATAGAATGCGCGCCTTGTTCACATCGGACTGCATGCGACCACTATTCATGTTTAACATATATAGATCCTGAAGATGTTATCGCGGTTTGCGAGGCCGTCCTGGACAATGTCACGGTTATTTCGGACGATCCTGGCCTGTTCAAGCGCACACGTGTGCTTAAAAGTGGGTTTCATGAGGATGGAGGAATAGAGTTTGTTCCGATGAGCCGCAAGCCTCTTGATAAGCATGAGCTTTTTGCATACCTGTATCGCCCCATATTCAACGAGGCGGCGTCCAGGTGGTCAGACCCTGATGGTATGAGCCGCTCGGGAGAATTAGTTGATAAAGCGATAAGTAAAATAGCGGACCGCTTTTTAATTCCCCAAGCCAAAGACTTTAAGATGTGGCTTACGCGGGCGGAGGCGGGTTGCCAAACCCTGATAGAGCTAGGACAAAAAGGAGCCAAAATCGCCTCCATGGTAGCTTTCTCCGCAGCGTCTAAAGATTCAAAAGGGCTTGGTGAAATAGCACAGGAGCTGGAGGAGATAAGCTTTAAGATATCTATTTTGTCGGAAACACATGAGGCCGTCGCCCCTTTGGCCATGTTATTCAGGCGGAGGGTGGAGAACATGGAGGGAGACGACCCGATTGAACTGGCGCGCCAGATGGATGTGGCGTTCCGGTGGCTTATAAGTAGCGGCGTTTTGGTTGTAGCCGCTCTTGGTCGTGTCGAAAAAAAACTGTTAACGGACAAAGTCGAGGAAGCGCTTGCAGCCCGGGTGATTAGTGAGGGAAAATAGTAATAATGGAGTTTTATAAAATGAAAATAGGCCTGATATTTTTACCCATACTAGCTTTAATGGTGGTTGGGTGCGGTGTGGTAGACAAGTTCAACGAGGCTTTATATCCGCCTAAGCAGAAAACAATCCCGGAGGCGAAAATTTCCGTCGACAGCGAAAAGGTCAAGGTTGGGTCGCAGGTGGCTTTGAATGGAACAGCAAGCACAGACCCGCAGAATGAGAACCTGACATATGCCTGGACTGTGCTGGAGATACCAAAAGGAAGCGCCGCGACGCTGTCAAGCTCTACCGCCGCGATAACCACTATTACAGTCGACAAGGGCGGATTCTATACAGTTTCACTTCAGGTAACGAATGCGTCGACAATAGTGAGCCCTCTAACCACGCTCCGAATAGACGCTGTCGGGACGGGGGACAACCATCCTCCGGTCGCAAGCGCTGGAGAGGATCAAACCGCCATAGTTACCGGAAGCGTGGCGGTGCTCGATGGCTCCGCAAGCTACGATCAGGACGAAGATAGCCTTTTGTATACATGGACTTTGCTCGACGCTCCTGAAACAAGCACAGTTACAGGCCTTGTTTCTCCCGGTGAAGTCCGAGCGTTATTATATCCTGATGTGGATGGAGACTACACAATGAGGCTAAGGGTAAGTGACGGGATAGACTCGGATGATGATTTTGTCACAGTAACCTCCAAAAAAGCGACTACCGGGTGAAGATTTGGTTATCGTCGGCAATCCTGCTAAACTATGGTCAATATAACAGGTTGAAAATGTGCGTTTAATTAATGTCATAGCGAGGGAGCCATGAGCCCAGAAATATTACTTAATAACCGGAAGATCGACCTGGACCTTTCTGATGTAAAAAACCTGTCTGACCTTTTAAAAACGATCTCAGAAAAACATTTATCTTCCGATGAAGTGATAACAAATGTTTTATTGAATAATGATCCTTTGGATGATGAATCTTTCCTGCTTTATAAAGATAAAATATTATCCGAAATTAATTCGCTTGCCCTGACCACAAGCACAGACCCGACGGAGCGGGCAAGCAGCCTTCTCAGGGAGGTTGCAAACTATATGGACAATCTCTCCACAGGCCTAAGGGATGTGGCGGATGTTTTAAGGATGGGGGAAATTGAAAAAGCCAATTCCCTTTTATTGCAGGGTATAGATGGCATATCGTCCTTTATGGATTTGGTGGGAGCGATCAAGACATTGGCAAAATCAGATTTGTCGGACCTGATCTTGGAGGACGGGAGCCTTGGGGACCTGGAGGGGCAACTCTTTAAAACATTGAATGACCTTAAAGAAGGCCAGGAAAGCAAAGACTGGGTTACGGTGGCTGATCTTTTGGAATATGAATTGTCTCCTATTATGGAAAGGTGGAGAGCCGCCATCCCGGAGCTCCAGAGAAAAATTTCCTAACGGTTTTCGCGCAGACTGATAGATGTCCGGACCCTTATGTGGAGGGGAAAAGAGAGCTTTTACAGGTTTAATATGGCCAAGTCAATATCTCGCGAAAAAATATCACATAGCGATGACCCGCTGCAGACTTATTTGAGTGAAATAAGTCACATTAATCCATTGTCTCGCGAAGAGGAAAAAAGGCTTGCGCGGTTGGGTGACGAAGAATCTCTGCGCAAACTGGTGGAACGGAATCTGAAATATGTTGTAATGGTCGCCAACCGCTACAAGGGGATGGGTATCTCTTTGGCTGATCTTATAAACGAAGGTAATGTGGGGATGATCGAGGCGGCGCGGCGTTTTGATCCTGAAAGAGGAGTTAAATTTATCACCTACGCCGTTTGGTGGATTCGTCAAAGCATTTTACGCGCTTTGGCGGAGCAGTCCCGCGTGGTGCGCCTTCCTGTGAAGCAGGCTGGATTACTTCATAAAACCGCTAAAGCCATTGAGCGTTTAACGCACAAGTTCTCCAGGGAGCCTACCATGGATGAATTGGCGAAGGAACTGGGTGTGCGACAAAAAGCTTTGGGCACGATTATGCGAGTATACAGGGGGTATATGAGCCTCGATTCCACCTTGAACGAAGACGGTAGCGCTGTAACCTTTATGGATATGCTAGAATCCGACCCGACGCACTCGGTGGAGGAAGACTTTATTCGCCTCTGCCTCCATCACGACATGGAAAAGTTGTTGAGAGCGCTTCCAGAGCGTGAGGAGGAGGTATTAAAGCTGCGTTATGGTTTTAACGCGCCGCCAATGACGCTGGAGAACATTGGAAGCAGGCTTGGATTGACCCGTGAACGGGTTCGCCAGATAGAACGGGCGGCCAAAGTGAGGTTACGCTCTAAATCTGGAATAAAGATTTTGGAGGATTATTTGAGTTGAGCCGTTTTACAGCTATATCTTTTTTAGTGGCGACGATTCTGGTTGCAGGTTGTGCGACAGAGAGCAAGTATTCACAGTTTCAGATGTCGGGGAGCCAATATTCCACTGATGTGAAAAAACGGCTGCGAACCGCTAAACTTTACAATCAGCTCGACACTGTGATGATTGCGGATGTTATTTACAATGATATGTGGCTTCGAAACGCATGGGTGGAGAAGCTGGCTAAGGCCAACCGTTGGGATGAGAAGAAAAAAAATGAAATCCTGAGCATACAGAAAAATGAGGACAGTCAAAACGCGCAGTTTATCGTGGCGTTGTATACGTCCGAAGAGCAGTGGAACGACCTTGTGGAAAAAGATTCAAGGTGGTCGATTTTTTTGGAGACCAAAAGCGGAAGCTTAAGGCCGGTTTCCATAAAAAAAGTATTGCTGGAGAAATTACCAATGCGTGATGATTTGCCGTTCAATCCCAGGTTTCGTATCTTCTACAAGGTTGACTTTCAGCGGGAAAAGGCCGGTGAGCTACCGTATAACCTGGTTATGTCTAGCGGTTTAGGAGTAGTAAAGCTTGCCTGGTCCCGTTATTGACGCCGCCACCTCCACGAAAGACCGCCATTCTCATAGTTTACAGATGAAAGTGTATATGGTTTCCCTTGGTTGCCCCAAAAATCGGGTGGATTCTGAACGAGCGTTATGGGCGTTGAAAGAAGCGGGGGCGGAGCTGACGCTGGATGAGGCAGAGGCGGATATTCTGATCGCCAACACGTGTGGTTTCGTAAACGACGCTAAAGAAGAGTCCATCGAAACGATTCTGAGCCTCGCCCGTTTGAAAGAAAACAAGCCTGGTGTGAAGCTTGCCGTCATGGGATGTTTGACTGCGCGATATCGGGATGATTTGGCCCGGAGCGTTCCGGAAATAGATTACTTTTATGGTGTAAATGATCTCAACGCGCTAACAAGTGACCTAACCTCTCGCACACAGGCTTTATTGCCAGACCCTGAAAATGGTCATCGCGTTTTGACAACTTCACCTTATTGGGCATACCTGAAGGTGGCCGAAGGCTGTTCCAACAACTGTTCGTTTTGTGTAATTCCATCTATACGGGGGCCGTACAAAAGCCGGGCTTTAGCCCCCGTTGTCGACGAAGCCCTGCGCCTTGCGCAGCAAGGAGTCAAGGAGCTTATCGTTGTGGCGCAAGATACTACGCTGTATGGCGCGGATATTAAAGATAAACGCGGTCTTTCTAACCTTTTGCTTTCGCTGGCGGCGATTGACGGCGTGGAATGGGTCAGAACAATGTATATGTACCCGGCCCTGATTAATAGGGAATTACTGGAAATTTTCTCAAGCGAAGAGAAACTTGCGCCCTATTTCGATATACCTCTCCAGCATGTGTCCGACAGTGTGTTAAAGAGAATGAACCGTCCAGAGACATTTGACTCCATTTGCAGGTTGATAGATGACATCAGGGGCAAGGTTCCGGAAGCGGCTATCAGGACTTCGTTTATTATAGGCTTTCCAGGCGAAACGGATGCGGATTTTGAAAGATTACTGGAGTTTATAAAGGAAGCGCGGTTTGATCATATGGGCGCGTTTATTTTTTCTCCAGAGGAGGGAACAGAGGCGTTCGACATGCCGGACAGGGTGGAAGAATCTGTAGCCAGGGAACGTTATGCCCAGCTTATGATAGAGCAGAAAAAAATAGCGTCAGAGCTGTCTTACGAAAAAATTGGAAAAGTTTATAGTGTTTTGGTGGATAAAATGGATCCTGATGAAAAACTTTTGACCGGACGTATAATAACCCAGGCTCCGGAGATCGATGGGTGTGTGATACTGGATTCTGTAGAAGCGCGCCCAGGTGATATGACAAAAGTTCGCGTGTCAGGAGCGACTGATTACGATCTTATAGGAACAACCCCCTGATATGGCAAAGACATTGATTTTCTATATCGGACGAACCATGCAACTTTTTGGCATACTCACGGCGATATTTTCTCTCGTAGCGTTTTTCAACCAGGAAGGACAGATGGGGAACATGATCAAATGGGCAGGAGCCGGAGTAGTGGAGTTCTATGTCGGATATGCGATCATAGCGTTATCGGGTAAAAAGGTATGAGCATGACAGACAAACGCGTTACGCTAATCACCGCTTCCAGCGAGGATGAAGCCAGAACCATAGCGAAAACCATCGTCGAGGAACGCCTTGCCGCCTGCGTTAATATTATCCCCTCGATACGCTCTATATATCGATGGGAAGGAAAAATTTGCGACGATTCCGAATCCCTTCTTATAGTTAAGACATCAAATAAAAGCGTAGAGGCTCTTGAAAAAAGGGTGGCGCAGTTACATTCCTACAGCGTGCCCGAGATAATTTCTTTGCCAATTGAACGTGGATCGGAAAAATATTTGGCTTGGATAGATGAAAATTTAAACGATTGAGCCAGAAGTTGTAAAATGTCGATAACTGATTATTTTTCTTGGTAAAAGCGGAGGGATGAGTTATATTTGATTGTAGTATTGGTGAAGATTTTTGGTGGAAAATTCTTTAGTAAAATAACAAAAGGCTTAACGGCGCAATGACTAAAATAGACATAATCAATCGCGTGGCTGAACAAACCGGCCTTCCAAAACAGGACGCGGATACTGCGGTTGAAACTATTATCTCGCTTATTAAAGACTCGCTTTCAAAAGATGATCAGGTGATATTACGCCGCTTCGGATCGTTCCAAACCAGGGAAAAAAACAAACGTGTCGGCCGGAACCCTAAAACTGGTGAAGAGGCTGAGATTTCGGCAAGAAAAGTAGTTCGTTTCAAGGCTGGCAAGTATTTCAAGCAGGTTGTAAATAACGAGGCCCTATAGCCACCGATTGGAGCTTTTGAAGCTGCAATTATTATTTCCCTCATTTGCTGATCTCCACACACTCACACAATAATGTTGTGAGAATCCACCCTGTTATGATTTAATCGGCTTATCGTCGGCCAAAAACAGGCCGTAAAGCCGTATCTTTGCAAAATACGTATGGAGTAAAATGAGAAAATCGATAGAAAAACTTCTAATGGAAATAGGAGAAGACCCCAAACGGGAAGGCCTTAAGAAAACGCCTGAGCGGGTTGAAAAGTCGCTTCAATATCTTACCAGCGGCTATAAAATGAATGTGGCGCAACTTATAAAGGAAGCGGTTTTTGAGGAAACCTGCGACGAAATGGTGATCGTAAAAGATATAGACATTTTCTCTTTATGCGAACATCACATGCTCCCATTCTATGGTAAGGCGCATGTTGCGTATATCCCCAACGGAAAGATAATCGGTCTTTCAAAGATACCGAGGATTATAGATATTTTTGCCCGCAGACTACAAGTGCAGGAGCGTATGACAAACCAGATAGCAGACGCTATTCAAGAGGGGGTGAACCCAAGTGGTGTGGCCGTGGTGATAGAGGCTCTGCATCTTTGTATGGCCATGAGAGGTGTTGAAAAACAGAACTCGGTTACCGTCACTTCGGCAATGATCGGCGGGTTCAAAAACGATCCTCGCACAAGGCAGGAATTCCTCTCGCTTATTCGTTCATAAATGCTCGATAGGCGGTAAGGCGCGCTTCTCTTGCGGTTACGAAAAATGTCCAAGGAGTGTGAAGACGATGACCATTCCCGAGACTATAACTCCAACGGCCATGGCAACGGGTCTTTTCCCAGGTCGGCGTTCGGGACCGCTCCTATCTATGAACGGAACCAGAATGAGCGCCAGGATTCCTAATCCCTGAAAAGCTACCCCAAGAATTTTCGGAGCCCACGAGCCTAAAAAATCAAGGTGTTCAGCCATCTTCAGGCTGTAATACGCGGCAAGGAAATACCATTCAGGCTTAATATGTTCCGGTGTGTCAAACGGGTTGGCCTTCGGTCCTAAATGTGGAGGGAAAACAGTTGAGAACGTTACCAGAATCATTACGATGGCCATGCAGATTATTATCTGTTCCACAAGATGCCGCGGGAAAAACCAGTACGCTTTTCCATCCCTTATCAGGCGTTTTTTTTCCTCAATAGGGAGCGCTTTAACTTCGACCTCTTTTTTTTTCGTAAATTCAGTTTGTTGAGCCATTATGGTGTTCCATTGTTATAGTGGCTTTGCTATACCTTGTCGCCTTATCTGCATAAGGTGCCCTATTATTACCGCGCCTGTGGCCATGGGAAGAATCATCACATGGATGGCGAAAAAACGGGTTAACGTTATTTGGCTGACATCTTCTCCTCCACGCAGCGCATAACGTATATATTCGCCTATTACCGGAATGGCGGATGGTATATCCGTGCCGATTACCGTGGCCCAATACGCAAGCTGTGTCCACGGCAGCAAATAACCCGTGAAGGCGAGCGAAAAGGTCAGCAGAAAAAGAATAGTCCCGAATACCCAGTTTAGCTCCCGGGGAGTTTTGTATATACCGCTCACATAGATTTTCGCCATGTGAACGATGAGAGTGATTACCATCAGGTTGGCCCCCCATGCGTGTATGCCGCGGATAAGCCACCCGAAAGGAACTTCGTTCATTATTCTGGCCACGGAGGCATGGGCCTCTGTAGTGATTGGCTGGTAATACACCATGAGCAACGCCCCTGTCACTACCTGGCAAATAAAAATGAAAAAGCTTATGCCGCCAAAGCATGACCAGAAACCAAGGTTTTCAGGCGCGATCTTTTTGAAAACCTCGTCATCCAGAATCTCTTTCACACCCAGTCTATCGTCCAGCGCATTGAACGTGTTGACCAAAAGCCTGTTTTTAATTATTAACGGGCCGAAGACAAGCTCTTTTTTTTTCATGGTGTCACGCTTCCTCTATCACAATATAGCCATTTTCCACAGTAACAGGGTAGCGAGGCAAAGGTCTTGGAGGGGGGCCTCCAATGACGAAACCTTTCAGGTCAAATCTTCCTCCGTGACATGGGCAGTCAAGCTCTTTTGAGCCTTCTTTCCATCTAACAATACACCCAAGGTGGGTGCATATGGCGGAGAGCGCTGTAACCTCCTGCTCGTTTGGGCGTATTATAACGATCGGCTTATTCAAAAATCGGAAAAACTTTACGTCTCCAATCGGGACGTCCCCCAAAGGAAGTTTCATAGACCTTTTCCCCACGCTTTTTCTTCTGCGTTTCCGCGGCCACAGGTACATGCCCAGTGGAAACGCCATTCCTGCGGCCGTAATGGCTGTAAATAGCCATAACAGGGCGCTAATAAGCCGCCGCCTGGTGCCGGATAACCGGCCAGAAAAATTTGCTGGAGCTTCGCTGTTCATGCCGCTGTCACTTCCCTGGGTTAGGGGATGATACCGTTTCATCTCTGTTCATTTCGATCCGCATCTCGGTTTCTCTCATAATAATAGGATTGTAGAGGTAGTCAATCCATACAGATATCGAGGCCCGTCTGCTTTCAGGAATATAAAACGTAAAATTCTCCGTACGGACCTCTTTGGGGAATAAACGGTTATCTTTGGCGATGCTGGCGCCAAAACCCAACATTATATCAGCGTCTCTGGTAAGCTCGGAGCCATTTGCGTCAAAAATCACTTTTTCGTACACTACCTTATCTCTATACGCCTTACCTCCAGGAATTTTCACCTCGCAAAAGAGGATGACCTTGCGTGATGGTATGCCGGTGGGAAGGCGATGCCCGGACCCCTCGTTAATGACCTTTACAGTAACAGTCATTCTGTCTCTTCGTCTATCAATTGCCGCTATTTCCAGCTTTACCGCTTTTTTAAGCTGGCTGATTGAATGTCCTCCAGCAAGGTTATGGCTGTATATTTTAGACCCTCTTTCGCTCAACGTTCCTTTTGCAATAGTTCCGGGAACCTCAGGCATATGGCACTTTTGGCAAGGCGTTCCGTTATCCGCGTAAACGCTTTTTTTCCATTCGCTATATGTAGACATGACAGGCACACCGTTGGGTGTATATTCGTGGCACGATGCGCATAACTTGGCGCTTTGGTGCAACGGGGAAAACTTTATCTTATGCGCCTTTTCGTCCCCTTTTTTATTGGGGCCATATTTAACCTCCCCAAAATCTATGATGAAAGGATATTCTTCGTTAGATAAATCCACATCTTTAAGGCTGTGGCAGAAGTCACATGTCAAGCCCTCGGATGTCAGGGATACGTCCAGATTGTATCCCTTGGTAAACTTTGTGGTTGGAGCATGGCAACGCAAGCATAGTTGCTCCGCCTTGCCCTGGCTTTTGTAATGCGCCTCCATGTAAGCCGCTCGGAATATCGGATCTGACGTGCTTCTGGCGTGAAGGGAATCTTTCCAGCGGTCGTATATATCTTTATGGCACTTTCCGCAAACAACGCTGGGAGTAAAACCTTCTTTGTTAAGTTCGATTTTTTGCGGAACGCTTTGCTGAGCAAAGGCCGACTGAGGTAAAATCGAAAAAATGGACAACGGCATCATCACCCATAGAAACAATCGCGCAAAAACATCCATTTTTCACCATCCGCCTTTTACGATAGGGTGTAACGGAGCAATATTGATTATCAATTTACAGGCGCGCTTTGTCAACCTGTTGCTATCATAGGAGCTGTTTTAGTTTGAAGATAATGATTCTATTGATAAAATCAAACTGAGACACTGTCTTATCCTTGAACGTAACATATGCGGTTATAAATATTGATGACATCACCTTGTGGTCTAAAGCCGCGCCGGCATCGTGACTGCTTGACTCCAACGCATGGAAGCTGTTAGCTTGCAACTCTATTATTCCTCTTTACTCAGGAGACACATATGCAAAGATTTATTACAAGTTTGCTTTTTACGCTTATATGCCTGGCGCCGACTTATGCGCTGGCCGGTGAGCCGATAGATAAGACGGTTGAGGCTCTTTTTCAGGAAAAAGTGGCTTTGCAAGGAAAGCATGTCCGGCTGCAAGGAAAAGTTGTTAAAGTGAACAATGGAATCATGAAAAGAAATTTTCTCCATTTGCAGGACGGCTCTGGCAAGCCTGGTAACAACGACCTCACCATTACCAGCCAGGGTACGGCGACTGTTGGCGACGAGGTTATAGTCACAGGAATAGTGTCGCTTGATGTCGACTTCGGGTATAACTACAAATATCCGTTATTGCTGGAAAAAGCCACGATAACCAAGGTTGTAAAGTAAAATTTAGGTCGACCGATAATGGTGTAATAAACAGGAACGCGCCATATATGCATATGGTCGGGCTGGCCGATTCTATTCCGGACTTGCCCGTTATCATAGGCTCTGCAGGTGAGCCGACGCTCTCACTCGATAACACGCTTCTTTTCGTCGTTGTATTCGTACGGCCGGACGCCAACAGGTGGGACGCTGATATAGCTTATGTAAAACCTGGTTCGTGCCCATAATTTAATTTTCACTTTTTATTTTCCTGTTGACAATAAAACATCGCCCCTGTAGTTTTACAGGCGTATTGTGGGTGGCAATATTGCCATAAAGAGGAAGGCGGTTTAAATCCGTCGCGGACCCGCCACTGTAACCGAGGACGAAAACCGCATAACGTCACTGTCTTTATAGATGGGAAGGCGCGGTGAGTAGGTTGATACGGAAGCCAGAAGACTTACCCACAATTTGATATTCTGAGGATTCGGGCTATGGTTTCTCAGAGCGTGGAAGAAAAACGGCTTCCCGGTTTCATTAGAAGGAAACTGGGATGGTTGGTTTATTTTTCTTTTCGATCTTGATCGTCGGCTTCTCGCCCCGTCGCCCCCTGTCCGTTCCTTCCAAAGCCCTTTTTTTCGATATTGCGTTACAAGCGATAATCACCTACCCACCCCATATGTTGCGTCACTCCTTTAGTCGAATACGCTGGAGAAGTGTGGATATGCGGGATTTGCTGTCTAACCAGAATATTTCTAAAGGAGCGATTAAATGAAAACGGCTGTAAATGTCCGGACGGACGAGAAGGAGAGGCAAACAGGATGAGAACTCCAGATGATAAAGAGGGATTTCAAATTAGGAACAAAGGTTTTGCATTTACGTTTTTTATTTTACTCCAATTATTTTCGTTCGGTTCGTTGCTTTTAGCGGATTCCGTATTCGCTGAAGAAGTGACCGAAACGACGCAGAATAATTCTGGCGCAAAAGATTTCGATCTGTTGGAAAACAGGCTACAGGAACTGGAGGATCAACTAAGGGATCTCGAGAGCAAAACGGTCCTCTCCGAGCCGGAGATGATAATAAAACAAAAAGAAATATGGGTTTGTGAAAACGGGCACGAGTATGACAATCGCTTGGACGGTAAATGCCCGAACGACGGGCTTTCATTGCATAAAGAGTCCACTTACCAGAGGGAAAAAGTATACAGGAGACAAACTATCGGAGAGCAGATTCAGAATGCGCTCGATGAGCGGGAAGCTAAGGGTATCAATATAGGTGTCAGCTCGACGGCCACTCTTCAGGAAACGTTCAGGGTAAGCGGTGAGGATGAAGCTGTTCAGGACTTGTTTGGCGTCGGCTCGACGGATATTTATTTTATCGGCAAGCCGGCTTTGTATACCTTGTTTTTCCTCGATATAGAAGCCATCGGCGGGTCCTCGCCAGATCTTAAAATCGCAAACTTATCTTTGCTCACGAGCGATGTGGCTAGGCGTGAAGTGGATAAGAGGGCCAATGTCCGGGAGGTCTGGCTGAGGACGGAGTTAATGGATCAGAAACTTACCATATCGGCTGGCATGCTTGATCTGACCAACTATTTCGACCTGAACGCGGTTGCCAATGATGAAACCATGCAATTCATTACGGACGGCTTGGTCAATAATATTTTGCTGGCTCCTCCGTCGAACGGCGCAGGCGTCATGGCCGCTTACGATCCAAAGATCGGCTTGATTTTCAGGGCCGGAGTGCAACGTGGCGCCAGTGTTGAACAAGGGCTGGCGCAGAAAGTTTATTCTCTTTTTGAAGTGGAGTATCTATCGCATATCCCAGGATTGCAAATAGGTCATTACCGCGCCTGGGTCAGATTTAACGAGAGCTCAAAACGGGAAAACATCGCATGGGGTATAAGCGCGGACCAGAAAATAAATGCGGCGATAACTGTTTTCGCAAGATTCGGAAATAGGTTTACTTCAGAAAAGTATGACCGTGACGATTATTTTTACAGTGGCGGAATTGAGATGAAAACACCTCACACCTTCGGGATTCAGGATTCATTCGCCATTGCGTTTCTTAATGCGGATATGGCCAACGGTGTGAAAGAGTCTCTGGTAGAAGCCTATTACAACCTTTTTCTCACAGAAAACCTGAGAACGTCTTTTCATGCCCAATACCTTGTGAATTCCAATGAGGGGGGTAAAGAAAAAAGCTATCTGTTACCGGGGATAAGGGTCCAGCTCGATTTTTAACTATTAATAATAACCGCTCATTAAAAGACTATTTCAAGGAGAAACTGAGATGAGAAAAACATATTTTCTGGCGCTTGCGTTATTGCTCTTTTTCCCGCCACTGGTGTCTGGCGAGGAGGCCAATAGCGGTGACAAGATAAAAATCAAGGACCCAAGGTCTGTCTGCGTAATCGTAAACCGTGATTCAAATGACATAGGATTTATGGATTTAAAAACAAACAAAATGATCGGCAAAGTATTTCTCGGCAAGTGGGTGAACCCCCATATGGCCGCGATGACGCCGGACGGCCGCCGTGTTGTGACGGGAGGGACACGCTCCAACAAAGCCTATATCATCGATGTTGCGACCCTTAAACTCATCAAATCGATACCTGTTGATTTTGGGCCGGAGCATCTGGCCATAACTCCCGACAGCCGTTATTACTACCAGGGGAATCCGGATGGAGATTCGATTTCCATTATCGACCTTGTATCTCTAAAAAAGATAAAAACCATAAAAGGTTTTGCCGAACCGCTAAACATCACGTTTCTTCCCGACGGCTCAAAAGCCTATGTTGGAAACTATGGCGCCCACTGGGTCGGCGTGATCGATGTTACACGTCATGAACTGCTAAAGAAAATTAAAATAGGAAACATGCCTCGTGTGAGCAAGCTCGATCCCAAAAAATATCTGAGCGAAATCAAAGGAATATCCAACGCTTCTATCACAAGGGACGGCAGATACCTGTATGCCGCCGATGGGGATCTTGGCGTGGTCGGAGTGATCGATACAAGGGAAGATAAAGTAATCAAGGTAATCAAGGTGGGGGCCGATCCCTGGCGCGCCTATCCAAGCCCGGATGGAACAAAAATGGTTGTGGTCAATAACGGTGATGAAACGATCTCTATCATCGATGTTAAAAAGAACGAAGTAATCGCCACGCTGGAGGCGGGGCCGGAAATGATCGGCGTGAATTTTTCTCACGACAAGGCTTTTGTCATAAGCAGATCCAGCAGTTTTGTTTACGTATATGACTTGAAAAAATTGAGACCTGCTGGGCGTATCAAAATTGGTGTCAACCTGGAGCTGGAAACAGCCGCCACGGACGCGCAGGGGGAGAAAATGTATCTGACCAGTTCCCGCGATCATTCCCTTTATGTCATTGATGGGAAAACCAATGCGGTCACGCGTGTTCCCAACGTGGGGCTATATCCCTGGGGATCTTCTATTTTGGAGGGGCAAGACCTTTACTGCCATTAAGCTTTATGGTCATGAAAAAACTCTTTGTTCTCATATCGATTCTGGCCCTGTTGTCGGGAAGCGTTTATGCGCATGGGAACATGGAGCGTCTAGCCGATGGTGTTCGGATCGACGTGGAGCAGGGAGAAACGATAACGTTGACTCTTGCCAAAGTGTCGACTCAAAGAATAGAGAAGTGGATCAGAACCGCGGGATCGGTGAACCCTGTGACAAAGCGTGTGCATGGGCGTGTTTATGGAGAAGACGCGAAGCTTATAAGGGATGGCCAGAAAACGCGTATATTTCCACTTGTGGGGAGAGACCTTGTGTTACAGGGGAGGGTCGTCAGGGTTGTCGCCAATGGAGACGGAGTGATTGTAGAAACAGACCTTGAAGACAAATGGTATGGGAATGCAAAACTTTACGTTATGGAAATCATCATCGATTTTGGCCGGAGCATGGCGATTCCCAATGAAGCGATTATAGAGGAAGAGGGTCGAAAAGTCGTATATGTGTCAGGGGCGAACAACCAATACATACCACGGAATATCACCGCCGGCCACCGAGGCGAGCTTTACACTCAAATCCTTCATGGGTTGAAAGCCTATGAAGAAGTTGTAACGTTCGGGAGTTTTTTTGTCGACGCTCAGTACAAGCTGTATTCGAAGGAAGAGAAAGGAAGTAAACTTGCTCACCAGAATCATTAACGGATCGGTAAAGTATCGCCGGGTTGTGGGTTTTCTGATAGCGCTTGGGGTTTTGCTTAGCGTGTATGCGATAAAAAATTCCCCGCTTGACGCGATTCCCGATATTTCCGATCCTCAGTTGATAATCTATTCGAAATGGCCCAGAAGCTCTCAGCTACTTGAAACCAAGATTACACATCCGCTCATTCTTTCAATGTCCGGGATAAAAGGAGTTCGGACAATACGTGGGATGTCATACCTCGGTTACTCTTTTATTTACGTGATAATGGAAAACGACGCCGATACAGGCATGGTTAAAAACAGAGTGGTGGATCGCCTTAATTCGATCAGACCTAAACTTCCCGCTGATGCGCAAATAGAAATCGGCCCACAGGCAAGCGCCATGGGGTGGGTATACCAGTACGTTTTGCTGGATAGCGACAACAGCCATGACCTTCGGGAAATACGCCGTATTCAGGAAGAGCTCATTAAACCCACGCTGGAATCGGTTGAAGGAGTGGCTGAGGTCGCGACTATCGGTGGCCTTGAAAAACAGTATCAGTTAAAAATCTATCCCCCGCTTTTGGCGGAAACGGGAGTCTCTCTTAAAGAACTGGTCTCGGCGCTGGAGTCGATATTCGATGAGGCGGGCGGAAGGCTGCTGGAGGTGAACAATCGGGATTATCAGATCAGGGGAATCGCCAAAGCGGAAAGTATCGACCAGATAGAGTCGGCTGTGATCGGATATTTCAGAAATGGCGATCCAGTGTTGATCCGGGATGTAGGGTATATCCAGGTCGGTTATGATTTGCGCAGAGGGATCGCCGATTTTAATGGCGACGGTGAGGTTGTAGGCGGGATAGTTATTATCAAGCAGGATGAAAATGTATTAACGCTAACGAAACGGATCAAGGAAAAGCTTACGCGGATTGAAAAAACACTGCCCGAAGGTATCAGCATAGTAACCGCGTATGACCGCTCACCCCTGATAAGCGGCGCGATATCCACATTTTTCAAGACTCTGGCGTATGAGCTTGTTGTCGTGATACTGGTGATGGTTCTTTTTTTAAAAAACGGCAGGACCGTCATCGCCCCCACGCTTCTGCTTACGCTTAGTGTGTTATTCACCTTTTTACCTCTTTACTTATTTCATCAGACGCTCAACCTTTTCTCGATCGCTGGCCTGTTTCTGGCCATGGGGGAAATGGCGGACGCGACAATTGTAATGGTGGAAAACTGCATGTCCGAACTTTCAACGAGGGGGGCAACCAGTAAAACGGAACGCAGGCGAATTATTATGGCCTCGATAACAAGGATGGCAAGGCCACTGTTTTTTTCACTTTTGATCATTATTGTTTCATTCTTACCAGTATTTTTTCTGGGAGCCAAAGAGGGAAAGCTGTTTGATCCGCTCGCCTACGGCAAAACATTCGCCATGTTTCTCTCCACCCTGCTGACGTTTGTTTTACTTCCGGCTCTTATCCTTTACATGTTCGGCGGCAAGCGGCCCCTGCCGACCACGAAAACGAACGACTTCCCGCTCAGGTGGTACAAGCGAACGTTGGAAACTGTTTTGAGATTCAAACATTCTTTTCTCGCGCTGAATGTTATTGTTCTGATAGCTACCATTCCCATCCTGATAAGCTTCGAAAAGGCGTTCATGCCAGAGCTGGATGAAGGTTCCATTCTTTACATGCCAACGACGCTCCCTGGCTTGCCGGCGAAAGAGGCCGGGTGGATTTTGCAACGGATAGATAAAAAACTAAAAAAATTTCCAGAGGTGAAAACGGTCTTCGGTAAATTGGGGCGAGCGGATACCGCCACCGATCCAGCTCCTTTCACCATGATTGAATCGACCATAACATTGCGTCCAAAATCCGAATGGAGAGAGGGGATGACAATGGAGCGATTAATCGAAGAAATGGATAAGGAAATGAAAATTACCGGATTCGTAAACGCCTGGACGCAACCAGTTCGGGCGAGGGTGGACATGCAAACGACCGGTATCCAAACCCCTGTAGGATTGAAAGTAAAAGGACGCGATCTTAAAGAAATTGAAATTATCGCAAAAAAAATAGAAACCTCGCTCAAGGAGTTTCCCAATACGCAAAGCGTAATCGCCGAACGTATTTCGGTTGGATATTTTATCGACGTTGATTTCGACTATGACCGGCTGGCCAGCTACGGCATTCGTGTCGACGAGGCGTTGCTACACATCCGCTATGCGCTGGGTGGTGAAAACGTAGGTTGGATCAACAACGAAAACATGCAAGTCCCGTTAAACGTTCAGTACGCCATCGATTATATCGATACGCTCGATAAGATTTCCAACCTTTTGATAGTGACCGGGGAAGGTGAAATTACTACCCTCTTCAACGTTGCCACTGTAAAAGTTAAAAGGCTGCCTGAGATGATCCGGGATGAGGATGGCCTGCTTACAGGGTATATATACATAGATATCACCGGAATCGAAGCGGGAACTTATGTTACGCGCGCGAAGACCTTCCTTGCCGAGAAACTGACATTACCGGACGGCTATCAGCTGGAGTGGGCAGGGCAATTTCAGTACGAAATAGCCGCCCGCAAAAAGTTGCTCATCATAGCGCCGCTAACCTTGATGATTATTTTCGTTCTACTTATGTATACGTTCAGATCCATAGTTGACGCTGTTCTCATAATGCTCTCCATACCATATGCTTTTGTCGGCGGGATATGGCTGCAGTGGGTATTGGGGTATCCGATGACGATCGCAGTCTGGGTGGGCTACATAGCCGTATTCGCCGTGGCCACGCAAACCGGAATCATAATGGTAATTTTCCTGCGGCAAGCGCTGGAGAAAAGCCGAACTGAAACTGGGGCGCAAACAGACGGTTCCATCGAGGCGGCTGTTCTCGAAGGTTCCGCTTTGCGCCTGCGTCCAAAGCTTATGACTGTTTGCACAACGATATTATCGCTTCTGCCGGTAATGTTTTCTTCCGGCTCCGGGATGGAAATAATGAAGCCGATAGCCACGCCGACCGTGGGAGGAATGATAACCTCCACGATCTATGTGCTTTTTATTATTCCCTGCTTGTTTACCAGCGGCTTACAGCTAAGGTCGTCTGCTAAAAGAATATTGACCCATGGAATATAAATCTTGGCTACATTAGCTTTTACAGTTTCAGCGCAGGTCCCAGCTCCCAATAAATAAATTAACGATAAGATTTATCTTTCGTTTAGAGAAAACTTTTTCGGATAGACTACTAAAAAATGGTTTGAAAATTATAAGGCGGGGGATATGGTGGCGAAAAACCGTTTGCCAATCCAGCGGTTTTTATAACCTGTTGAAATTATGGTCGGGATGAGAG
>CAYNDB010000017.1:0-29977 GCA_964395915.1 uncultured Nitrospinota bacterium | reverse complement strand
TTTATCACTCCAGAAATTGATAACTAAGTATATTATTTTATTATTTTCGGGAAACCGCGCGCTCTCTAAGCCATCTTGAATAGGACAAAACAGTCTCTTTTTAAGGCGAATATTTCCATTCTGACATAACGTCTTGATTTATCCCCACCGTATCTGGTAGACTTCTCATTTTATTTTCACAGCTTCCTTGCTCTGCATGGTACGCATCAGGGCTATTGTTAACCATAAGGAGGATAGATGTTAACGGATTACGAGACTCTTTTTATCGTTAGAGCGGATCTTGGCGAAAACGATACCGCAGCGCTTACTAAAGGCGTAACTGACCTGATTGTCGCCGATGGTGGTTCTATCATCGAGCAAGATAACTGGGGCAAAAAACGGCTCGCCTACCCCATTCGCAAGCAAAAATATGGCGCATATATTCTTCTGCGCTACTCGGCGCCAGGGGCGTCGATCAAAAAAATTGAACGCAACCTGCGGCTGAACGAAAGCGCTCTCAAGTATATGACCGTCCTGTTCGACGGAGCGGCTGGACGAGGGGCTGCGTTGGCAAAAAAGCTGGAAGAAGAAGCTAGCAAGGAAAATTCTACGGACAGCCCGAAAACTTCAGAGAAAACCGAAACGTTACCTGAGGAAAAAACGGAATCATCGAGCAATGGCAAGCCTGAATAAAGTAATACTGATAGGTAACCTGACACGCGACCCGGAATTGCGTTATATTCCGTCCGGCACACCTGTGGCCAAGTTTGGATTGGCGATCAACGAGCGTTTCAAGCAGGGTGAGGAGTGGAAAGAGAAGACTGTATTTGTCGATATTACCGTATGGGGGCGTCAGGCGGAAAATTGTAGTGAATACCTTGGCAAAGGCCGGTCGGTGTGTGTCGAAGGCAGGTTGCAATTTTCCACATGGGAGACGGACGACGGCCAGAAACGGAGCAAGCTGGATGTTGTCGCGGACAGGGTGGTGTTTCTGGGAAGTAAGGGAGGAGATTTTGGTGGCTCTAAAGAGGGCGGATACGAAAGCTCTTCCAAGCAGGAATCGGGTAAAGACGACGATGTTCCGTTTTAAAGGGACATTTGTATTTATGATATTAATAAAAAAATATAGTTGGTGATGGAGCGGCGTAAAAATGCGAATCAATAAAGAAGGCGGATCAAAAACACCGCGCAGGTCGTTTTACATGCAGCGAAAGGTCTGCAGGTTTTGCGCGGACAAGATTGAGGAAATTGATTATAAAGACATTAAGATTCTAAAGAATCTTTTAACTGAACGGGGGAAAATAATTCCTTCGAGAATTTCAGGTAATTGCGCGAGACATCAGCGCAAGGCGACAATAGCTATCAAACGCGCGCGGAACATAGCGTTGATTCCTTTCACTTACAGTTAAGGTTTTACGTATAGACGGCGTTTTATCGGAGAATTTCTTATGAAAGTTATATTAAACGATTTTATTCAGCATCTCGGCTCTCAGGGAGACGAGGTTGATGTGGCTCCAGGCTACGCAAGAAACTACCTCATACCCAAAAAGCTGGCTTTTGAGGCGTCGGACGCAAACCGAAAGACCTATGAAAATAATTTAAAGCAACGCGCCAGGAAAATCGCTAAATTCATAAAGGAAGCTAATGAGCAGAAGATAAAACTCGAGGCTCTGGATCCTTTGGAATTTATCAGAAAGACTGGCGAAGATGGAAAGCTTTTTGGCTCCGTCACCAACGGAGATATTGAAAAAGCGTTTGACGAGCATGGCTTTAAAATCGACAAAAAACGTATCGGCCTTGCGCGCCCGATAAAAAGTCTTGGAGCCTCTGAGGTCAAGATAACTATCCACGCAAGTGTCACTGGTATTGTAAAGCTTATAGTAAAATCGGAGCAGCCTGTGGTGGCTCCGGTCGAAGAAGGCGAAGAAGAAACCAGTGGGGATCAGCCAGAAGCCGACGATTCGGCTGAAGAGCTGGAAGAGCAAATAGATAGTTAAGACATCTGTCCGTTACACTTTGATACTGTTTTGTTATCATAAGGGTATAGCAATTATTGAGGGTGATGGGCGCTGTGGATAAAAGCCTTGTAATCTCCGAAAGCGAGCTTGGCAGGAACTTAAATGACAGGCAAATTAATAAGCTTGCCGGCATCGCCGAGTTTAAGGAATACTCTTCTGGCGATACCGTCATAAGCGAGGACGACACCAGCCGAGACGTGTTTATCATTTTCAACGGCTGGCTATCAGTTGAAGTAAGACGGCCTAAAGGCTACTCCTCCTGCAAAATCCAGGCGCTTAAAAGCAGTGGTATCATAGGGGAGCTATCTTTTCTTGATGGGTTAAGAAGAACCGCAAGCGTGATATCGATGGAAGATGTCAAATGTCTCAGACTGCCTTATCAAAAACTTCAGAACCTTATAGATGACGACAGCAATATAGGCTACCATCTGATATAACAATATGGCTATCATGCTTTGTTCTAAAATGCGCAACACCAACTTTGAGCTAAGAAACCAGGTGATCTGGTAGCTTTTGACCAGGAAGGCTCTATGTCTATTTCATCAAGCCTGGCCCTACGCAAAGCCTTAAGGTATAGCCATTATGGCGAAAACGAAAAAGCGCTGGCGACTTTAACAGAAGCCGTTTCCAAATATCCCAATGACCCAAGGCCTCTTTTACGCAGAGGGCTTATGACCGATTCCTGTGAGGACTTTACAAGCTCCCTGAAAATATACCCCTCAAACGGCGTCGCTCTCTTTTTTCTGGGGCTTACGGCTTTTAAAAAGGACGATATTGTATCCGCAAGGGAACATATTTCAAGGGCGGGCGAAGTTGCCCCTAACAACCTTTCGGTAAAAGCCATGTCCGCGTTGATAAAGCTCCGCCGTGACAACGACATATCCGCATTGAGAGAGATGGGACGATCATTGACCGGCGTTACGATATCTGTCCGCGCCAGAATTTTAATGGAGCTGGAAACCGGAATTGAGATCATGGATCATGCCGATACCGGAACCTGTGAAAAAGAGGAAACGTTTGGCGGTTTTCTGGGGCGCGCGTTTGATGCGCTGGACGATGTGGCGGTGATGGTTTACTGGCTTGTGGCAAACATAAAGAACCAGCTTGTAAATATAGCGAACAGTAAACGTCGAAAAACAAACAGAATTATTTTAGATGGAATGAGGTATGACGGGATTGGTAAAAAGGAAAAAGCGGCCGCCTGTTTCGAAAAAGTTTTGTCTTCCGATTCAAAAAACATGGACGCCCTGGAGTATATGACTCTCTATAACCTTGGCCTTGGCGATCATAAAAAAGCGGCTTCATATCTTTCACGGCTTGAAAATGTTCTGGATAAAAAAGCAGAGGCGGAGCCTATACTGAAAAAATGGAGGGCAGATATTTTTCTGGTTGAAAAAAAATATGAAAAAGCCATGAGCCTTTACATCGAAATTCTGGATGAATTTTCGCTCGACTATATCACACCATACAGAACAGGCCTCTGCGCGCTACGGCTGGAGCAATACGACAGGGCTGAAAAATATTTTATGTCCGCATTGTCCCGGATAAACCCTGGCCTGCTTAATGAACGGCTTGAAAAATTGGTTGAGCTAAAAGACCCGTTATAGGCGTTCAGTGTCGATATCAATGTATTTCACATTGATAATATCTTCCGGCACGATAAAAAGCTCGCAGCTTTTGTCTATTTTCCGCTTAAAGAAATGGGTTCTCCTGATAAGCTTGGAATCGATGGTATTGTCCGTTCCGACAGGATCATAGTTTAAACATACGGCCTTTTTATCATTGAGCAAAAGATCGATAATAAGGTTTAGCGCATAGTTGTTCAGCCTTGCGACCTGGCTCCGCGTTACCAGCCGCTGGCCGTTTGCCGAGCCTTCCACATTCTCTTTCCATTTCATAAGGTCGCTCATTTTTACGGCTCGTTTAAACACCATCTTTTTTGCGCCAAACCTGAATGCGCTTCTGTTCATGACACTTTTAATAAGAGTGTCATTCCCCTGATTGTGCATCGATACCACTGTGGAAGCCATGTTCCAATGTTTCTTTTTTATGAAACGGTCGGCGCGAAACTCCCAGTAAACATGCCCCAGCCCTTTGGACGCCGGAGTGGAATAAAGAAGGTTTGGTATAAAATAGTTGTGGGCGATGATATCCGCCGCAAGATGGGTAAGATATCCATACGCGTAAGCCTTGGTCGAATCAGTGGACGCCTCTTTCAGGGTTTTAAATCCCACATCCCAGTTGTGGCAATGATCGTTGCGTCGCCTGTACCCTTTGCCGATAAATATATCCGCGCTTATACACCCATAAATATAGTCGTACGGGTAAGCCGCCAATATCGTGGCGATACCTGGCGATACCATTTTAAGGTTATTGAGGATAAAGCTCCCCTGGGAGACATGTATTCCCGCGCCCCATGCCCAGGCGTTATCCGGGAAAAACGCGATCGCGCAAGATACAATGGTAATCACGAGAAGCATCATGCTCCGCATGACATCTCCTCGTCCTTTGGGGACTTCTGCATCACTTTCCAATGGTCGTACATCTTCTCTATTGCAATGTAATCCTTTTCATTGTCTATGTCCAGCGCAGCCCCGCCCCTCTTTGTGACCGCACATCCCACCCGCAGCCCAAGCGCCTTCTCCATAGCGTCCAGTACAGAGCGCATACTCGCGTATCGCCTGGTAACATCGCTTATAGCGGACAAACCAATTCTGGAAAACAACAGGGCGGACTGCATGAAAAAATATTGCCGCAAACCGCCTCTGGCCGCCCGGATCTTCCATAAATACTTTACAACCCGGATGAAGTTGCTAAACCGCTTCTGATACCGCGACTCATAGAGCTCTTGCACGGCCGCTCTGTTGGCGAAGGCGAACGGCCTCGCCAAATGCAGATTATTTATACGAAACAACCCTTCTTTTAAGTACATATAGGCCATTTTTATACCTGGTTTACCCCTCTCAGGATAATATTTTTTCAGGGTATCCTTGTCGGTGAGTCCAACCACGTAGTCGTATCTGTTCATATCGGCTTCGTCAAAAAAATCATTTATTTCCATGGACGATATCAACGGTGTGTCGCAAGGGAGCGCAAAAATGACTCTTTCCTTAAAATCTGTATTGGTTTTTTCCGCGTGAGGCTCATATCCGTCCAGTGAGGCTATAAACCCGTTCCATACGTTCTCAAGCAGTGATCCGCCCTGTTCGATGGTAAATACCGGCTTCGACCTTTGCTCGGCTTTCATCAAAAGATATGTGTCCAGCCGCTTCTTGTCCCCAACAAGAAATACTCTATTGATCCGTGAAGTCATTTCCAGCTCTTTTAACACATGATAAAAAAGCGGCTCTTCTTTAAGGGGCAAAAATGCCTTGCTCTCGCCCGCGACAGGACGGCTGGCGCCCTTGTCACCACAAAGCAATAAAGCGTCTATCTGGCGACTTGAATTAAGCTCCGTATCACACCTGTTATTTCCCATATACTTTAATTATACGGTCAAAAAGGGGATCCAAGCGACACTTCCGGCGCAACTACCGTCAATTGCGAGGAGGCGGTAGCTTAACGGTAATACGGTTACCGGGGTCATGCCGGATCAGGAACCAGCGTGACAACTAGCGGCGGGATCGTCTTCCTGTAAAAGCGTAATAACTGTTTTTACAAACAGTTATTCCATCTGTTTCAAGGCTCTGTTCATCACGTGCCTTGCTGTCTTGTTCTTTTCTGTTTCGAGGCTGCGCATTAACATATTTCGAGCTTCCGGGGCGTTTATAGCCTGTAATGAGCGGATAGCTGTAAGGCGGACCATCACGTCATCATCCTTCAACGCCTCACCCAGCGCGTTTACCGCCTGGTCTCCTTTGGCGGTTGCAAGCGCTTGCAACGCCGCGGAACGTATATACGCAACCTTGTCGCCCTTTGCTTTCCGGTCAAGCAATTCTGTTACATCATCGTTACTATAGTAAGCCATCGCCTGCAATGCTCTGGCGCGAACGATTGTGAATACTTTTGGGTCATTGGCCATACGCATCAGGCTTTCCCTCGTCGAAACAGGATCGAGCCTGTTCCAGTAATCCGCTTCCGGCATTCCGTGATACCCGGATAATACCGATTGCAAATTTTCGTACGAAACAATAACTCCCCCGGCAAAAGAACGCAAAGGGGTCATGAAAATTAAAACCGCAACAGCCGCAACCATTATTCTATTCATTTGCAATATCTCCAAATCATCTAATTAAAGGATGGGTATTGGCAACGTCCCCTTCATCCCTGGTTAAAAGTAACTGAAAATCACCTGAACGTACAGAGTTAGAATCGACCGCCCAAAACATAAGGTAGTCCAATCCTTTGTCAACACACTCAGAGCCGGAAACAACCCCATCGCCGTCCAAGTCGTCAGTCGTATCACATTCAGGTGTATCTGCTAGAGGGTCGTGCAGCCTCCCACTCGCCTCCGAGGTATGGTACAGCCCAAGATAATGCCCGATCTCGTGGGCCAGAATTTTTGATAGCATTTTCTGGTTGGTCTGCTGGACGGTAAGGCCCTCCACCGTATAGCCATAATCGGAAACTTGCGCCAGAAGCCCGGACGCCGCAAAACCGTGGGCGGCTGGTCCGGGTATAGCCCCATCTATTCCAAGTATGTTCCCAGGCAGTTGTGGGAATAAAAAACAGTTCACACCGGTATCGCTCCTGCCGTCGGTACTCTTTGACAGCTCGATGAGAAGCGCCTCCATTTCACTCGTATTAACTTCAATCATTCTGGCCACCATACTAGGATCATTGCGAAAATCAACATTTAAAGCGCCAATGGAAATATCCACCTGCTCAAAAATATCTGACATATACTTTTTTATGTTTTCCCCCGCATCTTTATTCGGGATAACCTCGTTAGGCTCGCCTATGGTATATACGAAAAGATTAATATCAAGCGTTCCTGAAAAAAAATCCGGGTCAATTTTTGAAAGCTGATACATATAGACTTCCGAGTCGGACCCGGACGGATTATAAAGCTTAAACTCATAATCACCGTTTGGAAAACCTTCCCTGGCCGTATGCGTTACCGGCAGGTTTACCGATAGGTTATTTCCACCAGCGGCCCAATTGAAAGCATAATAATTCCAGAATGAAATTGGATCATCGTTTTTAGTGATCCAGGTCTGCGTTTCGCTGTCCCATTCATATAAAGTCACACCACCCGCCCGGATTCCGTCTATAGAAAAATAAAGAGAGCTGTCGAACACTACCTGGTTTACAGCTTCCACACTCTGGGTAAACATGGCAGGAGCCGATGGAGGCTCCACCCCTGACACTTTCACCCAAGTGAACGAATTTGCCGGTAAGACCCTAGAGCCCAAATACGTCTTTTCTACAGGAGTCTTTGTCGCGGAGGAAGAGGAGCCGAAGGCTTCATCATTTACAGGCACGTCAAAATCTGATCCGCCACCTTTGGAGCATCCTCCGGCAATCGCAATCAACGCTACTAAAACAGGTAAAACGCGCTTTGTTTTTGATAGAAAGCAGGGACAAAAGGTCATACGACTTTTTTCATAACATCAAAAAAAATAATGATATGCCTATGGATCAATGTGTAATTTGTTTGAGCCCACACGTACTATATTATGTTACCCGGGTATCGGTTGTATAGATATTTTAGCGGACCTGATTTGAATGCGGCGTGTGGGAAATATCTTGCGTACAGGCCAAAGGCGCCATCTGTAAAATAAAAGTCAGAACCTGAGAAACGCGGTTTTGGCGAAATCTATATAGTCGGAAGGCATGACGCCAAGCCATAAAGTCCCGCATACCGAAATCATAAGCGCCACGATAAGAGCCGGGGTGAATTTCAGTAAAGGTAACGGCTCCGCCTCATCGTCCCGCATATACATGACCACAGTAAGGCGCAGATAGTAGAAAACGGAAACCACAGAGTTCATAACTCCGATAATAGCCAGCCACACATAGCCTTCGTCCAGAGCGGCCATGAAGACATAGAACTTGCCGATGAACCCAGCCATCGGAGGTATGCCCGCAAGCGAGAAGAGAAAAACGGTAAGCGCAAGACTAAGCAACGGATATTTATACCCAAGCCCTGTATAGTCTGAAAAGCTCGTTTTTTCCTCGTCCTTTCTTGCGACCACTGTGACAACCGCAAACGCGCCGATATTCATTAAAGTGTAGGCAAGCAGATAGAATAAAATGCCGGATACACCTCGTTCGTTGGCCGCTACAAGCCCGACCAGAACATAACCCACGTGGGCTATGGAAGAGTAGGCGAGCATCCTTTTAACGTTGGTTTGAATAAGAGCGACCAAATTGCCAACCACCATCGTGGCCACAGCCAATATCCAGATAACCTCCCACCACTCTCCTTTCATCGCAGGGAAAGCCTCCGCGAATACTCGCAATAAAGCCGCGAACGCCGCCGCTTTTGGCCCTGCGGACATAAAGGCCGTCACAGGAGCGGGAGCCCCCTGATAAACATCGGGCGCCCACATATGGAACGGAACAGCTGCGACTTTAAACGCAAAACCAACCAGCAGCATGACGGCCCCGACTGTCAGCACAGCGCTATTGCCGCCAACGCCTGCGGCTATCGCCTTACCTGCCACAGACAGCTGCGTGGAGCCTGTAACGCCATACACCAAAGCCATGCCATAGAGCATGATTCCAGAGGACAAAGCTCCAAGAATGAAATATTTAAGCGACGCCTCGTTAGAAATCAGTCGTTTACGCGTATAGCCCGCTAGGACATATAACGATATCGACATAACCTCAAGCCCCATGAAGATCGTTATAAGGTCGGCTCCGGAGACCATTACCAGCATCCCGACTGTGGCGAAAAGCAGAAGCGCGTAATATTCGCCGTCGTCTATCCCTTCGGTTTTGTTGTATTGCAAAGAGATTAAAATCGTAAGCCCGGCCGCCAACAAACCGATAAGCTTGAAAAATACCGAGAAATTATCTACCGCGTATAAACCTGAAAAAGCTGTCCACGCCTCGCCACGCAGGTTGAACGTAAACGCCGCCGCCACTATCACGCCGCCAAGGGCGATATAGCCCAGATGGTCCTTGCCTTTACGTGTGGAAAAAACTTCCAGCATCAGCAGGGCGCACGCCGTAAGCGTTAATATAATCTCAGGAGCAATGGCTCCAAGGGCAATATCAGGTATCTTGATTTCGCTCATCCCGCTTTACCCTCTTTCTTGATATCGTTTATCATGAGCCGCTTGGCGACCCCCGCTGGGGCGGACTCCATCTTATGTTCCGCCACGGCTTTGTTCACCTGGTTGACAAGATGTTTTACCGAAGGCTCCATCTTTTTAAGAAACGGCGCGGGGTACACGCCTATGATGAATATTAAGGCTATCAACGGCGCAAAATATGAAATCTCGCGCGTGTTAAGGTCTTTCAAGTTCTCGTTTGCCGGGTTTGTTATCTTGCCAAACATTACCCTCTGGAACATCCATAGCATATATACAGCCGCCCAGATGACACCGGTAGTGGCAATGGCGGCGTATACAGGGTTTGACTTCCATGTTCCCAGAAGTATGAGGAACTCGCCAACAAAGCCGTTCATCCCCGGCAACCCGATGGATGACAGCGTTACTATCATAAATATCACCGCAAATACCGGCATTTTGGAAGTTATTCCGCCATATTCTGAAATCAGGCGCGTGTGCCGTCTTTCATAAAGCACACCGACCGCAAGAAACAATGCGCCGGTGGAAATACCGTGGTTTATCATTTGTAATATGCCACCCTGAATCGCCTCGGTGTTAAGCGCGAATATCCCAAGCATGACAAAGCCCAAATGGCTCACCGATGAATACGCCACAAGCTTTTTTATATCATCCTGAACCATCGCCACAAGAGCTCCGTATACAATGCCTATCAGGGCAAGCCAGCTTACCCACCAGACCGCCTGCTCCGTCGCCACAGGGAATATGGGCAACGAGAACCTTAAGAACCCATACGTTCCCATCTTCAATAATATGCCAGCCAGAATAACGGAACCTGCCGTCGGCGCCTCCACGTGCGCATCCGGCAGCCATGTATGGAACGGGAACATCGGCACCTTGATGGCGAACGCAAGGAAAAACGCTAAGAATAGTATCGTCTGCGCCGCCAGCGGTATCGGCATGCCGTGATATTTCAATATTTCCATCGTGTATTCGCCGGTAAGCTCATATTGATGGAAATACATCCAGATAATCGCCACAAGCATCAACACCGAGCCGAACATGGTAAACAGGAAGAACTTTACAGCGGCGTATATCCTTCGTTGACCGCCCCATACGCCGATCATGAAATACATCGGGATCAGCATCAGCTCCCAGAAAACGTAGAACAATATAAAATCGAGAGCGCAGAAAACGCCGACCATGCCAACCTCCAGAAGAAGCATGCAGGCCATGAATTCTTTCACATGTTTTTCTATCGCCGTCCATGTGGCAAGCGCACATATGGCCGTGGTAAGCGTTGTCAGGAGGATTAGCAGCATCGATATGCCGTCTATCCCCATGTAATAGCTGACGCCGAATTCCGGTATCCAATCGTATTTCTCTACAAACTGCATCTCATGCGTGTCTTTAAACCCTAAGAAAAGGGGTAGGGACACGATAAAATTAAGCAAGGTTGTAACCAGCGTCACACCGCGGATCAGGTCCTTATTCTCCTTATCTATAAGAAGAATTATGAATATGCCGCCAAGCGGAATGAACGTTATCAGACTTAACAGAGGTATCGATGACATGCTCAATTGCCCCCCGCAGCCAATAACCAGAACCCGACAAGGAACACACCGCCGGCCACCATCGCCATCGCGTATCGCCGGGTCATGCCTGTGTGAGCAAGCCGGATGATGGAGCCAAAGCTCATCACAAGCTCCGCCATACCGTTAACAAATCCGTCGACCACTTTCACGTCGAATACTTTCCACAGGAAATTACGCGATATCCAGACAGATGGTTTTACTATGATCGCGTCGTATAATTCGTCGACATAATATTTGTTCTGCATGGTCGTATAGATTGTTTTGACAAACCCTTCCCGCTTGGCCATTTTTTCGGCCGCTTCCGGTTTTGTGAAATAGTAATATCGCGCAGTCAATATCCCCATTACAGCCACGCCAACAGAGAAAGCCATCAACACAAGCTCAAGCCCTAGCGATGGATGCGGATGTTCTGGCGCGCCATGGAAATCGAACACAGGGTGCAGGAAATTGCTTAAAACGTGCGCCCCTTTTATTATCGGTAATCCTAAAAAACCGCCAACTATCGCCAACAAAGCCAGAACGAGAAGCGGAAGCGTCATAGATGGCGGAGATTCGTGGACATGATCGCGTACATGTTGATCCTCGGCGCGAAGATCACCCTCAAACGTCATGTAGTAGAGCCTAAACATATAAAACGCCGTGACTGCGGCGGCGATCGTCGCCATTACCCAAAAAACTATGTGCCCCGGCGTATGGCCGATGAACGCGCTCAACAATATTTCATCTTTTGAAAAGAACCCCGCGAATATCGGAATACCGGAGATGGCAAGTGTGGAGACAAGGAAGGTGCCGTGAGTAACAGGCATTTTCTTTTTCAACCCACCCATCTGCCTCATATCCTGCTCGCCAGACATACCGTGGATTACCGATCCGGATCCAAGAAAGAGACAGGCCTTGAAAAACGCATGCGTCATAACATGGAACGCGGCGGCGACATATGCTCCCACGCCGCAGGCTAAAAACATATAGCCAAGCTGCGACACAGTGGAATATGCAAGCACCCTTTTGATATCGTTTTGATAAAGCCCCATGGTGGCGGCGAATATCGCCGTAAACGCTCCTATCGACGCCACAACTATCATCGTCACGGGAGCCAGGTTAAATAGCGCTGCGGTCCGGCACACCATATATACGCCCGCCGTTACCATCGTCGCCGCGTGTATCAAAGCGGAGACCGGAGTCGGGCCTTCCATCGCGTCCGGCAGCCATGTATATAAAGGTACCTGCGCTGATTTACCTGTCGCGCCGAGGAACAGCAGCAACGTTATTCCAGTTACCGCCGCGCCGCCGTACGCCAGCTTTTCGTGGGCCACTGGGAACACGGTCGTATAGTCGATCGATCCGAACGTCCAGAATATCCACATAATCGCCAACAAAAACCCGAAGTCGCCGATTCTATTCATCACAAAAGCTTTTTTGCCAGCGTCGGCGGCGGAATCTTTGTCATAATAATATCCGATCAGCAGATATGAACATAACCCCACACCCTCCCAGCCGATGAACATGAGCAGGAAGTTGTTGCCCAGAATAAGCAGGAGCATCGAAAACATGAAAAGGTTGAGGTAGGAAAAATATCTCGGATAACCGTCTTCATGATGCATGTAGCCAATGGAATAAACATGGATGAGGAACCCGACGCCTGTGACGACCAAGAGCCAGAGGCCGGACAGAGGGTCGATCTGTATTCCCGCCTCAGCTACGAAAGAGCCCGCCTCTATCCATGTGAAAAGAACGTTTTCATATATTCTGTGGTGAGGGTCCAATGTCAAAAGCCCGATAAAAGCCACAATAGCGACACCGAACGAAAGCCCGGTGGAGCCGCAAGCTACCAGCCCTATCGCGGGTTTCGATAAACGGCGGCCTATCAAGCCATTCACTATCGCTCCCAGCAGAGGAAGGATAGGAACCAGCCAGATATTTTCAAGACCCCATGTTAAATGCATCTATCACCCTTTCATCAGGTTGACTTCATCAACGTCCAGCGTCTCGCGGTTCCTGAACAGCGCAAGCGCGATGGCAAGACCCACAGCCGCCTCCGCCGCCGCCACAGCCATCACCATAAACACGAACACATGCCCCACCATGTCTCCCAAATGCCAGGAAAACGCGATAAACGTAAGGTTCGCCGCATTCAAAATAAGCTCGATCGACATCATCACGATGATTACGTTTCGGCGGGTGAGCACACCCACGACCCCGATTACGAAAAGAGCGGCCGATAACACGAGATAATGATTAATCGTTAACGTTTCCATCATCCGCTTACTTAAGCCTCGTTTTAGCGAGAACCACCGCGCCGACCAGCGCAGCCAGCAGCAATGCGGAGGCTATCTCGAATGGAAGTATAAAATCTGTGTAAAGCAACGCGCCCACGGCCCTTGTCGAGCCGAAATCTTTTGCCAGCTCTCCGACCGGTGTCCCGCTATATGACGCGACCAGCGGGATGAAGAGAGCGCCCAGGACTCCAACTCCGACAATCTGTAATATCATCTGTCCCGACGATCGCAATCCAGCTTTTTCCCGCAAGTTAAGCAACATTATGACAAAGACAAAGAGCACCATTATGGCGCCGACATATATCAATATCTGCAACGCGGCGATAAGATGCGCCTGCAACATGGCGAAAAGAGCCGCAAGACTGAACATCACGCCGACCAGGCATATCGCGGAATAGACAGCTTGCCTCGCCATTATCATCATCATGGCGAACACAACAGCAAGCCCTCCGAACAGGTAAAAAAGTATCAGCTCCATCTTAATATCCCTTACCGCTGAAGAATTTTGCCCTTATAACTTCCAGCCTTTTCTCAAGTTCTCTCTCAGGGCGCAACAGGTCTTCCTTGTTGTATATCATTTTGCTTCTGTCATATTCGCATATATCCTGCCACTCGCCGCTCATCACGATCGCCTCTTTCGGGCAAGCCTCCTCGCACAATCCGCAAAAGATACAGCGCGACCCGTCAAGAACATATGTCAACGGGTATCTCTCGCCGTTGTTGCGCTCCGCGCCTACGATGCTGATACATTTTGCAGGGCACGCCACCTCGCACAGCCCACAGGCTACGCATTTTTCGTCGCCATCGGCGCCTTGCACAAGCACAGGCCTCCCGCGATACGCAGGTGGCACATCCGGCTGTTCCTCCGGATAATAAAGCACCATTGTTTTTCTATATTTACGTCCGCCAAAAAGCTCCATTACATAGCCGTACAAATTGATGAAAAAGTGACGAAGGGTAACGTACATACCTCGGATAATCTCCGGGATATACATCTTTTCCCAAAACGTGAGCTCCACGTTCCTGTCAACCTTCTTTACGCCAATTGTCATATCAATTCTCTTATCTTTATGGTGTCGGCATGACGCCGGTTAAAATGGCGACTCCGACAATAAATATCCAGCACAGCGAAAGCGGAAGTATGATCTTCCATCCAAGTTTCATTATCTGGTCATACCGGAACCGAGGCAAAGTCCAGCGAATCGTCATCTGCAAGAAAATCAGCGCAATTATTTTTACCGTGAACACGCCAAGACCAACGGCCGCCGCTAAAAGGTTCGCAAAGTTCTCTCCAGCAAATCCGAAAAAAGCGATCAGATCGCTCACTGAAACGAACGGAACCTGATGACCTCCGAAAAAGAGAGCCACGCACAGAGCGGAAATCGTAACTATCTCCACAAACTCCGCCGTCCAGAACATTATGAACTTCATGCCGGAATATTCTGTAAAGTATCCGGCCACAAGCTCCGATTCCGCCTCCGGTATATCGAACGGCACTCTTTTGTTTTCCGCAATGGCGCATGCAAGGAAAAGGATAAAAGCCGGCCAATGCCAGATTATCCCCCAATGCCAGAAATACTCCTGCTTTTCCACTATTTCCACAAGCGACAAGCTCTGGTAATACATCACCAGCCCGATAACAGTAAGCCCCATCGTCACTTCATAAGAGAACATCTGCGCCGCCGCGCGAAGCCCTCCAAGCATAGACCAGTTGTTGTTCGAAGCCCATCCGGCCAGAACAACGCCGTATGTGGCGATCGACGATATGGCGAATATGTATAGAAGCCCCATGTCGAGGTCCGCTATTACGAGGTTCACTTCATATCCCCAAAGCGTATATTTCCCGCCAAAAGGAATGACCGCAAATGTAATGAGAGCGGGAATAACCGCTATCACAGGGGCCAGCGTGTGAAGAACCCTGTCCGCGCCATTTGGCACAAAATCCTCTTTAAATATAAGTTTTATCGCATCCGCCAAAGAATGAAAAAGCCCGATGACAGTAAAGCCGAATACGGCGGCCCGGTTCGCTCCTATACGATCCTGCATCAAGGCGGATTGCTTCCGCTCCACCCAGCCCAGCATCGGAGCAAAGAAACCCATGTTCATACCGAACACCATAATCACTTTGATTACCGTTTCTATAAGCTCCGGCAGAAGATTGGTCATGTTACCTGTCGCACTCCCCGCCGATAAGGTTAATCATGTCAAACGTCGGGATAAGATCCGCGATATACGCTCCTTCTATCAGCAAGGGCAATGCGGATGTCAGCGCAAAAGATGGGCCGCGCACACGGCATTTTAGAGGTTTGCCGCCACCGTTGGATACGAGATAGAACCCAAGTTCCCCGTTAGGGGCCTCAACAGCCTGATACACTTCACCTTTAGGGACCTGGATGCCCTCGATATTATCCTTGAAATGGAATATCAGTGATTCTATCCGTGTAGACGAATCGTCTTTTGAAGGCTGGCGCACCGCAGGGTTGGGAACGTTTATCGGTCCGTCAGGCATCTGCTCTATACATTGCTCTATTATTCGTATCGACTGCTTGATCTCCTCCATGCGGATGAGGTATCGGTCGAAATTATCTCCAGTGGTTCCAATCGGCACATCGAAATCAACCCGGTCATACATAAGATACGGCTGCGCTTTTCGGACATCGTAGGAACAACCTGTCGCCCTTAGGCACGGGCCGGTAAAACCCCACTTGATAGCGTCTTTTTCACTTATACCGCCAACATCTCTCATCCTGTCGAGGAAAATTCTGTTTTTGGTCAAAAGCTTGTTAACGTCATCCCACAGCTTTTTATTTTTATCGAAAGTTTTCTTTATATGGTTTTCAAAGCCGTCGGGCAAGTCACTTATCACACCGCCGATCCGAATATAGTTATGGGTGAGCCTGGCGCCGCAGATCGACTCTATGACTTCCCATAAAAGCTCGCGCGCCTCGACAAAGTAGATAAACGCGGTGAGCGCTCCAAGCTCCAGCGCTCCAGCGCCGATATTGGTGTAATGCCCGGAGAGTCTTGCAAGCTCAGATACGATCGTCCGAATATATCCGCATCGTTCCGGTGTTTCTATCCCCATAAGCTTTTCCACCGCCATTGCGTAACCTACGTTGTTCAAAGCGCTTGCGGTATAGTCGAGCCTGTCCGTATATGGGAAAACACCTGTCCATAACTGCGCTTCACACTCTTTTTCAAAAGCGCGATGCAGATATCCGATTTCCACGTCGAGGTTCTCAATGATCTCGCCGTCAAGCGTCAGGGTAAACTTCACCGTTCCGTGGGTGGCGGGATGGGACGGACCCATATTGATTACCATACGTTCGGTATGGTGTTCCTTATGGAAGTCGTACTCTATATTGCTTTCCGTATCCATTTTTCCCATTTAGTTCCTCGGCCCGATCATCGGCTGCCGTTTTGTTTTCGAATAATCCTTGCGTAGCGGGTGTCCCTTGAACTCTTCATAAAGCAAAATCCGCTTCAGGTTTTGATGTCCCAAAAACTTGACGCCATACATATCCCACGCTTCGCGTTCAAACCAGTCCGCCCCAATCCAGACGGATGTGACGGAATTGATCTCGCAATTATTATCTCTCACAGGAGCTTTTATCCTGATCCTGTGATTTTTCTCAACCGAATATAGATGGTATACAACCTCAAACCGCGCTTTTAGCTCCCGCAGGTATGGAAGCAGGTCCCTGTCGTTCAGGTAGTCAACCGCGGTCAGGTCCATCATCATGTCAAATTTCATGTCCTCGTCATCCCGCAGGAACATCATCACTTCCAGGATATCCTCAGGCTTTACCACAACGGTATCGTCGCCAAAATCGCTATGGGTATAGATTACGGTTTCCGTGTCGGCAAACCGCTCTTTTACTTTCGATACCAGTTTTGTGTCGCTCATCATGTATTTCCTGTTATCCCGTAACTATCCTGTCATCAGCTTCGCCCACTGGAGCTATGCCGCTTGCCATTTTCAGCTGACCCTTTGTGTTTGCAACTTTTTCCTGAAGCATTATCAATCCGTCCAAAACCATCTCAGGCCGTGGAGGGCAACCAGGCACATATACGTCCACCGGCACCAGGGTATCTATCCCCTGCACCGTTGAGTAGTTGTTATACATGCCGCCGGAGACCGTGCATGCGCCATACGCATATACCCATTTCGGTTCGGTCATCTGGTTATACACTTTTACAAGGATGGGAGCCTGCTTGTGGCTGATCGTGCCCACCACAAATAGCAGATCGGCCTGACGGGGCGAGAACCTCGGCAACGCCGCGCCGAACCTGTCTATATCATACCTCGGGCCAGCCACGCTCATAAACTCCATACCGCAGCACGCCGTGATGAAAGGGTATAAAAAGAAGCTGTATTTGCGCCCCCACGATATCAGCTTGTCGAGCTGGGTAATTATCACGCTATCGGACAAAGCCGCCACCGCTTCTTTCGACTCTTCCTCGGTCATTCCCATTCCAACGCTCCTTTTTTCCAGACATACACAAGCCCCAGGGTGAGTATCGCTATAAAAATCATCATCTCCACAAAACCGAATATTCCAAGCTCCTGAAATATCACCGCCCATGGAAACAAAAATACGGCTTCGATATCAAATATTATGAACAGCATGGCCACAAGATAAAATCGCACAGAAAACCTTCGTTTCGGCGACACAATGGGATTTTCGCCACATTCGAACGGCTCCATTTTTTCACGAAAGCGAACCTTGGGGCCAAGAAACTCCGACAAGGCCAGCATCGCCAAAGCGGTGCCGGCGGCGGCGATGAACATTATTATTATCGGGATATACTGGTTCAACACGCAGTGTTTCCTTTCAACAAATTAATTTTCATCAATTCCCCGCCTTGTCCACTTTAACAAAGGTAGCCTTGCCATCACGACCAACAAGCCGTAGCGCAGGCGCGTTCTCGAAACTTTTTGTCATGAAAACAACTCCGTTAGGCGACTTGCCGGTAACTATAACCAAAGCGTTCACGGAACCAAACTTGGATGTAACTTTCGCTTCATCGCCATCGGCAAGCCCCAAGGCCTTTGCGTCATCCGGCGACATCTCGACGAAAGCGACAGGCTCAATACCGTTCAGCGCCGCGCTGTTGCGGCTTAGTGAATCCAAGTGGAAAATCGTGTTCCCTGTCAGCAAAAGAAAACCGCCGTCCGCAGAGGAAATCGCCGAAGCTCCGGAAGGATCGACCGCCAACCCTTTCAAAGCCCCTTCACATCCGTCATACGAAACACGATCCTCTCCCCACACAAGATGTGAATGCGTAAGCCCCTCATACCCTTTAACAACATGAGCGATCTCTTCACACACATCGTTTGCGCTATCATAGTTAAGGCTCATCCCCGCAAGTTTCCCGATATCGCGAAATATTTCCCATTCCGGTTTCGGCTCGCCTATAGGCTCAACGGATTTACGTGTCACCTGCGGTCGACCTTCATTGTTTGTTAACGTCCCGTCTCTTTCAGGCAATACGCAAGATGGTAAAATTACGTTCGCCATCAAAGCTGTGTCGGTCATAAACGAATCGCTCACCACCACAAACGGAGCTTCTGAAAGAGCCCTGGAAACAGCTTCTCCATCAGGGAAGTGAACCTGCGGATCGACACCAACAAGGACAACAGCTTTTATTTTCCCATCGGAAATATCTTTTATAATGTCGCCAGCGCCGTTTGAAAGAGCCGGGATATCGGCGCCCCATTTTTCCGAATAATGTGACACCGCCAGAGCGTCGTCCACTTTCATGTATCCGGGGAAATTAACAGGAGAAAGGCCCATGTCATTCGTTCCCTGGCTGTTTGAATATTCGCGGTAGAGCAAAGCCTTGCCGCCCAAAAGCCCCGCTAAGTTGGTCAGGGCTTTCACGATATCAATTGAAGCGGGATGATCGTGTATTTCTTTGCCAATGAATATCAGCGGTGGGCCGTCTTTTGCGATACGCTCGGCAAATTCCTCCATATCATCAATCGATACGCCACTTGTTTTTATTACATCGACGAAGTTAGCGCTTTCCGCCGAGCTTGCGAACCCACCCTTATCGGCGACTCCGCATTTATCGATCAAGTTCCGCAACAATGCGGCGACAAGCGCGGACTCTGAGCCATAGTTGTATTGAACCTGCATTCTGGGAGCCGGGAAAAATTCTGTATCCCGCACGTTCATCACATACAGGTTTGTTCCTTTATCCCGCATGGCGACGCGAACCATATTGGCTATCACAGGATTTTCGTTTGCGCCATCGCATCCAAAAGATATAAACGATCCGGCTTTCCATATCTCATCATAACCGGCGATTGGCGTCGAAGAGCCGAACTCATCGAATATACCGCTGTTAAGAACAGGGGCGCGCATGTTGGACAACGTTTCCAAACGATTTACGCCAAACCCCGCGCGGAAAACTTTTTGTATCATATACGCGTCTTCGTTAGTAATCTTTTCCGAGGCTATAACAGCGATACTCTCCGGCCCGTGTTTTTCTTTTATCTCCTCAAGCCTGCCGACGACCTCATTCAACGCGGTGTCCCATGTGGCTATATGGCGTGTATTTCCTTCCCGCATCATCGGCGTTTCGATCCTGTTGTTCGACTGGAACGCCTCGAATCCGAATCGGCCCCTTGCGCAAAGATTTCCGTTGTTTATTCCGATATCGTCGTTCGAATTAATACGTACAATCCTGTTGTTCTTCACCTCCACGTTGTACGAGCAGCCTACAGCGCAGTGCGCGCATACAGACTCTGTCCTTGTAACCTCCCACGAGCGGGCGGAAAGCACAATTCCGCTGTTCAACGCGCCAACCGGACATACGGAAACACATTGGCCGCAGAAATCGCAGTCCAGAGGGTCGCCATCCGCAGTGTTTATTTTCGCTTCATTGCCGGAGCCATCTATCACAAGCGCGTTGGCGCCCTGTATTTCCCTGCAGATTTTTACGCAACGCTCGCACATTATGCAAAGGCTTTCGTCATACCGGATAACGCCCCAGTCTTTAACAGGGGGTTTCTCATATTCTGTTGTAAAAAACATCTGATCGGTCACTGAAAATTCATAAGTCCTGTTCTGGAGCTTGCATTCGCCGGAACGCTCGCACACAGGGCAGTCGACAGGATGGTTGACCAGGATAAACTGGATCATCTGTTTTCGGAAAAGACTCAGCGCATCGCTTTCCGTCGTAACATTCATGCCCTCAACCACTGGAGTGACGCACGACATCACAGGCTTGTCCACGTCCTCAACCTCGACCGAGCAAACCCTGCATGAACCTATCGGCAAAAGTTTTTTAAGATAGCAAAGTGTTGGAATGCGAATATCGTTTTGAGAAGCGGCTTCTAAAATCGTCGTCCCTTTAGACACCTCGATATTAGCGCCGTTGATGTTCAGCGTAACGTTACCGGTGGAAACTGCCGTCGTTTCTGTCATTCCCCGCCCTCGCTTATGACGCACGCCATGCCGACTATGTAGCATCGCATGCACCTTGCCGCCTCTTCCATGGCCTGCTCCTGGGTGTAGCCAAGCTCCACCTCTTCAAAGGAGTTCAACTTCTTGTCACGGTCGCATACAGGTATCGGCTGTCGCTCCCATCCTTTGGGGTTTGGCACCTTTTCGTTTTTGTTGTATGCGCCGATTTTACGGATAATATTTTCCATTATCTGTTCATCGGAAATATGAATTTCCTCGCCTCTTATATATTGATCGATGCTTTGAGCCGCTCTTTTTCCATGGCCGCTGGCAATAACAAGCGTTTCCGGCCCGATAGCGCAATCGCCGGCGGCGAACACGTCGGGGACGCCGATAACCTGCATGGTATCCTCGTCTATCACCGGGTTATCCCATTTGTTCAGCTTGATCTTCGGCTCATCTCCCATATAGAAAATATCCGGGTCCTGGCCAATGGCGGAGATAATACAATCGGCTTCTATAACGTGATCCGACCCTTCAATCGGCACAGGGCGACGACGGCCAGAATCATCCGGCTCGCCAAGCTCCATTTTTACAGACTCAAGACCCACCACTTTGCCGTTCTCCGCCACAATCCGCTTGGGAGCTTCCAGAAACATATACTTGACCCCTTCGTCAAGGGAGTCTGCATATTCATGCGGGTCGCACGGCAATTCATTCTCCGTGCGGCGATATACGATATAAGACTCGGACCCAAGGCGCGCGAATGTGCGGCAACAGTCCATGGCGGTGTTACCAGCGCCTACTGTCAGAACTCTTTTGTATTTTGGGATATCGGCGTTCTCGTATTTTATTTTTTTAAGGACTCCTATACCGCCGTAGTATCCTTCATAGCCTTTATCCTCCCCTTCGGTGCGCATGCTTTTCGAAAGGTCGGCTCCTGTAGCAAGCACGATAGCCTTGTAACCCTTTTGGCGCAAGGTCTGGAATGTCTCGTCCTTTCCAAAAGTGACATTGCATACGAATTCCACACCTATCCTCTCCAGAAATTTGATCTCAGCGTCGAGGCTTTCCAAAGGAATACGATATTGCGGAATGCCGGTTAGCTGAACGCCCCCGGGTTTTGTCAGCTTTTCGAAAATCACAGGGCGATATCCCATAAGAGCAAGGTTGTATGCTGTGACGCAACCTGCGATGCCGGAGCCTATGATCGCAATTCTTTCTTCACGAGTGTGTTTGTTCGGGTTGAGAGGTATATCCACCTCATGCGTATTCTCATAATCCCACGCGAACCTCTTGAGCTTGCAGATGGCGATAGATTTTTCCACATTGTCTCTGCGGCAGTTGTTCTCGCACGGATGAAAACAGGCGCGGCCAAGCGAGCTTGCCATGGGGCTTGCCTCGCGAATGGTCGCCATGGAGCCGGCAAAGTTTTCTTCCTTTATCTGTTCGATATACAGGGGGATATCCATACCGGTCGGGCATGCGGATGTGCATGGAGCGGTCATTTTATATGGGTAATAATGGTTGGGGCGTTTCTTGCCGCCGGATATATAAGCTTGGTAATCGGCCTTAAAATGGTCGAGAGTGTCTTTTATGGGACCAGGCCCAAGTTGTCCTATGCCGCATTTGGAATTGCTGGAAATCGAGCCGCACAAAGTCTCAAGCTGTACGAGATCGCTATCACTCCCGTTGCCTTCGAGGATTTTATAAAGAGTGTCTTCCATCACCTTGGTCCCAACCCTGCACGGAAAACATTTTGCGCATGAAGAAGCTTGCAAAGCCTGGGCGTATTTATACGCCGTCTCGACGATGTCGTATGATTCGTTGAGGACAACCACGCCGCCCCAACCGATAAACGCAGACATCGGTCTGTCTTTGCCAAAAGTGTCAGGAAGGGTGACAGCCGGACAATCGCTCCAGCTTTCAGGGGGTTTACCCCTGTTGTCCACCACCTCGCCCAACCACGAGCTGAACAGAACTTTCATAAGCTTTAATCTTCCATTGAAACAACATCTGGTTGATCACACTTTTCTTTTTCAACAACAAAGCTTAAGCTACAAGACCCAAAAATAAGACGGGGTTTACCTAAATAAATTCCCGTATGGCTTTTTGCATATCATCCAGCGAGTAAGGTTTGGCCAGACCCTTGTCCGCGCCGAACTTGACCGCCTGGGAAAGAACGTTCGCAATTTCACCCTCGCCTTCGCCAGGCTGCCCACCGGATATGGCGATAATTTTCAAATCAGGGTAATCGCTTCGAAGCTTCCCAATAAGCTCTAATCCATCCATTCCGGGCATATAAATATCTGTTATCAAAAGGTCCGGTAAATTTTCTTTTAACAGGCGAATCGCTTGTTCTCCATTTTCAGCTTCCAGAACATCGTGACCTTCAAGCATGACAACCTTTTTTAAGGACCTGCGCACACCACCAATATCGTCGACTATAAGAACAGTTGCCATTTTCTCCACCCACATGGATAACAGTCACATAAGCGCAATATTTATGCGCTCCGGTTACTTTTTAGCTATCTCTACACCCAACATGAAATCGTTCCCCAACGTCTAAGCGATTCAGCGAAATATTACGCCATCAGCATACGCCAAATCTTTAAAACTGCGGCAGCGTTCAATGAGGTAAAAACGGCAATCCACTCTGACACATGTACCCTTTACGGAGCCTGGATTGCCATTTATAAACAAATGGAGAGAGGAAATCAAGCTTTTTAGGATTCCACTTTTTTTAAAAGGATTCCAAAACCATAAAAATTTTGTAAACCGAATGGTTGTTTTTGGCGAAATCGCACGGCGCCAGAGAGACAATAAAAAAACTTTTACTAATCCCGCTCGATAGTGCAGGTGAGAGGAAAGCCTTTGGCGCGCGCCCTTTCGCGAACCATTTGCACCTTGAATTCCGCCCGTTCAAGAGGCATCATAGCCACTTTTTCAAGGCCGTTATTATGAATGCCATGCATCACTTCAACAGCTTTATCGGTAATTAATCCAAACACCTGGACAAGAATGTCGACTACAAAATCCATGGTGGTGACAGGGTCGTTATGCATGACCACCCAATACATGGGCGCATAGCTGTTCCGCTCCAGGGTATTTGAAAAAGGCTCGTCGTCTTCATACGGCCTGTCAGAGTGCGTCACTTGTAAAGCCCAATCTCGTGTTGAAAATCACATCTTAACATATGGCTCCGAAATGTTCGATATTTTGGCCCTATAATGCCAGCATGGATGAAAAGCTGAAAATGGTAAAATTTCTGGGCCAGTACCTCGCCGCCTCACGTTCGCAAGAGCAAATCCTGGAAATGGCAATGGTTATATCGCAATACGTTTTGGGTTACGATCACGCTATTATCAGGATCGTCGAGGGCGACAAGCTGATATCGAGCCGCTGGATAGGTTTTCCCAGAGAGGCTGCGGATATGGAAATCAAAATTGGCGAAGGAATTTGTGGCCAGGTGGCGAAAACCGGCAGGCTGATAATTGTTGAAGACACCGAAAAGGAGCCAACATTCCTGAAAGGGGTGGAGGGGTGCAGGTCTGAGCTTTGCGCTCCACTTATTTACAACAACAAGACTATCGGCGTATTTAATATAGAAAGCAATCAGCCGGCGTTTTTCCAGGGACAGGATACAAACCTGATGGAAACGCTTGCCACACAGGTGGCCGCGGCGATAGAAACCGCGCGGTTGAGAGAGGAGCTTTCACGGGCGGAGAAGCTGTCCGTAGTCGGCACAATGGCCTCGTCCATTCTCCATGATATACGGAACGATATTCATCAGCTTTATATCAGCTCAGACCTGTTGCGGGCGAAAAACCCGTCCCCGGAACGTATTGAAAAATTAGCTGATATGGTGAGAAAATCTGGTGAAAACATTTATGGGCTTATTGAGGACATTTTTGAATTTGTAAAAACCGGAGAGTCGAACCTGGTTAAAAAAATAACGCCGCTTAAACCGGTGTTGGAGTCTATAGCGGAACAGGTTCGATCGTTCACTCCCGAAAATGTCGAAGTAAGGCTTGATGCCAACCCATCCGAAGGCATTGAAATCGAAGTTGACGAGCGCAAGTTTCGTCGCGTCCTGTTAAATCTTGCGCGTAACTCTGTGGAAGCTATGCCGGAGGGAGGTATTTTACGTTTAGCGGCGATGGAGAAAGACGACGTGGCGGTAATTGAGGTTGAGGATACCGGAATCGGAATAGAGAAGGATCATCTCACAAAAATCTGGGAGCCGTTATTCACTCACGGTAAAAAAACCGGCACAGGGCTTGGCATGGCAATCGTAAAAAAAATAGTGGAACAACATGGCTGGAATATTTCAGTAAGATCGGAAGTCGGTGAAGGAACAGTATTCACCATTAAAGTACATTAAAACAACACGTTTCCTGTTTTAATACGACATTTACACCCTGCTTGATATTGACGACAAGCGCCGTCTAAGCGGTTCAATGACGTTTATTACAAAGTCCGCAGATATTCCACGATTGCGCCAAGCTGTTGCGGATCGCAAGCTCCTGAAGGAGGGCATGCGTGCGCCGCTCTTTGCATAAGTTTTCCTTTGGTGTATCTTTTTCCGACTCCTTTAAAAGAAGGCCCAATGCCGCCCTCTACCCCGGTCGGCCCATGACACTTAAAGCAATTGAATTTTTTTGAGCCGAACATCGCCTTTCCGTCTTCCGTTGTATATTCCTTTTTCACGGCGGGAGCGGCCGCAATCAGCCCGAGAGCCGCGATTATCACAAGAGCTGTTTTCATCAATTTCCTCACTTTCGCATTAATAAAAAATTGCCGTCATATTTAAAGACGGTTCAGAGGCTTGATTATTCTAAACACAAACCAAATTTGGAATAATATTTATAATACAATAAAATGGTTATCTATTAAATGTGGAAAAAAAGTGAGGATAATTAAATGAGCGTCCTGGACCCCTTTTACAGAAAACAGCAGGCTGTAGTAGACCATTTGGCCGAGGCGGTTGAGCAAATTCCGGAAGATAAATTAATGTGGAAGCCGTGCAAAAGATCGCTCCCGTGGCTGTATCTTTTTTACCACACCGGAACGCACAGACAGATGTTGCTACGGCTTTTCAAGGATGAACCGCACAATTTCCCGGTATGCTACGCTGAGGCGGCAAAAGAAGCGAAAACACCCTCGGACGTGGCGGAGTTTTTACGCGAGACCTGGAACGAGTTCCGAAGCTTTCTTGAATCAAAGCCGGCTGACTACGCCGATAAAGCTATATCCCCTCCATGGGGCGGGCCGGATATGACTGTGGAGCAACTAGCATGGTGGACATTCGAGGAAAGCGTACACCACAGGGGCCAAGCATGGTTATACGCCAGAATGAACGGAATCACTCCACCTGTCATATGGGGTACGGAGGATATAGGTCATTTTTAGACCGCCGGGATTTTGATGGTTCCCCTTGCTAAAATTTTTGGTCCACTTTTGAAATAAGCCAGTAAACAATGCCGAGAACCAGCACGGAGCTTGCGATAATAGCCTGCTGTTCCCAGGTTGTGTGTTCAATCGACGAAATAAGCACCTTGCGAAGCTCAGCTACCAGCGCCACGCTGACAAATATCTTGATAGCGAAAGCCTGACCCCTTATATGGCTTATCTGCGTGTCGAGAAGTTCTATAATAACCCATAAAATCAGGAGTGTTCCCAACGCTCCAAGCACTCCTCGCGCCAGGCCTCCTTCGGCGTAGATCATATGATGAACATCGTTTGCAACCAGGACAAGCGCCAGAAATCCGATGCCGAGCAGACCGAAAATAAGCAACAGGTTGAACCCTGTGACAAACCATTTTGCGATTCTGATTATTACGCTGTCCAGTCTGTAAGAAATGAAATGCGTATCCATCTCTTCTTCATGGCAGGAACGGGTCATTAAACCAAGGTTAAGGTCTAGCGCCTTGTTTACGGAGCTTACAGCCTGAACCGCTTTTTCCGGAGAGTCCGAATAATATGAAAATATTTGATCGGTTAAAAAAACACGGGTATTGGCGATTATAGCGCTGATAACGTGTTCCGGAAGGCCGGCCCTGGCGAATACGCAACCTGTTCCTGCGATCTTATGGTAGTACCCGTCAGAATATCTCCCGGAAAGAAAATCGCCAAGCCAGCTTAACAGCGCCGCTTTTGATTTCTCAAGAACCTTTTTATTACGCAGAACCCTGGCTGTCTCGCTATTTTTCAAAAGCTTTTCGAAATTGGAATCGACAAGCTCGGTCTTTTTAGCTTGCAGCAATGGAGAAATCTCAATGATGCTTTCTATATCGCTTGCCGTTATGTCGTAGCTCTCCAGGAACCTGTTGATTTCACGCATAAAATTTCACTTTCAATATTGCTGGTGATATTTTAGATATCGATTATTTTTTACTGTTGTCATCATAAGCAAAGCTCCCATGTTCACAGGCCTGACTTTGCGCTCATCAACCGGGCGAGTTTTCCCCTCACATCCGGTTCGGGCAGTTTCCCGTCATCTATCATCCTGTAAGTCGCTTTGAATACATTATCCTGCCTTTCCCCTTCGTGGCATACAAGTATCATGTCGGCTCCCGCGTTCAGCGCAAGCTTAGCCGCTTCATCGTCGCTCCACATACCAGCAATCGCTTTCATATCAAGATCGTCAGATACGATCACACCTTCAAAGCCGATTTTGTCTCGCAATAGGTCGGTCATAATTTTTCTGGATAGAGTGGCCGGATATTTTTCATCGAGTTTCGGGTACATAACATGCGCCGACATTATAAAATCCACTTTCTCCTCCACCGCCATGCGGAACGGGACCAGCTCCGCGTCATCGAAACGCGATGCGGGCCGACCGTCTGTTGGCAGGTCAAGATGACTATCGAGACTTGTGTCGCCATGACCGGGGAAATGTTTTCCGCAAGCTAAAATCCCTTCATGCCGCAGGCCTTGGATGGCGGCGCTCCCAAGCCTTGCCACGGTTTCAGGGTCGGCTCCAAATGACCTGTCTCCAATTACAGGGTTGTTTTCATTCGTATCGAGATCGAGAGTCGGCGCGAAATTTACGTTGAATCCAAGACCGCGCAAAGTTTTACCAATATCCGCATAAACCTCCTCCGCAAGCTCCAGGCTCCCATCCTCGCCAAGCGAGCGGGCCTTAGGAAACGACGGCATGTCTTTTGAGAGGCGCGAGACACGTCCGCCCTCCTGGTCAACGCAGACGAACAACGGCGTTCCGGTCTCATCTTCGCACAGTTTTTTAAGATCGGAGATAAGGCTTGTGGTCTGCTCCACGTTTTCAATATTGTCGCTGAAAAGTATCACCCCGCCCGGCCGATATTTCCTGAACCACGATCCTAAAGCGCGGCTGTAGCTTGTCCCGTTGAACCCCAGCGTTAATATCTGTCCTGCGGCGTCTTCAGCGGATATGTTTTCGGTCCGCCTTTGAAAATCGTTATTCATGTGAAAGTATCATCGAAAGTTTTATTTAACGCTAATCCTCAACGGATCCTACTTCACCAACATCGGTAAGCTCTTCGCTTAAAAATTTCTTTAGTCGTTTCATCAACCTCGTCTCAGCCTGGCGCACGGCCTCCCTTGTCACGCCATGCTCTTCTCCTATCTCCCTTAAAGTTAAAGGCTCATCGGAAAGGATGCGTTTATCCAGCAGGTCGCGGTCGCTCGGCTTCAATTTCTCCTTAAATTTTTCGACGGCGTCCCTGAACCGCTCCATCACCTGCTTTTCGCTTACATATTCGGAAAAATCCTCGTCCGACGACGGCAATATGTCAACCACCTGCCTGCTGGAGCCTTCTTCCACCGGCTGGTATATGGACTTGTCCATCGCGCCCAGGCTTTGCTGAATGTCGACGACATCCTGTTCCGATGCGCCAAAATGTTCGGCCAGCTGTTTCGGCTCCACATCAAGCCCTCCTTCTTTTAACTTGGCCTCGATATCCCGCAGATTATACAGAAGCTTACGACGAACATTGGTGGTGCCGACTTTTACAAGCCTCCAGTTGTCCAGCAGAAACTTGAGCATGTAAGCCCGAATCCAGTAGACCGCATATGTGGAAAGCCTTGTTCCCTTAAACGGATCGAACTTGCTCACCGCCCGCATGAGGCCATAGTTGCCTTCCTGGACAAGGTCGAGCATGTTTTGAAACTGTGACCGGAATTCGAAAGCGATTTTCACGACGAGCATGAGATTTGACGTTATCAGACGAAATGCGGCGTCCTTATCACCTGTTTCTTTAAACTTGATGGCAAGCTCCCTCTCTTCTTCTTTGGATAGAGGGGGATACTGCTTTGTCTGGCTAATATAATATTGGAGCGGATCAGCGGGAACAAGCCCTTCACCCGCCCCGGGGTTGGAAACTGGCACAACAAGTTTGGTCTCATCGATTTCCTCCCGATCAGCCATCAGTTCAGCTTCTTTTTCGCCCGCTCTGGTTTTCATGGGAATAATTGTATCATGTAGGTAGATGACGTAATTTTGACGGTTCCAGGAAGCTAATATTGCCTCACAGTCAAAACTCCCTCCTTGTAAATTAGAATTTGCAACCTTCATTATCAACAATATATATCCTTTTGCTATTAATATTCCGGTTGGCGCCGCATTTGCAATTCATCCAGGTAAAGAGTTTAAAGGATTAATAAGATTATGGGATTGATAAGCGACCTGCTGTTTACAAACAAGATTGGGCTGTTTTCCAAAAAGGCGCTGGACGCAAATGCGAAAAAGGCTCTGCTCATAAACAGCAACATCGCCAACGCGGAGACACCTGGATATAAAGCTGTCGACATCAAGCCTTTTGAAAAGGAATTGGAAAACGCATACAAAGGCAAAATAAAAATGTCAAAAACCAATCCCGGACACTTGGGTGGTGGCATGGACAGCCTTAAAAATTTTACGACAGACATTACGGTATCCAAGGCCCCTGGAAGGCTTGACGGGAATAATGTCAACCTGGACAAGGAAGTTGTGAAATTGATGAGCGCTTCCACAAAATATAACGCTTTGTTAACCGCGCGGAAAGCACGGGGGAAAATGATTTCGGCCGCGATGGAGAATGCCAGGTAGCAAAAGGAGATGAGCCATGAATAATATGAACATAAAAGGAATCCTGGAGCCGCTGGGGTCTGCGCTGAATATCAAGCCTGATATGAATAAGGGGGCCGAGGGCGATTTTGGCGCTGTTCTGGGCGATGCGTTGAAAGAGGTAAACCAGATGCAACTCGACGCGGACAAAGCTATTGAAGACCTTGTCACCGGCAAAAGCAATAACCTTCATGAAACAATGATAACGCTCAGCAAGGCGGAGATCGCCTTTAAGCTAACCATGCAGGTGCGCAATAAAGTTATGGAAGCGTATCAAGAGGTGATGAGGACAGCGGTATAAAATTACGGGGGGGTTGAAGTTGTACTGCTTGGCCTGGGGGAGGACGCCCTCCTGGGCCAAGCGTAAACAAAATCGACTCTGTAAATAATTCTGTGTAACTGCCCGGTCATATTGTTTCCGGCATCCT
>CAYNDB010000016.1:0-30028 GCA_964395915.1 uncultured Nitrospinota bacterium | reverse complement strand
GTTCCTTATAGTCTTTCGCCCGTCGCTCCAACGTTTCGCCACTCATCGGGGCCGCGGAATATCCACAGTTGCCACCTACTTCTGTTGTGACACCCTGGGTTATCTTCGATTCGGCTCGTGGGTCTATCAAAAGATAATAATCTGAATGGGAATGAATATCCACAAACCCCGGAGCCACCACTTTACCTGTCGCGTCGATCACTTCTCCAGCGTTTGATTCATCTATATTATTTTCCACCGCCACAATTCGGTCGCCCTCTATCGCCACATCCACTTTTTTGAGCTGGTCGGAATCTCCATCCGCCACAAGTCCGTTTTTTATTAATATGTCAAACACCAATGCTTATCCTTCCTGTTTTCCAATGGCGCTACCTGAGGCCGCCTTACGGGGCGTCTGTTTGCCGCCCAGATAAATTCTGCGATACAGCGCCATGTTGCGTGTCACGCGTTTAACGTATCCCCTGGTTTCCATGTAGGGGATAAGCTCCACGAATTCGTCCGTCGATTTTGAGCCAAGTTTTTTTACCCATATATCCACAGCCTTGGAGCCTGCGTTATACGCGGCGGCTGTCAGGGTAAAATCGCCATTGTACCTTGAAAGAAGCTCGGCCAGGTGTGCGATTCCAAGCTTTATGTTTACTTCCGGGTCAAAAAGAAGGCTTCGCTCGAACGGACGCTTGATTTTAGCGCGCATATCAATTTTTTTAAACATGTGTTTTCCAAGCCTTGGAAGAAGCTGCATGAGCCCAAGCGCGTTGGCTGGCGATAGGGCCTCCGGGTTAAAGGCCGATTCCTGCCGTATTATTGACAAGGTGATAAAAGGGTCTATGCCAAGCCTCGTCGACTCCTTGCGAATAGTCTCCCAATAATCTATCGGGTATAGAGCGCGCCAGAACTCGTTTTCAAAATCATCCATCCTCTTGCGATAACCAAGAGCGTTTACCTGCAAACGGATAGACCTCTGTGGAGCTTTAGCCTTCTTATATTTAAGACCCAGCCATAGCGCGTTTCCCGGATCTTTCTTCGCCTGTTTTGACAAGACGTCAAGCTCCAGTCGAGCTTCCTTAAACATGCCTATCTTGACCAGAGCCATATACCTGTCGTGGTGATACTTTGCAAGCCCGCTTAACTTCTTTTCCTCCGCCAAAATATCTTCTTTGCGTGAAATATTTATTGTTCCGGTAAAACGCGTATTTTGTTCCATCGCAAGCGAGCCGTAATATGTATGTGGAAACGATCGTAGCAAACTGTTAAAAACAGACTTGGCGCTCTTTTTATTGCCTGCCTTTTCCATGGCGCGGGCGCGCCAATATAACAACTGGCCGGTTCGCAACTTATTTGGCGTCTTTTCTATCATCTTGGCGAATTGTTTCGCGGCGGCGGAATATTCGGCGCGTTGATATTTTACCCAGCCGATTCGCCATCTTAGCTCATACTGGAGCTCGGAATCAGGGCCGAAATCAAGAGCCTTTTCATACTGGCTTATCGCCGTGTCAAATTTCCCGGCAGACTCCGCTATCCTGCCCAGGACAAGATACGCCTTTGCCTTTCGTTTATCTTTAGCGGAAGAGCCGGTCAACTTCCTCAGCCTTTTTACAGCCGCGCTATTATTGTTCAGGTTCCAGTCGATTACAGCTATATTGTATTCAGCTTTTATTTCGTTAGAGCTCCCATGGTATTTTGATATCAGTTTTTTATAAACACGCTTGGCCCCTTTTTTGTCGCGCCCCTTGTTAAGGGCGTAGCCAAGCTTACTCAAAACATCCGCCTTCCGTTTGTCCGAATAATTAATCTTGAGCATCGTCCTTAGGTCGGCGACAGCGGATTCGTATCGATATGCCTTTATAAACTCTTTCACCCGCTGCATTCTTTGCATATAGGTGGCGTATGGATATTTGCGCTTTTTAGATGTTTTGTCCGATTTTAACAGCCGGATAGTGGAAAGCCTCGCTTCCTCCGCCGCAGGAGTCACCGGATGGTTATAGTATATCTCCTGATACAGTATATACGCTTCCTTGTCCTTCCCTTTTGTTTCGTTCCTTTTGGCTATAATTAATTTTCTTTCAACCTGCGACGGGGGTTCCAGTTTTTCCAACCCGATACGCTTTAACGTTTTGCCGCATATTTTGGAGCCGGGATCTTCGCAAGCGATTCGAAGCTGTTTACCGTTTATATCTTTCACTAACGGGCTTTGGGGGAATTCCTTTTCGATATTTTCGTATATGGATAGGGCTTTGGCGGAAAATTTCTGTTCGAATTCTATCAATGCCAGGTCGTAGGCGGCATAGTCACCCAGGATAAAGCCAGGATCGTTTAGCGGCGTAAGCTCTTTTTTCGCTTCGTCGAGTTTTTTATCATCTATCAGCTTGCGCGCGTGTTGATACTGTTCAACCGCGATACTTGATGGCTCCGCCGCGTAGGTAAAAGGCGCAACGCTAAAAAACGCTGATATTATGGCGACGAAAAAACTTGCGTGTCTCATCTCGTTCCATGATCGAACGTGTGACCATATCCGGCGTATCATCGGAGCTGACAGGCAGAAAAATGGCGCCTGGAGCCTTTCGGAACCATGTAAGCTGCCTTCGCGCAAACGCCTTGGTCGCCTTTTTAATAAGACGTAACGTTTCCGCAGGATCAATATTTTTTTCAGATTCCTCATATAGAGAGCTATAGCCTAGAGAATGCATTGGCTTGACCTGGCCATTATAACCCATTTTCCTAAGAGCCTTCACCTCTTCTCTGAAACCGTCAGCCATCATCTTATCCACCCTGCTTTCTATACGGTGATAAAGTTCTTTACGCGGGAAATCCATTACAAAAAAAAGTGTGTCCCATAGAGGCATGGGTTTTGCCTTGGCGAACAGCTCGCTCAAAGTCTTCCCACCGCTCATGAATACGCCAACAGCCCTCCGCGTCCGAAACGTGTCGTTAGGATGAACCTTGGCCATCCACTTGGGGTCAATTTCAGACGCCAGATTATATAACCCCGAGGCGCCCTCCTTTTCCACTATCGTATCCATCTTGCGTTCAACATCATCGTTTATGGGATAGCCGCAATGAAGCCCTTCGATAAGCCCTTTTAGATATAGCCCTGTGCCGCCAACGACAAGCGGCGCCATTCCTCGACTCCACAAGTCTTCGGCTATTTTTGTAGCCTCCTCTTTAAACCTCGATACGTTGAATGACTCGGAGGGCTCCGCCACATTTATCAGGTGATGCTTAATGCGGCGCAATAAGCTTGCCGGGGGTTTGGCTGACCCTATATTGAAATATTTATATACCTGAACCGAGTCGGCGGAGATTATCTCCGTATTCAGCTTTTCCGCAAGACAGACTCCCGTTTCCGATTTCCCGCACGCTGTCGGCCCGGTGAGAATTATAAGCGGCGGTTTTTTTTCAGGCATAACGGTTTACTATCCTTTTAAATTCATCGGAGTCTTGGCCACTGTTCGACCTTAATACCAGCGGCGCTTCCACAGAACATCCCCAGTCCGCGTCAAGCCTTGCCTCCGACAAAAATATATTAACCGGGCCATCCGGCAAAGGCTTCACCTCACGGTAACGGGTTTCGAAAAAATCATGTTCATGCAAAAGGTCCATATATTCCCTTCTCCTGTCATACACCATGCTGATAGAAATAGAGCCTTCCGGGCGAAGCAGTTTTGACGATAGCCGAACGATGTCTTTTAGGGTAATCATAACCTCGTGACGCGCCACCGCTTGGCCGCTATTCCTGCTCAACCTGCCAGACCCGGCTTTTTTGTATGGCGGATTGCAGATAACAGAGTCGAAACTTTTTTCTCCAAACATATTGACAGCCTGGAGCGCGTCACCTGCCACAACATGATAATTTTCAACCCCCGAGCTTCTGGCGTTTTGCGTGGCCTGACGAGCTAACTCCTCCTGTATCTCGATGGCGATCATACGCAATTCTGGCCGCTCCCGCCCTATCAGGATGGACACCACACCCACTCCGGCCCCGATGTCTATAAGAGACTTGACACCTTCAGGACGGAAAAAATCCGCCAATAAAAACGAGTCACGATTATAACGGTATCCCAGCGTATCCTGGTTTAGAATCAGTTCCCTGCGCATGGAAAGTATTTTAACCTGACATCAGGATAAAATGCTTGGTTTGCAGGTGTAGGAAGAGATAAAAATAAAATGGCAAGCGCCTTTTCAGACGTTTCGAAAACCCGGCCGGGTCTCGGCTAGGGTTACCGCTTGTTACAGGGACAGATGTGAAATCAGGATGTCACATCTATTCCCTTGGTCTCAGATGTCTGCCCATCAGATGTCTGAGTTTCGGATGTCTGGCTATCTGGTGTCTGATTGCCAGAATTTCCCGCATCCTGAAACTTGGCGATCGCTTCCCGTATCCTGCGCGCATCTTCTGAAGGAATTTCCCTTACAACCGTATTTGCATCGGTATCGATAATTTTAACCACCAAATTTCCCTGATCCAGAGAATAGTCTCTACGCACCCGACTATCTTTTTCGACCGTTTCGGCAACCTGACCGCCACCTTGAATCTGGTTGTTTCCTTGAACCTGACCGCTATCCTTCCCCCTATCCCCTGGCTGTGGCTGAATGGCGCCGGTGTTATTCTGATCTGTTGCGCCATTGTTCTGTTGAACCTGTCCACCTGAAACTCCAAAACGCTCAACCACAACGGAACTCTGGTCAGAAATTTCCACCTTGTCCGCACCTGTCTTTGCCCCATTCTGGGCAGAATTCGACTGATCGAGAGGTTTTTGAGCCTCCGCTTCCTTTTGTGGCCGCACAGGAGGGTTAGTCCCCGCCTTCTGTGTTGCTGAAACTCCGTTAATATCCATGACTTTCTCCTTTTAATAGACCTTCGACGCCTGCCAGGAACATGTAAAACAACATCTTTTTTTCACGATGCAACCATAATATTTTTCGACCGCAGACACTCCTGCTATATTTACTATCGGCAAGTAATTCTTTAACTTTAGCGATTTATAAATATTTTCTGAGAGTTTTTATAAACCTTATAAATACAGCAAGATGCAAGCTGACAGGTAATAACTCCCGCCAACAGAGCCAATATAAGAGACGTTTCAAAACCAAGACAAGGCCTTCAAAAAATGATATTATTTGAACAACTGTGAAAGGGAAAGTATGGCTTCCAAAAACAGACGAGAATATAGCAGAGCGCATTACACAAAAAACAGCAAGGTGGATGTGTTGCTGGAAGACAGTGAAGGGTGGCGCACGGTCGGAGCCTTAATTGTGGATCAATCCGAAGGCGGGCTTCAACTGGAGGCCGATAATATAAAAATCCTTGTCGGCGCTCTTACCATTATAAAAACAAACGATGGGTCGTGGCCGCTGACAGACCGTGAAGCTACCGCCCAAATTGTCTGGGTAGCCAGGGAAAGTAACGAGGAAAAAGTTCGGTTTGGTTGCAAATACATTGCGCCGTTTACAGGAATTCCGGAATTTTTTTGAGTCCGTTCTTTCAGACACCTCCATCGGGATAAAATTTCTTTCAAATTCGTCCCTGTAAATTTTTTAGAAAACCCTCATATTCCCCATTGCGGATTCCATATAATGTAAGATTAAATGAGAATTGCAGTTTACAACATGGTTTCTGGTTTCTATAAAATCCTGTAAACGTCATTATATAGAAGCGAAAATGGAAGAGTACATAAAGGTTAAGCTAAAAGAAATATTTCCCCCGGAGGATATCACCGATTCACCAGAGGATATTGCGGTATACGGATACGACGCCACAGGTATTGAAGGCGTTCCCGATATCGTAGCTTTCCCCGCCACGCCTGAGCAAATAAGCGCAACGTTAAAGCTCGCCAATGAACATAAATTCGCTGTAACGGCAAGGGGCGCAGGCTCCGGTTTCGTCGGCGCGGCGGTGCCCACACATTCTGGTATTGTCCTTGTTATGACAAAGATGAACCGTATTATAGAAATCGACCAGGAAAACCTGACCGCTCTTGTTGAGCCTGGAATAGTGACCGCAAAATTTCAGGAAGCGGTGGAAAAGCTCGGCCTGTTTTATCCACCAGACCCGGCATCGCTGAAAGTGTCCACCCTTGGGGGCAACGTGGCCATGGGCGCAGGAGGCCCCAAGGCTGTAAAGTATGGTGTCACCCGCGATTATATCCTGGGGCTGGAAGTGGTATTGCCCACTGGCGAGATTATCGAAACGGGCTCTAAAACAGTTAAAAGCGTTGTGGGGTATGACATAACAAGGCTTATGGTAGGCTCCGAGGGAACACTGGGTATCGTCACAAAGATACGGTTAAAACTATTGCCAAAACCTGTGACGGTTCGGACGATGCTGGCTATATTCTCATCCGTTGACGCCGCCGCCAAATCTGTCGCCGCGATCATTAGCGATAAGGTCATCCCCAGCGTCCTTGAGTTTATGGATAAAAGCGCTGTCACAGCGGTGGAGGAATATCTCCATGCGGGATTGCCGACGGAAGCGGCGGCCATATTGCTTATAGAAACGGACGGCTCGCCTCAAAACGCCGAAAAGGAGCTTATCCTGATCCAGAAAATCGTCAACTCCAACGGAGCCATACGAACCGAGGTGGCAAAAAATGAAGAGGAGCGAGAAACCTTGTGGAAAGTAAGACGGTCTATCTCCGCCGCTATTTTGCGTATCAAGCCGTCCAAAATAAATGAAGATGTCACTGTTCCACGTTCACGCATCCCGGAGCTTATGGCAAGGCTTGCCGCTCTTTCAGAGGAGGTCGGGCTGCCGATAGTTAATTTCGGTCACGCGGGAGATGGCAACATTCATGTCAATGTAATGACAGACAAAAAGAAACAGGATGAATACACCAGAGCGCAGAAAGCTGTGGAAGAGGTATTTCGAATTTGTCTTGATCTTGAAGGAACGCTGTCCGGCGAACATGGCATAGGGTTGACGAAAGCTATGTTTTTAGAGTCTGAGATAGGGAAGATCGGGATCGATATCACAAAGCGGATAAAAGCGGCGTTCGACCCGAACGACATTTTAAATCCTGGCAAAATTGTTCCAGAGGAGGTTTGCTGACATATGGATATTCTGATACTGCTCGGTAGCGATTCCGACGCCGATGTGGGAGCCAAGATCATTGAAGTATTTAATGAAATGGGAATAAGTTACGAGATTAATGTAGCGTCCGCCCATCGCTCGCCCGAGAGGGTGCGTAGCCTTATAAAAAAGGCGGAATCTGACGGCATGAAAGTTGTCATAGCCTGTGCTGGCCTGTCCGCGCACCTTGCGGGAGTGGCGGCTTCGGAAACTTTGGCTCCTGTTATCGGCATTCCTGTGGCGGGCGGCTCGCTTGGCGGGATGGACTCGCTTCTTTCAACGGTAAACATGCCTGGCGGTGTGCCGGTGGCGACAGTTTCGCTTGGAAAGGCCGGCGGGAAAAACGCGGCGTTGCTTGCGGCCAGGATACTAGCCTTGTCGGACGACTCTTTGGCGGCGGCTCTTATAAAATATAAAGAAAATATGGCAACCGCAGTTGAAGAGGCGGACGCGCGATTGAAAGATAAACTTTAATAACATACGTTAAAGTAGTTGGTGGCTGTGAAACTGGTTTACGTAGACCTTTCGATATTTAACCAGGAAGGTAAAGCTGTTATGGCTATTGGCGGAAAATTCCGTTACGACGGCGCAAAGCTTTTGCCAGACGAAAACAACCGGACCTGGCGAGACCTCTTTGCAAAAGTTTTCCTTTCCCCTCCTCTTGTCCAACACCAACCGGATGTCGAAACAGCGACAGGCAAAACTATAATCTTCACTCCAAAAGATTTGTACAAGGAAGGAAAACCACCACCTGAAACATATCGTCGGTATGGAAAAAATTTTAGAGTGAAAGTTATTTGTAAGAACATTGATGAATAAACATGCTGACTTAAAATAGGACGTTTACGATATGAAAATAGTCACGCGTGATGATTTCGATGGTCTTGTCTGCTCCGTTCTGCTTAAAGAGGCTGAAGATATTAAGGATATCAGGCTCGTCCACCCTAAAAAAATTGAGGCGAACGAGGTGGATATAACAAGTGAGGATATAATAGCGAACCTGCCATACCATCCCGATTGCGGTATGTGGTTTGGCCACCACATATCCGAGGGCGAGCGTAAGAACAGGCCGGAGTCGTTTAAAGGAAGCTATGGCCTTGCGCCATCATGCGCCAGATTGATCTACGAATATTACAATCTGCCGAAGTGGAAAAAATACTCAGAATTAATTACGGCTGTCGACAAAGTGGATAGAGCTTCCCTCGACCTCAACGATATTTTAAGACCGAAAGGATGGATCAGACTAGCCAACACTGTAGACCCGAGGTCCGGGTTTAATAATTCTATCGATTACTTTTTAAACCTGGTCAAATGGATTTCGGCATACCCCGTGGAGAGAATACTGGCGTTTGACGATGTGCGCGACAAATCAAGAGAATATTTCAAGCGGCGGCAGGAATATGAAGAAACATTAAAACTCTATTCCTACCTTGAAGGAACCGTTGTGATCACCGATTTCCGATCATTGAAAACAACTCCGCCGGGTAACAGATTTCTTGTATACGCTCTCTACCCTACAGCCAACGTTTCAGCGCGGGTCTTCTTAGCCGATGACAGTAATCATGTAGTCATCGCCGTGGGACACAGTATATTAAACCGCACATGCGACGTTAATATCGGTAGCCTCATGGCGGAGTATGGTGGAGGTGGGCATATTGGCGCGGGATCATGCCGTGTCACTTTGGACGAAGCTGAGAGCGTTATCAACAAGATCGTTCAACGAATAAGATCTAGGCAGGCTTAATGTCCCAAAAGACACTTGTTAATTCTGTTCCACCTGCCCTGTTTTACCCATATATATTTTTGCCAGAAAAGCTTGTCACTCAAATAATATTTTTTTCTTTTTTGACGTTTCAAAAATTTCCATAGCTGTCTCGGCCCACCGTTGTACATGGCATAGACGGCTCTTGCCAACGTCTCTTCACTAAATTTTCTCTTTTTTCGTTTCATTTTTCGGATTGCGTAACGATTAAGGTAGAGTTCCAAAATCTCGACTCCGGCGGCGACGTTATAGCGTATGTCCCACCGCAAGCTATTACGGTTATAAATCCCCCGCCATACACGCTCGTTTATCTGCATTAGCCCCACGGATGATCTGTTATAGGACCTTAAATAGGTTACTTTCCCCCTTTTCACCTTGAATTGCCGAAAACAGCTTTCCTGCCATGCGGAAGCGAGCGTGAGACGAGTAAAAAACTTATGATATTTTTTATCCAGAGAACTTTTTTCCAACACCTTTTTTGCGGATTTGTTTAAGAGACTTTTAACCCGCGCCATATAAAAATCAAGGTTCTTTTTAGACGGCAGCCAACCTCTATATTTATTTTTACTTTGCAAAGATGGCGCTTTCCTGGCCCAAGCCGTACCTATAAAAAATGATTGAAATAAATCTATCGCCCATTTATCTACGACTCCGTTGGTTCCATCGGGAATTTTCCCGCTGTCAAAAGAGCTGGTTTCATTCAACGGCTTTCCAAGACCCAGGTTTCTTCGCAGCTTCCTGTTTATGGCTGGTTGGTAAACGAGAGGAAACACTTCGCCACGGTTTAACATCCTGGCCAACCTTAACAGGCCATCATGGCTTACTTCCACACCGAAGGATGGACCCAGCTTGTCCAGCGCCATTAAAGCGTCTGAAGCGGTGAAAAATGCAAGGTAATTTAAAAGAGAAGCGGATGAGCGGCCGTGTAAATGTTTTCTTAGTATCGGCGCCAGGCTTCCCCACGCCGCCACAAATTGCTCCCTTATCAAGTCACTTCCACCTCTTTTCTGACCAAGAGCCGTTACAAACTGGATTCTCGTCTCCAGCAAAATATCGAGAAGCGTGTCGCTCTCTTTTTCCGAAAGTAACTCTCCACCCATAGAACTTATCTGGAACACCAGAAAAGAGTCCCAGGTTTCCCACGCTTTCAAAAATTGTTCGGTTTCATCATCAGACAAGGCTTTCTCTGGGGACACAGGCTCTTTTTCCGGGTTCTCCTCCACCTCCACTATTATTTCCGCTGTCACGGTTTTTCGATAGATACGCACCTCGCCCGCCCTTATGCCGCTCATCATTTTTTGGGCGCGATCATGTAATTCTGGCGGGAAAAGCGGGGGGATAAAAGCTTGTAACCCCTTAACTGGAGGCGCAAGGTCCACCTCTATTCCATCCAGATATTCATGTACATGGGTTTTTATCAACTCCCATACGATTCCGGTAATTGTGGTCGGAACCCGGTTCACGTCATACAGGCGAGAGTCTATTGTTTCGAATTTTAAAAGCCACCCGTTGCTATCAAAACTCGGGCGCTGCACTATCTCTATATACCCCTCCCACTCGACAGGCATAACGCAATTGTCCATAATGTAGGTTCCGGTGCGCACGTTTATATAGGTTCCAAAGCGGATATGCTTGCCTTCCGCGCCGATATCCGGCTCGAAAAGGGTAATTTTGCTGCACCCGTCATTTTCATCGAGCGTCACGGCTGTATTTCCTGGATATGTGAAAAATCTGCTTATGATAAGCTCCTTCAGCATTGGATAATCCAGAGTTACAGGAAGTATGACTGTCTTCGCGCTTGCCACTTCCGTCGCGGAAATAATTGTGAATAGAGCCAGCGCAACGCGGATATGAGTGGCAAAGAGGTTTGTCATTTCCAGGAACCGGAGATCAGGTTCGGAGGTTCGCTCAAGTCACAATAGCCGTGTATCGGTATGCTGAGATTGTAATCCTTGTGTTCGCTCAGGTCTATATATTCCCCTTCGTCGGAAGGCGCCGACGGCGATGAAAAGTTGGGGATTTTACGACCATCTTCAAACGGAATCGTAAGCTCATCTATACGCACTTCAAAACCGAATTTTCTATCCATGTATCTTTTTAACTCAACTATTTCCGGTTCAGTAAGAAAACTGTCGATACGTCTGCAGGCCTTGTTTAAATCATCGGCGCCCAATTCATGGTAGTTGGTTATATACAAATCGTATGGCTCTCCCTGCTCATCCCTTGCATGACAAAACCAGTCTACAACCACAACATCCCTGTTCTTATAGTTTTCACGTATGGAATAGGCTCTGAATAGCTTAACCATTGTAAAGTCCTCCTTATATCAAGAAAGTCTGGCGGATAACACAGACATGGGTAAACAAAGATATTTTAATAGATTTATGAAAGATTCGTAAGGAGCTTTTAATTGTGGCGCGGAATGGATGAGATTTTCAACCTTGTCCGCTTTGCTGGTGAGCGTGTTCCCGCCTAGCGTCCGGGCGGTAATTCTAAGCTATTCTGACCATACAAAACCTAGTCACGAACCAGAAAAGATTCGTCAGGTTTTTCTCCCTCACACCCAAAGGAGCTCCACTTTCCTGACGCAACACTTTCCGCGGCGCGCAAACCCAGGTGAATGCTATGGTCGGCGTTACCATGGAAAAACATCCCGCCCCGCCCGATGCTATATAATTGCTTTATAAATCGAGTCCATTCAAGAATGGTGGAAAGGTTCTTTTTATAGTTCAAATCATATACAGGATAAACATTGGGAAGCTTTATGGAGCGGCTTTTAATGACCTCTTCCCTGCGACATATTCCAAGAATTTCCATATCATCAAATACACGTTCGGCAAACTTTTTATCGCTCATGTTCCATAACGCGTCGCCGGGAGTCGCGATCACCTCTATGTTGAGCGATGTCGCGCCTTTCTTTCCTGAAAGACGCCGGCTAAACTGGATCGGCTCGCTTATCCTGCCAAACAGATATCGCTCCTCAGGAAGATAGTACGTCTCCCCTTCAAGACATTTCTCCCTCCCGACTACCACCTGAAGAAGACGCACACCGCGCCAACTAAGAGCCCCCGCGGCTTTGGCCACATCCGCAGTGGCGCCAGGCTGAATAATATTTACCAGGTTATTTATCGGCATTGTTGAAATAACGGTTTCAACGGGTATTCGTTTAATTGCTCCGGCGGACTCGTATACGATTTCAGAAACCGCTCTGCCTGATGTCAGGACCTCTTTGACCAGAGCTTCCCTTATAACCTGCACGCCTCCGCTTGTGGCCTCTCTATAGAGTGAGTCCGCGATACTTCCGAATCCTTCCGGCGGATAGTGATAGTAATTCGCTTTGCCTAACAACGTTCCAGCGGCGATATTTATGGCGGCGGCTTGTGGTTTTCGTGACGTGATTCTCTGTTTCGCCGCTTGCGAGGATAACTTGTCTGGATTTATACCGTAGACTTTTCTGGCATAGGGCGCATAAAACAGATCGTAGGCTCCCTTACCAGCCTTGGAAAGCAGAAAACTTTCGTAATCCCGATGAGCGCCGTTTGTTTCACTTTTAAGAAAATTTTTGCGGCGACCGATAAAAGAAAAGGCGCAACGCAAAAAATCGTACGGGCCAACAGCCTTTAAAAGCTCGCCGAACGATGGCGGATATTCAACGAGTTTGCCTTTAAGAATGAGACGGCCTTTGCGAGGTTTTGTAATAAGGTCTTGGCCAATCAACTCTCGTATAAGAGTTAGTATTTCAGGAAAATATTGGGGATGTATCCTGTGCGATCCTAAATCCATCCGCCAGCCATCAAAGTTAACTGTCGACGCCAACCCTCCTACATGCGCGTCTTTTTCAAGGACGATGATATTTCGATCAGTAAGCTTCGAAAGTTTCCATGCGGCGGATAGACCAGCCAGCCCTGCGCCTAAAATGACTACATTTTTCTTTTTCTTTTCAAATTCCACAATTCGACACGATAATATTGGTTATCATTCTCATTATCACTAAACAGATATGATTATATTTGTTTGCTTGATAAATTCAACAGGTAAATTGTTAGCAGGCTAAATAAAAAACACCCGGCCAGAACCGACCGGGTGTCGTATATGCGTAAATACTGTAACGGCTACAGCATATCAATATAATAACAAGGGCAGTTCTCTGCACATTTTTTGCATCCGATGCAGTTTTCCAACTTAAACTCATAGTCTTTCGGGCCATTTTTGATAACCGCGTTATCCTGACAATACATCCAGCAGTTTTCGCAGTCGAAACATGCTCCGCAGCTCATACATCGCGTACCTTCGGCTATTGCCTGCTCGTCGGTCAAGGTCTGGTTGACTTCTTTCCAGCTCCGGCGCTCTTCGACCGGCAATGTCGTAAACTCGTTGCGTTCCAGCGGCTTATACCAGTCGAGCATCATTTTATCGTGGTAGACGACCTTGCCAGCATCTTCCTTCTTATACTCCTCGCCACGGATATAGGAGATGATATTCATCGCCGCTTTGCGCCCGTTGCCGACAGCTTCTGTGACAAGGCCAAGCTCGCTAGCCGCGTCGCCAGCGGCAAACACGCCTTTCTCGGACGTTTCGAAGTTTTCGTTAACGTCTATCCAGCCCCACTTGTTGGAGAACTGGTCCATTCCTTCATAATCCGGCTTCTGCGACACGGCGGATATAACAGCCGTGCAAGGCATTTCAAACTCCGACCCTTCAACAGGTTGCGGACGCCTTCTGCCGGAATCGTCCGGCTCGCCAAGCTCCATACGGATCATTTTGACCGCTTTCGCCTTGCCGTCGCCATTGGAAATGATTTCCACCGGAGCGACTAATTCTTCAAGCTTGATATCTTCTTTTAAAGCTTCATCAATCTCGTGAGATATCGCCGGCATTTCGTTACGCGTGCGGCGGTACGCCAGGGTTACGTTGGCTCCCAGCCTCCAAGATGTTCGCGAACAATCTATGGCCGTGTCGCCACCACCGATGACAACTACGTTATCGCCAATATCAATCGTTTCGCCCTGGTTGAGCTTGTTAAGATAGGTTGCTCCTGAATATACATTAGAAGCGTCCTCGCCAGGGATGCCGAGCGCCTTGCCGCTATGCGCGCCTATGCCAAGGAACACTGCGTTGTAGTCGGATTTGATCTGGTCCCAGCTTATATCGCGGCCGATTTTACAATTTGTTTTAAGCTCAACACCAACGTCAAGGATTCTGTCGATCTCCGCCTTGATGATATCCCTCGGAAGACGATAACTTGGGATACCGTAGCGGAGCATGCCGCCCGGCTCGTCAAACTGTTCGAACAAGGTGACCCCATAGCCACGGCGGGCCAATTGATATGCAGCGGAAATGCCGGCAGGGCCTGCGCCAATAACAGCAACTTTCTCCGCATGGCTCTCCTCGGTCAGTTTTTTCAGCTTCAGGTTATTTTTTATCCCATGGTCGCCAATCCAGCGCTCCACGTTGTTGATAGCGACAGAGCCATCTTTATGTTGCCTGTTACATCCATCCTCACACGGATGAGGGCATATTCGGCCCATGATCGCCGGAATAGGATTTTTATCTGTAAGACCATACCAGGCCTCGTCTGGTGAATCGCCATCAGCGAGGTTGCGCAGATACGTTCTGATCGGCTCCGCGCTTGGACATGACGTCTGGCATGGTGGTGTTTTACCGGAATATTTGGGACGCAGATCCGATCCTCCGCCACTGCTGGACTTGGAGGCAAATCCTTTTTTCTTCTTTTTCTTCTTAACTTTCAAAACCATAAAAAGTTCTCCTATCAATCTTCCAGGAACATACGATTATCGTGTCCCAATATTTTGATATCTAAAGTAAGGGATGATCGAAATCCGCCCCTTTGGAGCGCCCAACCCACTACTAGTTAGATGCCCTCAATACATATATGATTCGAATCAAACGCCGTCAGGCCTATGCCAGAGGATTTATACCCCAACCTTATGAACTATCGCGTTAGCCACAAGCTGATGGACACTGGCAACAACGTCCATATCAATGCCGTATTTTGGTAACACCTTGGTAAATTGAGCCTTACATATTGCGCAGATCATCGCCATAGTGGTAACCCCGTTATCCTCCATAACTTCGTGCAACGCTTGCGCCCTTGGCATGACGCCTTTCACACGCAAATCCATAAGCTCGTCGGTCAGCAATCCTCCACCGCCGCCACAACAATATGTAACTTCCCGGATCGTATCTTCATGCATTTCGACGAAATTGTTACACACAGCTTTTAGCACATCTCTTGGTATTTCAAACTGGCCACCCGGCATATCGCCCATTCGCGATCCTCTCGCTACATTACATGAATCATGAAACGTCACTACCAGATCGTCGTTGGCTGTTTTATCGAGTTTCAGCCCATCTCTCTTGATAAGATCGAGGGTAAACTCGCATATATGCGTTGGGGTTCTATACTTAGGATCAAGGAAATCGAACGGGCCGATGAGAGTGTTCCAGAAACTGTAGCCCACACGCCATGCATGGCCGCACTCGCCCACGATAATTCTTTTCACATTAAGCTCCTCGGCGGCCTCTCTTATCCGCATCGCCACATTTTTCATTGTGTCGAAACTGCCTATAAACATGCCGAAGTTGGCAAATTCAGAAGCGTGCGAGCTTACGGTCCAGGAAATTCCCGCCTCGTGAAAAACCTTGGCGTATCCCGTGAAACCTTCAATATGCGGTGAGCTGAAAAAATCCGCCGAAGGCGCGATCAGCAAAACGTCTACGTCCTTCTGGTCAAGAGGAAATTTGACGGCCACCCCGTCCTCTTCTTCGACGTCCTCTTCCAAAAACTCAAGAGTGTTGGCGAGCGCCGGTTTCTGCAGCCCAAGGTTGTTACCGACGTCCAGAACCTTGCCGAGGATTTCGTTGCAATATTTTTGACCGACACCAATACTGTCCATGATCTCTCGCGCCGCCATAGATATTTCCGCCGTATCGATTCCGTATGGGCAGAATACCGAGCAACGGCGACATTGCGAGCATTGATGATAGTAGTTCCACCATTCATCCAAAACATCTTCGGTCAGGTCTTCGGCGCGGGACATGCCCGGAAACAGCTTTCCACCTACAGTGAAATTTTTCCGATACACTTTGCGTAAAAACTCCTGACGGGCGACAGGCATGTTGTTCGGGTCTTTGGTGCCAAGGAAGTAGTGGCACTTGTCTGTGCACGAGCCGCATTTGACGCATATATCGAGAAATAACTGAAGAGATTTATATTTACCCAGCAGGTCGCCCATTTTCTCGACAGCTTTTTCCTGCCAGTTTTCAACCTTGGAGCCGGGAAAGCCAAGATATGTATTGTGTTCCTCTTTTGCCGGGTTGGACCTGTCCGCAAGAGCGCAGGACGGGTCTATCTTCGGTATCTTTATTTCGCCTGTCAGTTTTTCTGTTTTTATATCAGCCAATTTCCCACTCTATTCAAAATTCCGATAGCGTCAGGTCGCCCACGGATTGACATGTCTCTTCTCCCTGCAGTCGTCCACCTGGGTTCTTGTTGGAGAAAAGAAAATCCCGCCCGCGTGCATCAGCTTCGAGAAGGGAAAATATATTAAAAGAACAATTACCATAAAAAGATGGAAAATAAATATTGGGTCGGCAGGCATGTTGACCGGAGAAAAGGTGACAAGACCCATCATAAAAGCTTTAACGTCGACAATATCGGTCCTGAAAACAAATTTCATCGTAAGACCGGAAATCGCGATTAAAGCTATTAGCGCCAACGCAAAGTAATCAGCCCCGGAGCTTATATATTTTGTCCTGTCCACAGCTATTCTTCGTACAAAAAGGTATCCCGCGGCGCCTACAAGTATCACCCCCGCCCATACCCCCGGTGGGCCGACATGCTCCACAAGTTCAGGCACAGGGACAAGAAAATATCGAAGATGCCTAATGATAACCAGCGCAAGTGTTATATGGAAAATATATCCTCCAAGCCATGTCCATTTGTTCCCCTTGAAAAGACTGGTAAAGAAAAACACTTCTCCAGCCATCCTGAGGGCGACTCCGCCTTTTGTAACCGGAGCCGGGGTCGTGGGTATCTTAAGAGGAGAAGGGACGGTGGCGTATCTATACACTTTCCTGATAAAACCTACCAGAAAAACAGTGAAGGCGACATAACACAACAATGTGAATATCAACGACAATGCGGACAAACCACCCATATAGTTCCGTATGCTCCCAAATATATATTAGAGATCCGAAACGGCGAAAAGCGCCTAACGGGTAAAACCGCCCCCCAGCGCATCGCCGCTTACGCGGAAATGGCAAATGTAAATTAGTCGAGTATTATACGCAACCGGTCGGTTTCGGAAGCCCGGCTATCTTACAAGCCTGCTTGGCTGGTCCGCCAGGATACAGCTCGTAAAGGTATTTCGTATTACCCTTTTCCTTGCCCAATTTCTTTCCGATAGCCTTTGTAAGTATACGAATCATCGGAGCGATTTTATACTCGTCGTAGTACTCACGAAGAAAATTGACAACCTCCCAATGCGCGTCCGACATTGCAACGCCCTCTTCCTCGGCAAGATAAGCGGCCACATCCTTGTTCCACTGGTCAAGATTTAAAAGATAACCGTCCTCATCGGTTTCGTAAGTGACACCATTCAATTCGATAGCCATTTAAACTAGCCTCCAGCAATAAATTAATCTGTTCTGATCCAAAAGCGAGAAGGAATACCCTAAACGCGGTTATTCATAAAGCAAGGATATACGAAGGAACGCTCGGACCGCTTTGGACGCCCTCCCCCATAAGTTAAATAGATGCCGAATGTTAAAATTGGATTCTTTAATATTAATCTTTACCTAGCGCGATCCACTTGTTGCATTATCATTGCTAAAAAGATAATGTTATGCAACAAGTTCTTTATTTTAATTTTCGTTTTGGAGCCAAGGTAAGATATCTAGCTGAAAGGGCTTTATTTATTGAACAACAATAAAAACAAATTATTAGAATACCTTGAGAAGTTTAAGGGACAGGGCGCCATGGCGCCTCCCCGGGTTAATAGCAACTATATTTTCTGGTCGTGGGTGGGAAGTTTTACCGGTATATATATAGTAGCCGCAATTACTTACCGGAGCGGTGTTCCGATGATGATAGGATCTTTTGGCGCGTCTGCCGTGTTACTCTATTCCGCTATCGAAGCTCCGCTTTCCCAGCCGAGAAACCTTATAGGAGGTCATGTGATCTCCGCCATTCTGGCTGTCGCCATATATCAAGCTCTTGGCAAAACCGATTTTTCTATTGCGTTGGCGGTCTCCGGGGCTATCGTCCTGATGCTTATGACAAAAACGCTTCATCCGCCGGGAGGGGCCACCGCGCTAATCGCAGTGAACTCAGAACAGGGCTGGACTTTTATTTTCTACCCTGTTTTCCTGGGGGCGGTGATACTACTTATAGTCGCGCTGGTTGTTAACAACATGTCGGACGACCGGCATTACCCAAAAAACTGGATATAAAAGCACAATGAAATCAGAATACAGTCAAATTCTTGTGGCGACTCCCCCGATAAACCACGAATGGTATGAACAGCCAGCGGACGCTATCCGTAAGGCCGCCGCCGCGCTATCACAAGTTCCGGGGATTCATCTTACTTTCCTTGGGGTTTTCTCGATTAGCGCCGAGATAGGGTCCGGGGAGGTAAACCTTATGCCTCCAGAGCGCCTGGAAAAAGAAATAGAGGAAAAAAAAGCGGAGCACCGCGCCAATATCGAGAGTTATACAAAATGGTTTGCCGACAACGATATTCCACACTCGATCCACGTTGCGACCGGCGACCCGGCGGACCTTATCCTGAAATACTCCAAAGAGTGGAACGCTGATATTATTTTACTTGGAACACATCACAAACATGGCGTATTAGATATTTTCACAGCGAATATAGCGTCGAAAGTAATAAAGAACGCTCCTTGTGACGTCATGCTCATCTCGCCTGGTAAACGCTAGATACCCAAATGAACAAAAAAAGGGCCGGGTTTTAAAACCCGGCCCATAAATTCAACTAAATCACACCATCATAATCGGATAGTCGACTCCTATGGAGTAGCGAGCGGCGGCATCATGCCATGATGGAATATCCATGCTACAAGATACGCTATCGGCGCGATAATCAGGAACAGCGCAATCGCGTACAGCAACGTCAACTTGCCCATACCTTTAAGCTTGCTGAAGTCCGTGATGACACCGATACTCACGAAACAGAGCATGAACATCATTTTCCGCATCGGGCTCTGCACTATCTTCGCGCCATGCATAGCAGGCTTGATAATCTCTGGCAGGAACACCGCGATGGCGACATATGCGAACCAGCAGAAGAAATAGCCGAGCACGAATTTCGGGAACCTGAACCATATCTCTGAAACAGGAACCTGACTCTGGCCCGGCTTGCGCTCGACCTTATACACCCATATTATGGCGAGGACAAACGCCCACACCCCGATGAACATATCGATCCAGATCTTGGTCATCACAGCGGCGGCCAGAATCGAACCCTCTTCCCACTGGATTCCCTGCTTCTGAGCCCAGGCGCGCTCAAGCTCGTCCAGAATAGCTCCGGCGGCGGCGTCCGCGCCGTCTGTTTTTACTGTCAAACCCATGGCGGCGCCGTTGACTATAGGATCGCCGGGATTAATCGAAACATATAAACCTGGAAGAACGATCAGCTCGAACATGGCGAAAACAACAATCAGCATCGACACCATGACCGGTAGAACCGCTTTGGCGCGAATGGCGCCTGCGGTAGCGATCGCCGCGGAAACGCCGCAGATCGAAATACCGGAAGCCATAACAGCGGAAGCCCCGCGTGGCAGGGCAAACGCCTTCCTGCCCAATGCGTAAACAATCGGCCAGAAAATCATGTAGGCCACGATGGTCGCGCACATACCGGCTATCGCAAGTTCAAACATGAACCCGGCCGCTTTCATGGACATCATACCTATCTTGATACCCAAATACACAATAGCGGTCTTGATATACCATTCAGGTTTGGCGGCCTCCCTGAGGAATCCGGCGAACCCTTTCATAAAGTTCCCTATAAATAAACCAACCGCAAGGGACAACATGTAGGAGAAACCTCCACCAAGTTGCAAGCCCCAGGACATCCTCACCGCTTTTTTAACTTTATCCACGGCGGCGGAGGCTTGCTCAGCGGTCGGCGCCTGTCCAGCTGCGACATCGACCCCCATCTTCTTGAGCGCTTTATTAAGCTTTTTACTACATTTGTGAACTTTGGTGGCGCAATATACGTCATCGCCCCAGATTTCAGGCTGTTGGCTCGACTGAATCGTTTTATGGAATTTGAAGTGACCGTTATGACCGGCGATCCACGATCCCCATGTGATAAAGAATATACAGGTCCAACCAATAAAAAACTTTTTCATGTCCAGTTTCATGAAAAAGGCGCCTATGCAAACGAAAACTGTAAAGACTCCATACGTCATCAGGAAAGACCCTAATGGGCCTATACTTTTCCAACCTTTGCTGGCGGGTTTCACCCAATGTTTCCAGCCCGGATCAAGCCAACCCTTGGTTTTGGCCATCCAGCCAACCGCATCCACACCCCAGATAGAAAGGAATCCGCCGACAAACATTATCAGTCCAAGCCAGACCGCCCACCAATCTTCGGATGTGGCCATTCCATCTGTCCACTTCCTGTTAACCCCATTCATATAATGCCTCCCTTGTCTTGTTTCACTTATATATTTCCCGAAAGCCTCATTCCCTAAACCCGTTATAGATCAATCGTTACAGAGCGATTGAAATAATGATACTGGTACTGACGGAACCACGTAGGCAGATTGGAAAAATCATATCTCATGAACACTTTGACACTAGACCCTTTATCAAATTGACCACTCTCGTTCAGAACACGCTTAAGATCGTTATCAAGCTCGTCCATTGTGCGGCCACTTGCGGTTAGGTTATCGGTTCGAACTGTCCAGTTTTCACCATCATCAGTAAGGATAGTTTCCAATTCAGTTTCCATGCCCATATACCCCAGCTTTCTATTCGCTAAAGTATTGTGAAGTTGATGATGGCGCCAAGAACAACCAGCAAGCCTATTCCGATCGTCAGACTGTACATGACCAGCTTGCTTTCCCAGTCTTCCCACTCTTCTGGATTGGCAAGCGAGGAAGCCGCCTCATCATCCTCTAGCCCCTTACTTAGAACACCTGTTGTCGCATCTGCCATTATTACTCCTCCTTAAAAAGTTTTTGGATGTGAAATAAAAATTGTTGGCTGTAGAATGCTGATAACGATCGAAGACACTCGCGGTACGGACGTGCCCCTAAGATCGTTGAACTTGACTGTTTTCCTAAACTCCGGCAGAGATGCCCCCCCCGAGAAGACACCAGAATCGTTTAGATCTTGTAAGATATCACCAACCCCCTGTAAGAAAGTTTGCAAGAACCGAACGCTGTTACCACGCTAGTGAGATATCTAAATGTGACGAAATATAAACCAATTATCTTCCTAAAGCAAGAATAAAGAGGTGGGGAGCTGGACAGCGAAAAGTTCCAAAACACACATATAATTAACGAGTTATATCCTTATAACCTCCATAAAAAAGGGGGAATTATCCCACCTTACCCCTGTATTATGAAATAGATATCAGTCATACCGTTACCAACAAAATTTATACCAAATTGGTGAAAGCTGTGGATAACTCGATTGTATGAAAGTTGAAAAAAAAATGAAGAAAATTTAGCTTGCGGGTTCTTTGGAGGCGCTTTCGGTGATCTCTTCGGCGCTTTCGATGACCTCTTCTTTGACTTCTTCCACTGGCTCAAGATGGCGCGCTTCGGTGGGCAACATAGCCCACAGCTTTATAGCCAGCCCAAAACCAAACGCCACTACACCGAATAAACCCACTGAAAATAAAATTTCAACAAGCGATACGCTATATTCGGCAAACTGCCCGTCAAGAAAAACACTTGTTATCTCTTTATCCGGAAACAGTTCCAGCGGCATTAATTGCGCAGGGATGACAATAATATATCTTTCGAAAAGAACGCCGATAAGCTGGAGCCATGAAGCGGCCATAATCCATTTCAGCGATTTTCCGGTAGACCGGTTAAACACAATAATTAGTGGAATGACAAGCCCGCAAAGGACAAGGCCGACCCAGAAATATATCGAGATTTTCCCACCATGCAACAAAAGGAACGAAGCCGCCTCATAGTTTTTTGGGGCATATGACCTTGTAACGTTCTCTATGAAAAGAAAATACATGACTACAAGGATAAATACACCCATAAGGGACGCAAGGGCATGGATAAGCCTTTCGTCAATATACCTTCCGGTTGCGCGGAACGTGTAAATGAGGACAAGAATCATAAGCGCCGTGCCGGAAGATAGCGCCGCCGCGATAAAGCTTGGCGCCAGCAAGGGTGAATTGTAAAGCTCACGAACATAAACGAAACCGAATATGGCGCCCGTGCCGGAATGCACACCAATAGCGATGAACACCGCCATAAGCCCAAGGATTTTTATCAGATGTTTTTTATCGTTGAACATGGCCCAGAGGTATACAAGACATACGGCCATGTAACTGTTGTACAAAATAGCGTTCAAGGAGAACATCGACCTGGGCTGGAAATGGAAGAAAGGAACCAGAATACGGTCTGGCCGCCCCCAGTCCAAAATGATAGCCATAAGACCCGCCACAATAAGAAGCACCGCCATAAGCGCCGCAATCCTGGCAAACGGCTTGTACTCCACCTTGCCGAAAACCGACGACATGGCCGAGAGCACCAGCGACCCTGCCGACACACCGATAAGATAGACCGCCATCACAATAGGCATCCCCCATGGAACCTGGTTGGTCATGCCGGTCACATGATGTCCGTTCAAAAACATATAAAGAGCCGATAACGGCGCCATAGAGGCGACCAGCGCGGAAATGACCATAAATTTATAGTATTGGGATGACCGGCCCTCGATTTTCGTGAATTTGGTTTTCATTTACACCCCCAGGTAGAACACACGCGGGTTTGTCCCGAGATCCGCGCGAAGCTGCTGGGCCTTGCTGGAACGTACCGCCCTGGATATTTCGCTGTTCTCATCGCTGAAATCTCCAAAAACCATTCCACCACCACCATCTTTTTTACACGCTTCAACACACGCGGGCTCAAGCCCTTTATCTACTCTGTGCACACAGAAGGTACATTTCTCCACCACACCATGCATTCTTAACGGCACGTCCATGTTATCCCCCGGTTGATGCTCCACATGTTTGGAGACAAATGACCTCGCCTTGTATGGACAGGCGATCATGCAATAGCGGCAACCAATGCAACGATGTTTGTCGACAAGCACTATCCCGTCGTCTCGTTTAAAAGTGGCCGCCACCGGACAGACATGAGCGCATGGCGGGTTCTCGCAATGAAAGCACATAGCGGGAAGCGATCGCTCTTCGGCGTCTTTGACTCCGCGTTGCTTAAACTTGATCTGACGAATCCAGTGGATATCAAGCTCCGGCTCCGGGAAATGACGAATATTATTTTCCTTGTCGCAAGCCTTAACACAGGCGTTGCAATCCGGATCGCATTTGCTGATATCGATGACCATGCCCCATTGGTTTTTCCCTTTGGCGGAAGGAGCTTCCCCATTTATCGCAGCGTTCGATAATGCGGGCAGACCGGCGGACACAAACGTGCCAGCGGTCATCACTGTGCCTATAAGCAAGAAGTCTCGTCTATCTATACTCATAATTATTTTTTTCAGGTTGGATAGTTATGACAGTTCCAGCATTCCGGGTCCACTCCTACGTATTCGTGACATTTGTCGCAGAACTCGCCTCGTTTTTCGTGGCACGACCGGCAACCCTGTATGCCCTCGTTCGCCTTTCGAATACCCCTCCGCACAACATCGTCACGCGTGTGCATAAGCAGTTTCATGTGGTTGTGGCGCATCCATTCTGTTTCCCGGATACAGTCGCCTTTTTTAGTGATCTTAAGTTTTGGCTCGGCCACCGCTCCGCTCCCTAACCCGCCGCTTAACGCATTATAAAAAAACGGAAAGGCCAGAATGATAAGAAAGACCACTACAGCCAATATGCCTGAATTTTTTGACACCCAAACCCCTTGCAAACTTTAAGTAGAAAGCCAGCCCCATACATAAACGTTTATGGAGAATAGAAAATCCACACTAACCCAAACGCGCCCGCCCGCCACCAAACGTCTCCAGTGGAAAACAAGACAAACACAGACCTTCGTGGTCTACGTCGTTACTTAGAGGCGCCTTCTTCCCGCGGCAAGCCGATGAAGCTTCCGCCGAAATATTCGTAAATAGTTCTACCAGAGTCCATATTCTTTCTTATGGCCTCCTTGCACATTTTTTTGTTTACGACATCGCCATATTTTTTAATCATTTCTTTTGTCAGGTCGCCAGCCTTTAATTTCTTTTTTCCCGCTGTCATTTTCAGGATATCGAAAATATCGTCGGCTAACTGATCTATTGTCGGCGCGTCTGCCATGTTCCTCCTAACACTTTTCCAGTTTAACTTAAAGCCGGGGAGCGTCAATAACGCCCCCCCGTAATAAACAAATATCAGAGCGTCACCGCTTGAAAGCGGGTGAGTTCATCAAAGTGCGCGCGGAGCCTTTGAAATCGTCTATATGGTACTTGGTAAATTCAATACCGGTTTCCCTGAAGAACCTGGGCCACCCGATACGCTCTATCCACTCACCAACACGCTCCCAGTCCTTGGCGCCCTTGGCATATGTTTCAAGGATATTCACAACCGCTTCCACCGTCTCGGGCCAGCGTGGCGGATTGTTCGGCAGGAACGGTATCGCAAGCTTCGAAAAGGTCGGCATGGACCTGGCGCTGGACACCTTTCCACCTACCCAAATGGATAGTCCGTCGTTTAATGGATCGGATATCGGCATGGCGGGACATGTCGTGTAACAGTTTCCGCAATACATGCACTTGTCTTCGTCAACCTCGACAGACGGTTTGCCGTCGACAGTAACCGGCTTGATCGCCGCTGTTGGACATGAGGCGATAGTAGTCGGGATCTCGCAAAGGTTTTTAAGATTTTCATCGTTCACATGAGGCGGCCTGCGGTGAATTCCGAGTATTGCTATATCGGAACAATGAACGGCGCCGCACATATTGAGGCAACACGCTAAAGCTATGCGTACCCTGTTCGGAAGCTTGTGACTCCTGAAATGGTCGATCACCTCATCCATGACCGCCTTGACCACGCCGGAAGCGTCGGTGGCGGATGTATGGCAGTGGACCCAGCCTTGGGTATGGACGATTGAGCTTATGGAGTTGGCCGTGCCGCCCACAGGATGACCTTTAGACTCAAGCTCTTCAATCATCGGAGCTACGTTTTCTTCTTTGCTGGTAAGGAATTCGACGTTGTTACGGCTTGTAAAACGCAGATGCCCGTCGCAATATTTATCAGCGATCTCGGCGTATTCACGCAAGGTGTCTACACTCAGCAGCCTTGCCGTGCCGGCGCGAACAGTCCAAATCTTTGCGCCTGATTCAGCGCAATGCACGAGAACGCCAGGCCTTGGGATGTCGTGCCAAAGCCATTTGCCATAGTTTTCCTTAATAACGGGCGGCAGAAATTTCTTATAGTGAGGCGGCCCGATATCCGTAATTCTCTCTTGTTTCGCAGGAGCGTCAGCCATATTATTTAACCTTATTTAGTTCGTTATTCTTAACCCCGCCAAACTATCCGACGGAGAGTTTTATGTTATTCAGATAAAACGAGATTTTACTCGTCATCCTCATCCTCGTCATCCTCGTCGCCTTCCTCAAAATATTCATCGTAGAAGACGTATGGATTGTCGCGCGGAGCCTTTACCATCTCGGGGACCGGGTCAATTTCGATCTCTTCAATAAAATTGCCGAATCCAACACGCTGGATAAGCTCACCTACACGTTCACGGTTCATCCCGTGCTCGTCCCAGAATTCTATGATTCTTTCAACGATTTCATGGAACTCAGTGTAAGGGGCCTCAAGTTTAATGAACGGCACAAGAACCGAGGAGAGCAACGCTCCTTCGACAATCGGGGCTTTGCCGCCGATTAGTATCGTGGCTCCACGATCCTTACCAGGGCGAAGAGCTTTTGGAAGGACGTTTATGCAGTGCATGCACTTGGTGCATTCAGCGTCTTCTATAACGATCTTGTCCCCCTCAAGCTCGATACAACGGGTAGGACACATCTTAACGACTTCGCCTTTGATGTTCTTGCCGTTGTCGAGATATTCTTTAACCGCATCCTGATCAATCTGAATCTCGTCTCTCCAGGTTCCTATAACGGACAGGTCGGAGCGGGCGATTGATGCGGTGCAGTCATTTGCGCATCCTGAGAATTTGAATTTGAATTTATAAGGGAAAGCGGGGCGATGCATGTTGTCCTGATGTTCCATGGTGATGTTGTAGCACATGTCCAACGTGTCGAAACAAGACCATTCACACCTTGCGGGGCCAACGCATGTCGACGGTGTGCGAACCGCCGAACCAGAGCCGCCAAGATCCCATCCAGCATGAGTAAGCTCCTGGAAACATGGTTCAAGAGCCTCGGTAGTGGCTCCTAGGAAAATAATATCGCCTGTAGTGCCATGCATATTGGTGAGGCCAGAGCCGTGTTTGTCCCAGATATCGCAAAGCTGTCGGATTGCGTCCGACGTATAAAACCATCCGGCCGGCATGTTGATCCTCATCGTATGAAACTGCGCCACATCGGGATATTCCGCAGCTTTAGCGGAATATCGCCCTATGACACCGGCTCCATAACCTGTGACGCCGACGAGGCCGCCATGTTTCCAGTAGCCAACCCTGTCCCGGTAGGAGTGTTCCAGCTGATTCAGTAAATCCTTAACCATTGGTTTACGAACAGCCATTTTTTTCATTTCGGTTACGAAACTGGGCCAAGCGCCATTTTCAAGCTCATCCAATAGAGGAGTCACCGTAGTAGAATCGGACATATAAAACCTCCCTCAGCAAATTACCTGTGAAGTAACGGAAGAGACAGCGCCGATCCTGCGCACTTCCGCTTTGTTATACTCCACATCCCGTCAATAAAAATATCGATCTGTTAAATATCTTACAAAGCCGATTCCTCAGCTTTTGTATCCGGTACCGTCCACCAAAAAAAACCAGCTATATTTGAGCTTAAGGCAGAAAGAATTGCCGACAAAAACCGATCCGCCACAATTTGGGCGAAAAAGCTCATATGCCGCTATTTGATGATCATTTTAGCAAAACGATTCTAAAGAATCAGCGGCCAACCATAAAGCGATAATTGGTATAATATTTTTATCACACTCAGACAATATTTCCCCACCAAATTTTACACATGGTGAATCGAGATTGGCGGCGAATCATCCAAATGCTGTAATATTATGTTTTAAATGGTATTTCAATCCATTATTTACAACAGGCAGGTAAAGTGTTCAATATCCCAAGACTGATTATCGCAGGCCCCCATCGTAGCGCCGGGAAAACAACTGTTTCACTCGGTCTGTGTGACGCTTTCTATAAACATGACTTGATAATTCAATCATTTAAGAAAGGGCCGGACTATATCGACCCCATGTGGATGACCGCCGCAAGCAGAAGGGATTGTAGAAATCTCGATTTCCACATGATGGGAGATGAAAACATCCTGCGCGCCTTTCAATCCGCCTCGGAAGGCGCGGAACTATCTGTAATCGAGGGGAATCTCGGGCTTTTTGACGGCCTGCGCCTGGATGGAGTGGACAGCACCGCCGGGCTGGCGCATCTGCTTGAAGCTCCTGTAATTTTGGTGGTGGACGCATCACGCATGAACCGAGGAATCGCCGCATTACTTTTTGGTTATACACGATTCGACCCAAACCTTAATATCGCTGGAGTGATACTTAACAAGGTTGGAAGTTCGAGGCATGAGTCAAAACTCAGGCAGGCGATTGACAAATATATCGGAATGGAAATCCTGGGAGTGATCCCTAAATTACCGGAGGAAATAGGACTGCTGGAGAGGCATCTGGGGTTGGTGCCGATCAAGGAAGACCCTTCGCTGACAAAAAAGATCGGTGTTATCGGTGAAACCATTAACAGTAATTGCAATATGGACAGGTTGCTGGAAATCGCCAGGCAAGTTGAGCCATTGCCGGAAGTGGAGCCGTGCCACAGAAATAGCGATGTTCACACCTTGAAAATTGGCGTTGCCATGGATCATGCGTTTAATTTCTATTATCCGGAAAACCTTGATGCGCTCGATGAGGGCGGCGCGGAGCTTATCCCTTTCAGCCCTGTTTCAGATAATAAACTTCCGGAAGTGAACGCCTTGTATATAGGCGGCGGCTTTCCTGAGGTGTTCATGGACAAACTTGAACAAAACAAGGCTTTGAGGAATCAGGTCAAAACCGAGATCGAAAACGGATTGCCTGTATACGCCGAGTGCGGCGGCATGATGTATCTTGCGCGGTCGATCTCATGGAAAGGTGAGAAAAGAGATATGGTCGGCGCCTTGCCGTGTGACATCGAAATGACGAAAAAGCCAATGGGGCTGGGGTATATGAATCTTGAATCGACAGGCCAGTGCGGCTGGCATTCGCCAAAAGGCGAGGTTCACTGTCATGAGTTCCACCATTCAAAGGCTGTAAATATAAGCCCCGATATAAAATACGCGTGGAATGTCACACGGGGCGCCGGAATTGCCGAAGGAAAAGACGGAATGTTATACAAAAATGTTTTGGCCTCCTACGCGCACCATCACTATTGCGGGGCGCCCACATGGGCCACCGATTTTATTAAGCTTGCCCGAAAAGTTAATCGCACTGTGGCAAATGGTGTGGAACAGATGCTCTCACACAAATAAAATAGTATAATGAAAATCGAAGTTTTATAGATATAAAAGAGAAATGTTAAATGCCTGATATCAAACTTTCGTCTCAATTGAATAACGGGAAACCGACACTTAAAGTAAAGCGACGGATTTTATCTTCCGATAACAGAAAGACGAGGGAGCTTTGCTGTGACCCTGAGAATGGCAGACCGTGCAAATGCAAGGTCGCCGGAACCCGCAAACGAAAAATGAATAAAATACTTTTACGAACACATAAAAAGTAGGTATACATAAAAAGATGAAATGCGAAACTAAATATCGGCCAATTATCTGGGGCACGAACGCCTCTGACCAGGAAGCTCTCAAAATGTCATATCTTGCTGGTGACGGGCTATGCCCCGCCTGCAAGAAAGAAGGCCGCGAAACACATATAGAAGAGCGGTTCGGTGAATCCACTTGAGAAAGCGATGGAACCTACGCCGTGTGCGTGGATGAAAACAATATGATCTATCATGCCGCCTCTCTGGATTAACAAATCAACCAAAAGCCTTTGTCTGACGTCAGAAAAGTAGCTCCTCAGAATGGCGGCCTTATATTTCCCCGAGTTTGCGTGACAAAAGGTTATGCGAATGGTCTCAACAAAAAATGGCGTTTCAGGTTATTTTTCTGAATCTTTCCTCTATATTTTACATCTATATTTTATATCTATTTGAAATAACGAATGTTTGTTAAAACTAAAGCCCGCATATTGCTTTATATATAATTCATTTTGACATTTGTTAATCATTGCATTATCTAAAGTCTGAGAAAGGATAGTAATGAAATTAGCTGTTCAGGTGCTAGAAGGGCCATACAACCATCAGGCGGCCGATTCGGCCTATCATTTCATCAAGGCGGCGCAGGCTAAAGGACATGAGATAATCGGAGTCTTCTTCTATCATGACGGTGTTTCGAACGTGAGCGACATGGCCGACCCGCCTTCGGACGACCGTAATATACAAAAAAGATGGGGCGAGCTTGGCAAGGGGGGAGTCGATATTGTCGCGTGCATCGCCGCGTCCAAACGCCGTGGGATACGGGACGACCACATCGTGGAAGGGACCAGGATTTCCGGTCTCGGCCAATTAACGGATATGACCATCGGGGCGGATCGTCTCGTAACGTTTGGTTAAAACATCGGGGTTTTACAATGTCTGAAGAAATAACAGAAGAAGAAAACGAGAACGTACAAAAAATAATGTTCGTGATGCGCAAGGCGCCACACGGCTCTATCTATAGCTATGAAGGGTTGGAGACCATCCTTATCATGGCCGCTTACGAGCAAGACCTTTCCGTGGCTTTCGTAGGAGACGGTGTTTTCGCAATCGCGAAAGACCAGAACACGGACGAC